>JBMORH010000001.1:0-17088 GCA_049322275.1 Thermodesulfobacteriota bacterium
CAACCGTTCGGGTTATGATGGGAAGTGCGTGACGACTCACGCTACAAAACGGGCTCGAACCCAAGGGGCGGACGGTCTGACACGCACTCAGACACATAACTACTAACATACAAGGGGCGGGGTCGCGTGCCGCGACTGGCGAATCGGGTCGGGCGGCCCCGCGTTCGGAACGAGCCCTGCTCGCTCCCGTAGCTGCCTTTAACATACAAGGGGCGGGGTTTATCCCCGCCCGCTGTATTTGTCTCCCTCCCCCGGTGGCCGGGGGAGGGGCTTGGCGCTGCTAGGCGGCCACCTTCTCCACCTTGACCGCGCAGGCCTTGTACTCCGCCGTCTGGCTGATGGGGTCGTAGACCGGGTTGGTCAGCCAGTTGGCGTTGCCCTCGCGGAAGTGGAAGGCCATCCAGACCAGGCCCTGGGGCACCTGGGGGGTGACCTTGGCCCGCACCACCACCTGACCGCGCCGGCTGCTCACCCGCACCAAGTCGCCGTCGGCCACCCCCAGGGCGGCGGCGTCGGCCAGGCTGATGTCGGCCGTCTCCTCGCCCAAGAGGTCGTTCAGCCCCCCGCAACGGCCGGTCTGGGTGCGGGTGTGATAGTGATAGAGCCGCCGGCCGGTGGACAGCACCAGGGGGTAGTCGGCGTCGGGCACCTCGGCCGGCGGGGTCCAGTCGATGGCGTGGAACACGCCCAGGCCGCAGGTGAAGCAGCCCTCCTTGTGCAGGAAGTAGGTGCCGGGATGGTCCAGGTCCGGGCAGGGCCACTGCAGGCCGTCGTTCTCGATGCGGCGGTACTTGATGCCCTTCAGGGCCGGGGCCAGCTCGCTGACCTCGTTGTCCCAGATCTCCTGGCCGCTGTTGCTGGCCCACTCCTGCCCCATGCGCCGGGCCACCTCGCGGAATATCCACCAGTTGGGCTTGGCCTCGCCCGGTGGGTTGACGGCCTTGCGCACCCGGTTTACCCGGCGCTCGCTGTTGCTGAAGGTGCCGTCGTCCTCGCTCCAGGCCGCGGCCGGGAAGATGACGTCGGCGAAGCGGGTGGTCTCGGTGGGGAAGATGTCGTTGCAGACCAGGAAATCCACCGACTCCAGGCAGTGCTCCATGTGGCGGATGTCCGGCTCGGTGTTGGCCAGGTTCTCGCCGAAGACCCACAGCGCCTTGATTTTGCCGGCCAGGATGGCGTCGAACATCTGCGGCATCATCAGGCCGTTCTTGTCGTCCAGCTTCTCCACGCCCCAGGCCTTCTGGAACTTCTCGCGCACGGCCGGGTCGATGACCTTCTGATAGCCGGGCAAGACGTTGGGCAGCGCGCCCATGTCGCAGGCGCCTTGGACGTTGTTCTGCCCGCGCAGCGGGTTGACGCCGCCGCACTCGAAGCCCACGTTGCCCAGGAGCATCTGCAGGTTGGCGCAGGAGAGCACGTTGTTCACGCCGCAGGTGTGCTCGGTGATGCCCAGGGTGTAGATGAGCATCGCGGGCTTGACGCTGGCCAGGCGACGGGCGGTCTCCACCAGCAGCTCAGGGCTGATGCCGGCGATCTCGGCCGCCCGCTCCGGCGGATATTCGGCCGCCTTGGCCTTGAGGGCCTCGAAGCCGGTGGTGCACTTGTTGATGTATTCCTGGTCGTGCAGGTTCTCGTTGATGATGACGTGCATCAGGCCGTTGAGGAAGGCCACGTCCGAGCCCACCTTGATGGGCACGTACAGGCCCGCGTGCTCGGCGATGCCGGTGTAGCGCGGGTCGACCACGATGAGCTGGGCGCCCTTCTGCACCGCCCGCTTGATGTAGGCCCCGGCCACCGGATGGGCCTCGGTGGTGTTGGAGCCGATGACGAACAGCAGCTTGGCCTTCTCGAAATCGGCGAAGGAGTTGGTCATCGCGCCGGAACCGAACGCCATGGCCAGACCGGCCACGGTGGGGGCGTGTCAAGTTCGTGCGCAGTGGTCTATGTTGTTGGTGCCGATCACCCCCCTGAACAGCTTCTGCATGTTGTAGGAATCTTCGTTGATGCTGCGGGCGCAGCTAACCCCGGCGATGGCGTCGGGGCCGTGCTCGCGCTTGATGGCCGTGAGGCGGTCGGCAACCAGATCCAGGGCCTCGTCCCAGGTGGCCTGGCGGAACTGGCCGTTCTCCTTGATCAGGGGCGTGGTCAGGCGTTCCGGGGAGTGGATGAAGTCGTAGCCGAAGCGGCCCTTGACGCAGAGCATGCCCCGGTTGGGCTGGGCGTCCTCCACCGCGGTGACCTTGACGATCTTGTCGTCCTTCACGTGCAGCCAGAGCTGGCAGCCCACCCCGCAATAGGGGCAGGTGGTGCGCACCTTCTTCAGCTCCCAACTGCGCCCCTGGCCCACGGCCTTCTTCTCGGTCAGCGCGCCCACCGGGCAGACCTGCACGCACTGGCCGCAGAACACGCAGTCGCTCTGGTCATAGGTCCGGTCGCCGGCGGTGACGATCTTGCTCTCGGCGCCGCGATAGCCGTAGCCGATGGCCCGGTTCACCTGCTGCTCGTTGCAGGCCTGCACGCAGCGGCCGCAGAGGATGCAGCGCTGAAAATCGCGCACGATCAGCGGGTTGCTGGTTTCGGCCGGATGATGCTGGGTCTGGCCCTCAAACCGGATCTCGGTGATGCCGTACTCGTAGGCCAGGGCCTGGAGCTTGCAGTCGCCGTTCTTTTCGCAGGTCAGGCAGTTGTGGTTGCCGCTGGCCAGCAAGAGCTCGATGTTCAGGCGGCGGCTCCTGCGCACCTCATCGCTGTCGGTGGCCACCACCATGTTCGGCGCGGCCGGCATGGCGCAGGAAGCCACCAGGGTGCGCGCGCCCTTGACCTCCACCAGGCAGATCCGGCAGGCCCCCGTGGGCGTGCAGTCCTTGAGATAACAAAGGGTTGGGATTTTAACCCCATTGGCCTGGGCGACCTGCAGAACGGTCTGCCCCGGCTCGAACTCCACCACGTTGCCGTTGAGGCTCAGCGTAGGTTTGGCCATGATATGGAACTCCGGCGGCTAATTTGTCTACAATGGCTGGGGAGCGGCCCCTCATTGACATATGCCAATTGGGGGCCCAAGTCAATGTTTAAGAGACATTTCCGCTGGTGGCCGCGCGCCGCCGCCCGATTTGCGCCCCGACCCCCCCATGAAAGGAGCCATCATGTCCGAAGCCGTCTGGCACCTGGCCATCAACGGGCAGACCCTGGGCCCCCTGACCACGGAGGAGATCAAGGCGCGCCTGACGCGGGGCGAGATCGGCCCCGAAACCTGGGCCTACGGCCCCGGCAGCAGCCAGTGGGCGCCCATCAAGACCGTGCCCGGCCTGGCCGGCCTGCTGGGGCCGGCCGCCGCGACCGCCCCGCCGCCCCCGCCCCGGGCCGCCAGCGCCGGGGCCGACCAGATCGACTACCGCGTAGAGGGCCAGGAGATGCAGTTCGTGGAGGTGGAGCTGGACCCCGGCGAGAGCGCGGTGGCCGAGGCCGGGGCCATGCTCTACATGACGCCGGGGGTGGCCATGCAGACCATTTTCGGCGACGGCCGCGGCCAGGCCCAGGCCCGCGGCATCCTGGACCACCTAATCGGGGCCGGCAAGCGCCTGCTGACCGGCGAGAGCCTGTTCATGACCCTGTTCACCCACGCCGGGGCCGCGGGCAAGGAAAGGGTGGCCTTCGCCGCGCCCTACGCCGGCAAGATCCTGCCCCTGCACCTCAAGGACCTGGACGGCGAGCTGATCTGCCAGAAGGACTCGTTCCTCTGCGCCGCCCGTGGGGTGGCCCTGGAGATAGCCTTCCAGAAGCGCATCGGGGTGGGGCTCTTCGGCGGCGAGGGCTTCATCATGCAGCGGCTAATGGGCGACGGCTGGGTCTTCCTGCACGCCGGCGGCACGGTATTCGAATATGAACTGAAGGCCGGCGAGACCCTCAAGGTGGACACCGGCTGCCTGGTGGCCCTGATGCCGGGGGTGGACTACGACGTGGAGTTCGTGGGCGGGGTCAAGACCGCGCTTTTCGGCGGCGAGGGCCTGTTCTTCGCCCGGCTCACCGGTCCGGGCCACGTCTGGCTGCAATCGCTGCCCCTGTCGCGCCTGGCCGACCGCATCTACGCCGCCGCCAAGCACGGCGGCGGCAAGCAAAAGGGGGAGGGCTCCATCCTGCCCGGCGGCCTGGACGCCTTCTTCGGCAAAGACTAGCCGGCCGGGATGCCCGGCGGCCGGGTTTGCGCTATGCTTGGGGCATGGCGCACCCCGGCAACACCCTGCGCGAGATCATGGCCGAGCTCGATGAGTTGCGGGCCAGGGCCGATGCGTCCTTCGCGCGCGTGGCCACCGAGTTCCCACAGGCCGTGGCCTGCCAGCCGGGCTGCGACGACTGCTGCCACGCCCTGTTCGACCTCTCGCCGGTGGAGTCGCTCTCCCTGGCCCTGGCCTTCACCGAGCTGCCGCGCGCCAGCCGGCGCGAGGCGCAGCGCCGGGCCGAGAAGGCCGCGGCGGCCTTCGACCAGGCCATGGCCGCCGCTTTCGCCCAACAGGGAGAAGCCCGCCTCAAGGCCCTCAGCGCGGCCCGGGTGGCCTGCCCGCTGCTGGATGCCGGCCGCTGCCTGCTCTACCAGAGCCGGCCGCTCACCTGCCGGCTCTACGGAGTGCCCCAGAACATCGAGGGTCAGGCCCGCATCTGCCACCGGGCGCGTTTCGAGCCCGGCCGCACCTATCCCACCGTGGATATGCTGCGGGTGCAGATGGAGCTGGAGCGCCTGAGCGGCTTGGCCGCCCATTACCTGCCCAGCCTGGCCAACGCCCGCCGCGACCTGGCCCGCTCCCTGGGCCTGGCCCAGAGCCACGGCCCCCTGCTGCGCTCGCTGCTGGATAGACCGACCGCCTGAGGCCCGACCGGCCCCCCGGCGCTTCAACTCCACGCGCCGTCTCAAAAACATCGCGCACGGCTTGCCATGGGGCCGCGCGGGGGTATGCTATGACCCTTGACGGTTTGGCCCCTGGCGCTTTGCCGCGGAGACTGCTGGCATGGAACTCGACCTCGTCTATTGGCTGCTCTATGGCTTCACCGGCCTAGTCACCGGCGTGCTGGCCGGCCTGATGGGCGTGGGCGGCGGCCTGGTCATCGTCCCGGCCCTTAGCCTGATCCTGGACGCCCAGGGCTTCCCCCAAGCCTACCTGGCCCACGCCGCGCTGGGCACCAGCCTGGCCACCATCGTCTTCACCTCCATCAGCTCCTTCCGCGCCCACCACAAGCGCGGGGCGGTGAACTGGCGCATCGTGCGCGACATCACCATCGGCATCCTGGCCGGCACCTTTTTCGGGGCCTGGGTGGCGGCCCAGCTTTCCACCAACTTCCTGAAGATATTCTTCGCCATCTTCCTCTACTTCGTGTCCGCCCAGATGTTTTTGGACATCAAGCCCAAGGGCAGCCGCGAGCTGCCCGGCTTCCTGGGCACCAACTTCGTGGGGGTTCTCATCGGCCTGGTCTCGGCCCTGGTGGGCATCGGCGGCGGCACCATGAGCGTGCCCTTCATGATCTGGTGCAACGTGCACACCAGAAACGCCATCGGCACCTCGGCCGCCATCGGCCTGCCCATCGCCGTGGCCGGCGCGGCGGGCTATCTGGTCAACGGCCTGGGCGCCCCCGGCCTGCCCGCCCACACCCTGGGCTTCATCTACCTGCCGGCCCTCGTGGGCATCGCGCTCTTGTCCATCCTCACCGCGCCCCTGGGCGCCAAGCTGGCCCACACCCTGCCGGTGCCGGTGCTCAAGAAGGGCTTCGCGGCGCTGTTGGTGATAATGGCCACCCGCATGCTCTGGGGCGCGCTGTAGGGCGGCGCGAGGCTGCCAGGCCCGCCAGGGTCGTCAGGCGACAAATTGCATCAGCTTCTAGCGGGGGCGGGGTCGCGCGCCGCGACCGGCGAATCGGCTCGGACGGCTCCGGGCCCTTATCCCGCCTTACCCCGCGCCCATGATGGCCAGGCCGGTGGCGCCCTTTGCGCGTGCGCACGCTCAAGGCGCGGAGGCGGTCATGACGGCCTTGAGCCGGCGCAGGAGCGCCTCGTGGTCGCCCATGGGGCCGGAAAGGATGGCCATGATCCGCATGCGCCCGCCGGCCTGGCGCTTGAGCAGATAGGCCACCGGCAGCTCCGGCTCGCCCAGGCAGTGGAACAGCTCGCGGCGCTGGTCGGCGAAAAGCGGGAAGGCCACCGTGTGCTCGCGGCGGAAGCGGCGCACCTCGCGGTAGGGGCTGCCCACGCCCAGGCCGATGAGGCGCAGGCGGTCGCGCAGGTAGTCGTCGGCCGCGATCTCCCCCACCAGGCGATTGTATTCGGGCACCGCCTCCAGGCAGCCCAGGCAGAGCTCCTGATACAGCTCCACCAGGAGGTATTCGCTGGCCGCCTCGGCCGGGGAGAAGGCCTTGGTGCCCTCCGGCAGGCCCAGGTAGCGCCGGTCCTCCTCGCCCTCCAGCACCACCAGGCGGCAGTCGGGAAAGTCGTCGCCCAGGTTTAGCCCCGGCGGCAGGCCGGGCAGGGGCAGGCCGTTGTGCTCCAGCCAGCCGTAATACCCCCCCGGCAGGCGCAGCACGTTCTTGTAGCCCAGGCGCACGGCCCAGGCCGCGGCGACGCCGCCGCGCAGTCATCTGAAGCTGCGGCAATAGACCGCCACCGGCCGGCTCAGGTCCGGACCCAGCAGCGCGCGCAGGCGTTCGGCCTTGTCGGGCTTGATCTGCAGGCGGTCGCCCAGGTGGAATTCCAGGTTGACCGCGCCGGGGATGTGGCCGCGCTCGAACTCGTAATCCGGCCGGGCGTCCAGGATGACCAGGTCGCCGCGCCGGGCCATGAGGTCCTTGAGCCCGGCCTCGTCGACCAAGCGGTAGCCGCCGGCCTGGGCCTCGGCCGCCATGTCCGCCCACCAGGCCGGCTGCCCGGCGGCCGAGGCCTGGCCGCAGAGCAGGCCGGCCAGCAGCGCCGCCAAAACCGGGATGCGCGTCCAAAAGCCCATCTTGAACCAGCCTCCGGGGCCGGGTTGAAAGCCAGACTGGGGAGCCCCCTCACCCTCCCCTCTCCCCTGCGAGGCGGGGGCGAGGGTGAAGCTGAAAAAAAGCCATCCCCCGCCGCAGGGCGGCGGCGAGGGCCGGGATAGATAATATCGCTCGTTGGCGAGCCGCCATGTTTCCCTGGCCCCTCTCCCCCGGCGACCGGAGGAGAGGGTGGGGTTGGAGGCGGCTCGACTCGACACGCCGCCGCCCCGGCGTCCGCTACTTGGCCGGCGAGAGCTTGAAGCCGCCGTCCTTGTCGAAGGCGATCTCGCCGTCGATGTAGTAGACCTCGGTCAGCTCCGGCCGCTTGTCCTTGACCAGGTAATAGGCCTCGCCGCTGCGGGCGCCGGTGCCGCAGACGAAGACCACCGGCTTGTCCTTGGGCAGGCTGGCGATGTTCTTCTCCACCTGGTCCACGGTCTGGTTGACCGAGCCCTTGATGTGGCCGGCGGCGAACTCGTTCGGGTCGCGCACGTCCACCAGATGGATGGTGTCGGGCTTGGTCTTGATGATCTCCTGGAAGGCGGCCTGGTCCAGGCTGCCCTCCTGCTTGCCGGCCTTCAGGCCCTTGGCCGGGCCGCCGGCCGACGCCTTGGGGGCCGCCGCCACGCCCGCGCCGAACTTTTCCTTCCACTCCGGCCAGCCCTCGGCGTAGACCTTCACGTTGCTGTAACCCATCTTCTGGGCCAGGAAGGCCGACTTGTGGGAGAGCGGGCAGGTGAGGCCCTCGCAGTAGAAGACCACCAGGGCCGCCTTGTCGGCCGGCAACAGGCCCTTCATCTTCTCCCAGGCGCTGAAGGGCAGGCTGATGGCGCCGGGGATGTGGCCCTGGTCGTACTTGGTGGGCTTGGGGCGCGAATCCACCAGCAGGCCGATGGTCTTGTGGTCCACCAGGCTCTTGACCAAGGCGGCGTCCACCAGCTCCGGGAACATCTCGAAGGATCCGGCCGCCTGGGCGGCGCTCTTTTCCTCGGCCGCCAAGGCCAGGCCCGCCAGGGCCAGGGTCAGGGCCAAGGCCAGGGCCGTCAGTTTGCCAAGACGTTTCATGGTATTCCTGCCTCCTCGCGTGCGCGGTTGATGTGCGATCCAGGGCTCAGGCGTCTTCGCGGATCGCCTGGTCATGCCAAAGCTTGTGGTGGCGCCGGGCGTATTCGGCCGGCACCGCGCCGGTGAACATGCTGATGAAGGCCGGCCGCTCCTCGCTGGAGATGGCCGCCATGTAGACGTGGACCAGGAGCAGCACCGTGGTGAACAGGGCCGCCAGGTAGTGGATGGTGATGCTCCACTGCACCAGGGTCTCCCAGCCCGGCCCCAGGACGTACTTGCTGGCCAGCATCGCCAGGCCGGTGCCCACCAGGACCAGGGCCCCGGCGATGATGCCCTGGGCGGCCAGCTTCTGGCCGGCGTTGTAATACTCCTGCTCCGGCAGCTTGCCGTCCCAGCCCAGGGGCCTGACCAGCCTGGCCATGAGTTTGTAGCCCACCATCATCTGCACCTGCTTCTTGGCCATCCACTCAAGGTCGCGGGCCGGGCTGATGGCCGCGATCTGGCGCAGGAAGGGGAGGACGTGGCGGGTGGCGTAGAGGGCGATGAAGCCGAACCAGACCGCGAGCCATGCCAGGGCCGCCAGCCAGTGGGCCATCAGCAGATTGGCCCCGCCGCCGAACATGGCCCGGAGCGCGCCGGGATAGCCGGGGCCGAAAGGGCGCAGTTCGGGGTTGTCGATCAGCCCCAGGCCGGTGGCCAAAAGGAACAGCCAACTGGCCGCGTTGAACCAGTGCATGAAAATCCCGGCCCGGGTGTGCCGGCGCAGCATCGTCTTACTCATGGCCGCCTCCTTCCGGGCCGTGGCCGTCCTCGGCGGGCTTGTCGCCCTCGCCCAGGATGAGCTGGCGGCCGTACATGGCGATGACGCCCAGGCCGGTGAGCCCCACCAGGGCCTCCAGGGCCGGGCCGGCCAGGCTTTTCCAGAACATCCAGGGCGTGGGCATTCTGGCTTCCACCGGCCAGTCGGCCGGGCCGGGGTCGCCCAGGTAATAGATGTTGGGGTCGGTGTCGCTCTTTGCGCTGACCACCTGGACCGCCCCGCCCCCGCGCAGCCGGCGGCCGGCCTCGCTGGTGGGGTCGTTCAAGTCGCCGAAGACGCGGGCCTTGGTGGGGCAGGTGTCCACGCAGGCCGGCTGCAAGCCCGCCGCCCGGCGCTCGGCGCAGAAATCGCATTTGTCGGCCACCCTGAGCTCCGGGTGGCGGTAGCGCGCGCCATAGGGGCAGGCGGCGATGCACTGGCCGCAGCCGATGCACAACCCGCGGTCGATCTTGACCACCCCGTCGGTGCGGTCCTTGTGGGTGGCGCCGGTGGGGCAGGCCGAGACGCAGGTGGGCTTGTCGCACTGCATGCAGCTGCCGGGCTGGAAGCGCAACCCCTTGCGCTCTTGGGCGGCCAACTCGGCGTCCCCGCGTTTGACCCAGTTGCGCCACTGACCCGCCGGCACCCGGTTGGCCACCTTGCAGGCGGCCTGGCAGCCCTTGCAGTCTATGCAACTGGCGGCGTCGATCACCATGCCCAGTTTCACGGCCATGGTCGTTTCCTCCTGTCTCGGCCTAGGCCGCGGCCACCTGCACGAAGGTCTCGTGCATGGCCATGTTGCCACTGATGGCGTCCACGCCGTCCACCAGCACCGCGGCGATGCAGCCGCCGCGCCCAAAGGCGGCCAGCTCCTTGCTCAGCACCCCGAAGCCGGTGTGCATGTAGACCGTGTCCGGCCGGGTCTCGTGGGTCACCCTGGCCTTCAGGGTCTGCTCGCCGGCCGGGCTGCTCACCCGCACCCGCTGGCCGTCCTTGATCCCCAGGCGGGCGGCCGGCTCCGGGTGCAGCCAGAGGTCATTGTCCGGCTGCATCTCAAGGAGCAGCGCGTTGCTGGTGCTGCTGCTCTGGGTGATGACCGCGTTGCGCCCCACCACCAGCCGGAACTGGCCGGCCGGGGGATCGGCCGGCGGGGTGTAGACCGGCAGCGGGTCCAGGCCGGCCTCGGCGTAGCGCTGGTTGTAAAGCTCGATCTTGTGGCTCTTGGTCTTGTAGATCTTGCCCTCGTAGACCCCGTAGAGCTTGCTGGGGTTGTAATAGACTCCGTCCTCGGCCAGGGCCTGGGCCGCGCCCTCCAGGCCTTCGAGCTGCCTTTGGCGGAACTGCTCGATGGTGAAATCGAAGTGCTCGAACAGATCCAGGCGCTTGGCCAGCTCCTGGGCCACCCAGAACACCGGCTTGGCCTCGAACATGGGCTGCACCACCGGGTCGCGCTGCACCACGCAGGCGCAGGCCGAGGAGCCCTGCTGGGCGCTGCACGGGTCCTGGCGCTCCAGGTAGGTCTGGCTGGGCAGCACCAGGTCGGCCATCCAGGCGGTGTCGCTCATGGCCACGTCCATGACCATCACGAAGTCCAGCTTCTTGAACATCTCGATGGTTTTTTGGCGGTTGGCCCCGGTCTGCATGGGGTTGACGTGATAGGCGAAAAACCCCTTGATGGGATAGGGCTCGCCCTTGATGACCGCGTCGCGGGTGAGCTTGAAGGAGCCCTCCTCCTCGAACATCAGCCTGGCCATGCCCGCGTCCACCCGCTCCGGCGGGTTGTCGTCATAGAAAGGCGCGTTCAGCGGTATGCCGTTTTTAAGCCCCACCACCCGCGCGGCGGTCAGCCCGCCGGGCCGGTCCCAGTTGCCAAGAAGCGCGTTGACGATGGCGAAGCCGCGCCGGATTTGGGTGGAGTCGGCGTAATCGCTGCTGCGCCGGCCGGGATAGACCATGGCCGCCGGCGCGGCCGCGGCCAGGCCGCGGGCCATCTCGCGGATGGCCTCGGCCGGCACCTGGGTCTCGGCCGCCGCCCATTCCGGGGTGTATGGCTGCACGTGCGCCGCGAGCTGCTCCAGGCCGAAGCATTTTTCGGCCACGAACTGCTTGTCGTAGAGTCCCTCGTTGATGAGCACGTGCATCAGGGCCAGCATCAGGGCCAGGTCGGTTCCGGGGCGGATGGCGTGGTAGGCGTCGGCCAGGGCGGCGGTCTTGGTGTAGCGCGGGTCCAGCACCACCAGCTTGCAGGCGCGGGAGCGCATGGCGGTCATCAGGTCGATGCTGTCGGGCGTCACCAGGGACTCGAAGCGGTTGGCCCCGACCATGAGGATGTACTTGCTGTTGAGCACGTCGGGGATGGGCACCTCGCCGAAGGTGTCCAAAAAGGCCCGGTTGTTGCTCAACAGGCAGTTGGACTCGTGGCTGATGATGTTGTATGAGCCGAAGGCCTCGGCGAAGCGGTGCACAAACAGGCTCTGCATGTCCGCCCCGGCCATGAAGAGCATGCCGCAGCGGGTGTACTCCTTGGCGATGGCCCGCATCTTGTCGGCGGCCAGATCCAGGGCCTCCTCCCAGGAGATGCGCCTGAACTTGCCCTCGCCGCGCTCGCCCACCCTGAGCAGGGGGTGCTTGAGACGGTTGGGGTCGTAGAGCTGGCTGATGCCGGCGTTGCCCTTGGCGCAGAGCATGCCCCTGCTTTTCAGGAACTTGGGGTTGGGGTCCAGCTTCTGGACCACGCCCCCGCTCACCCGCGCGATGACGCTGCACTTGTTGAAGCACATGTCGCAGACGGTGAACTTGCTCTCGAAGCCGGGCGGGAGGCCCTGGTCGGCCTTGGCCGGGGCCGGCTTGAGCAGCCCGCCCGCCGCCGCCGTCGCGGCCGCCGCGCCGCCGATCTTCAGGAAGCCGCGCCGGGAGACAACCAATCGCTTGCTGGCCATGACCTGCTCTCCTGGGGGTCTTGCCGGGGCCGGCCGGGGCCGGCCCCAGGGTCGCCTACTTGCACTTGGCCGGGGTGGGGGAGTCCTTGGCGCCCTCGACCATGTAAACCTCGATGTCGTTCAGGTCTTGCTTGGACAGCTTGGCCCACTCGTCCTTGCACTTGAGCTTGGCCGGGTCGGCGAAGGTCTGCTTCCACTGGGCCTGGGTCAGGTCCATGGGGCTCAGATCCTTGGCCTGGCCGTTCTCCACGTGGCAGGCGCGGCAATTCTTGCGGAACAAATACTTGCCCTTGCGGGAGTTGCCCTCGGCCGCCATGGCCAGCCCCAGGCTGCCCGCCAGCACGAACAGGGCCAGGACCAGGGTGATGACGCGCTTGAACATATCCACCTCCACCGGACTAAGGGTTGGGCCGGGCTGGCCGGCCAATCGGGTTGCGTTCATGCCGGCCTGGTTAGCAACTGCCGTACCAGGTAGGGGGTTAAGTAATTTTTTCCATTATTACAGAGTGTTAAATTGTATGAGCCAAAACGTCGGCCCAGACCTGGCGTTAAGGTTAACGCTCTGGTCCACCCGGCGGCCATGCCCTGGCAACCCGGCGACGGCCCGGACGCCCGGCCGATCCGGCCAGGCGCCATGTTAATTTCATGTGTCATTTAAGCGCATTGTGGTTACAGCCGACTGGCCGGCCTCCGGGCCAGTCCTTGGTCCGCCGCCAGGCCTCCGTCCGTGGCGTCGCCTGGCGTTAACCGGTTAACGCCAACCGGAGCGGCGGTTCCGCAACCGGGGGGCGCGGCGACCGGCCAAGGGCCGTTTCCAAGTTGTAACTTGATGCTATTTTGATGATTTTTGTCTATGGATGCCGGGCAGAAGGGCCTGGGCTGGCAGTCGTTCAGCCCTGGATGTTAACGCAACCCAGGCAAAAACCCGTTGGCATTTGTCCGCGGTTGTACTAATATGCGCCGGTGAGCGTCAGACCCTTAGCGGCGGGAGGAATACCATGCTCGGCGTGATCTGGGGGGCCTGTGTGGCCGGCTTCTTCTGGTCCATCGTCACCACCATCGCGGTCATGGCCACCCGCGAGGAGTGAGCGGACGTCCGGACCGCCAGCCTCCAGCAATCTCCGCCCCCGGCCCCAAGGCCGGGGGTCGGCTTTTTGGCCGGACCTACTGGTCCTTGAGGTGCTGGCTGATCTCCTGCACCACCAGGTCGTAGCTTTCGCCGTAGTCGTTGTGGTCCACGGCCTGGGCCAGGATGCTCAGCACCAGGTAGTTGACGCTCACGCCCTTGAGCTGGGCGGTTTCCAGCAGCTTCCACCACAACCGCACCGGAAAGCCGGACAGCTCAATGGTGGTGGTGGCGCCGGGCGCCGGCGGGCGGATGTCGTTCATGGCAAACCTTCCGAGTTCTGGGGCGGCAGCGGGGTGATGTCTCTCAGGGCTTAGCCGCTCGTGGAATTTTAGCCTAAAACATCATCCGCGATAAGGGGTAAGATTGGCCGCCGTCCCCGCGCCCGCCTGGCCGGTCGAGACGGTCGATCCAGCTTGACCCCGGCCCGGCCACTGGTGCGACAATGCTAAACGGCCGGGGGCCACGCCCCGGCGCCCGAAACCACCCCCCGGCCGGGAGGCGATCCGATGGAACCCAGATTCAGCGAGAGCGTGGACCTGAGCGAGGTGGTCTTCACCCGCTTCCAGCCCGGCGACGACCTGATGGCCAGGCTGGTAGAGACCGTGGCCGCGCGGGGCTGGGAGCGCGCCGCCATCCTCTCCGGCATCGGCAGCCTGACCGACGTGGCCTTCGTGGCCCCCCGGCCCGGCCTGACCCTGCCCATCGACCCGGCCGGGGGCCTCAATCCGATCCGGCTAGCCGGCCCCCTGGAGCTTTTGAGCATCGAGGGCAACCTGGTGCCCCAGCACGGCGGGTTCGGGGCGCTGAAGCCGGGCGACCCGGTGCTGCACGTCCACTGCATCCTGTCCTCCGGACAGGACGACGGCCTGGCCCGCGGCGGCCACCTGCTGGCGGCCACGGTCTTCACCACCGTGGAAATCTTCATCGCCCGCGTCCAGGGCTCGCGGGTGAAGAAGCAGCGCAGCGCAATCACCGGCCTCAACGAGATGCGGGCCGACCTGTAGCCGCCGGGCTGGCCGGAGCTCAGGCCGCGCTGATGGTGGCCCGCACCCGGCCGCCCAGGGCCTTGACCGCGGCCCAGTCGCCCGCGACCCTGCCCACCGGCTGCACGGCCAGGGCCGCGCGGGGCTCGTCGCCGTGGCTGGCCGGGGTGGGGCCGAAGAATATGCAGAACCAGCCGGTGCCGTCGTGATAGGCCAGCTCGCCCACCGCCATCTCCTCGCGGGCCGGGCCGCCGTGCCGGCCCAGGTCGGTTTCCGCGTTGCCGTAGTATTCCTCGCCCCAGCGGCTCAGGTTCAGCTTGATGGGCAGCTTTTTGGCCAGGCCCTTGCCGGCGGGCGAGTCGTCGAACTCGCCGCTCAGCTTGACCCCGGCCAGGTCGATCACGATGGGCTGCGGCATGGCTTTCTCCAGGCATGGCGTTGATTCGCTTCGCGGGCCCTTCCCAGGCCCGGCCTTATTATAAACACCCGCATTATAGACCACCCGCGCCCGCAGGCCGAGCCCGGCCCCGGCGGCGCGGCCGGCGCGCGCCGCCTTGAGCCCGGCGTGCTATACTGCCCCCCGCCACCTTAGCCCGTCTTGCCCGCGGCGAGGTTCATCGCATGCGCCTGCGCGATCTGTTGCTGGTCATCGCCACCTTCGGCGGCATGGGCATCGGCGTGCTGATCCCGGAAACCGCCGGCCAGTTCAAGTCCGCCACGCCCTATCTGCTGATGGCGCTGATGTTCCTGAGCTTCCTGCGCCTGGACCTGGCCGCGCTGCTCAAGCCCCAGCCGGGGGCCTGGTTGGAGGTGGCGCTCTGGTCGGGGCTCAAGCTCCTGGCCCTGCCCCTGGCCATGTGGGCCATCTTCCGCTGGCTGTGGCCGGACTGGGCCCTGGCGGCGCTGGCGCTCAGCGCGGTCAGCGCCGGCGTCACCAGCCCCTTTTTCGCCTCGCTGCTGGGGGCGGACATGCCGCGGGTGATCATCACGGTGGTGGTCACCTCGCTCGTCCTGCCCATCAGCCTGCCGGCCCTGATCCGCCTGCTCACCGGGGCCAGCACCGAGGTGCCCTTCCTGCCCATGTTCTGGCTGCTGGCCATGATGATCTTCGCGCCGGCCGCGCTCATGGGCCTGGCCCGGCGCTGGACCCCCGGCCTGGTGGGATTCCTCGGCCGCGTGGGTTATCCCGCTTCCCTGGCCCTGATGTTCATCATCAGCGTCATCGTCTTCGCGCCCTTTGGCCAGCATTTCCGGGACGACCCCGCCCGCTTCCTGGTGGCGGTGGCGGTCAGCTTCGCGCTCTGGGCGTTCTACGTCCTGTCCGCCCTGCTGCTGGGGCGCGCCCTGCCCGGCCGCCTGACCCCGCTCACCGGCATGGTGGCCATGGTCTACGTCAACAACGTGCTGGGGGTGGTCTTCGCGGCCAGGTTCCTGGATTTCAACAGCGTGCTGCTCTGCGGCTGCTACCTGTTCCCCATCTACCTGGCGCTGTTGCCCCTGCGCTGGCTGCGCGACCGGCTGCCCTGGGTGGCGGGGCGGGCGTGACCACGGCCGGTCCGCGCCCGACTGGGCGGCGGGCGGTTCGCCGGGGCGGGAAGGAAAAACGCCGGGAGGACGCGATCAGAAGCCCGGCAGCAGGCGGCCCTGCGCCCCCATGCCGGCCATGATGACGCCCAGGCCGAAGATCACGGCCAGGCCGGCCAGGATGAGCAGGAGCAGGGCCAGGGGCAGGACGAGGGCGAAGAAGGCCCGACCCTTGCCGATGCCGTGGGCCGCGGCCAGGCCGGCCACCATGACCACCAGCCCCCAGACCACCATCACCACCGGCCCCAGGCCGGGGACCAGCCCGAAGACGCCGCTGGCCTGGCTGTAGCCCACCACCCGGAAGCTGGCCCGGAAGCCTTGTCTGGCCCCGCCCAGGATGAAGAGCATGGCGTGGACCAGCGCCGCCAGGATGAACAGCGCGGCCGCCACCTCCAGCGGGGTCAGCGCCAGGTTGACCAGCGCCTTGCGGGCGGGCGCGGCACCCCAGCCCAGGGCCTGGCTCCAGAAGACCTGGGCCGCCGCGCCCAGGCTGCCCAGGATCAGGCCGTAGCCCAGCGGCCAGGCCAGGCCGGGCCGGCCGGCCGCGCCCAGGGTGCGGCCGGGATGGCCCAGCACCTGCCAGGTGGTGCGCCAGAGGGCGACCACGAGGTTGCCCGGCCCCTCCCAGGCCGGGGCCAGGGGCGATATCTCCGGCGGCGGGGGCGGGGTCTTGCCCAGTTGCTCGGCCAGGCTGGCCAGGCCGTCGCATTCGGGCGGGGGCGTGGCCTGTTGCGGCGCGGGCGGGGGCTGGCTGGGGCTCGCGGCCGGGGCGGCCTCGTCCCCGGCCGGGGGCTGGGCCAGGGCGGGCGCGGCCTGCCCCGGCCGGTCCAGCTCCTGGCCGCAGGCCGGGCAAATCATGACGCCGGGGGCCGCGCCGGGCGCGGCCGCGTCGCAGTCCACGTCGCCGCCGCAATAGGGGCAGACGCAGATCACTTGCGCCCGCCCTTCTGGTTCTCTTGCTTTAGCCGCGACCAGCGCTGGAGAAAGCCGGCCACGCCCCCCACCGCCGCGCTCTGGCGGCCGATCAGCTCCTCGTTGATGGCGCGGCGCTGCTCGGATTGGGCCATGGCCGCGCGCAGGCACTCCACCCGCTCGGCGCAGTTCCAGCACTGGGTCTGCACCTCGCGCAGGCCCTGGGCGGTGCGGGGAAAGACCCTCTCCAGCACGCCGTAGCAGGCCGGGCGGGGCGGGTTGGCTTGTTCGTCGCTCACGGGCGGCCTCCGGCGGCAGGGCGGGTTGGCGCGCCCCGCCGCTCTGGGCAGCATAAAGGCTGGGCCGGGGGAGGTCAAGGGGTGCAAGGCGCGACGCGAGAAGATTTCCTTTTGTTACGGCAGCCTATCGAGTCTGCCCAGCCTGGATCGATCATTTCCTGATAGTAGCGCCTTATGGTAGCATCCGCGCGTTCGTAGCTCAGGAGGGTGTCCTTCAATTTCTGAGCGAAGTTTGCTGTAAAATACCCGTTACCAGGGCCTATCCAGAATTTTGTGTTTGAGGCATATGAAGGCTTGAGGAAGGAGCCAGTATGCCGAGGAAGTCAAAGGGGCTGAAGGTGCCCGAAGGTTCGCTGCCCAGGATCAGCGAGTCGGTTCT
>JBMORH010000002.1:0-101883 GCA_049322275.1 Thermodesulfobacteriota bacterium
TGGCCTTGCTTCTGGCCCCGGCCCTGGAGCTGGCCGTCTATGTCTGGCCCATCGACCCCGCCCCCCTGGCCCTGGCCCGGCAGGCCTGGCCGCTGCTGGCCCTGGCCGCGCTGGCGGCGGCGGCCGGGCAGTTGGCGGTCTCCGCCCCGGCCGGCCAAACGGCGGCGGAGGGGGCGCGCCGGCCCCGGCCCTGGCTGGCGGCGATGGTATGCCTGGCCGCGCTGGCGGTCTGCGCCGGGGTGGGGGCGCGGCTCGTCGCGGTCAAGGCGCAGGTAGGGCCTTTCCTGGCCGGCGACGAGCCCCACCACCTGCTCTGCGCCCACAGCCTGGCCGTGGACCACGACTGGGACCTGTCCAACAACGTCCGCCTGCGCGACAGCCGGTTCTTCGACCGGCCCGAAAGCCCGGTGGACGGCCACGGCCGCCCCGGCCCGGGGGGCGGCTGGTATTCCAACCACCGTCCCGGACTGGCCGCCCTGGCCGCGCCCTTCTACGCCTGGGGGCTGATGCTGGGCCAGGACGCGCACCGCTGGGCGACGGTGGCCCTCTGGCTGGCCATGGCCTGGCTGGCGGCCGGGGTCTACGGCCTGGGCCGCGAGCTGACCGGCCGCGACGGGCCGGCCCTGGCGGGGGCGGCGGCGCTGGTGCTCTGCCTGCCTGGTTTGATCTACGCCAACCTGTTCTTTCCCGAAGTCGCGGCGGCGGCCCTTGCCCTGGCCGGCCTGCGCCGGGCGCTCAAGGCCGGCGGCCTGGCCTGGCCGGCCCTCTTCTGGACCGGGGCGCTCATCGCCGGCCTGCCCTGGCTGCACGAGCGTTTCGCGCCCCTGGCCCTGATCCTGGCCGGCCTGGCGGCCTGGGGCCTGCGCCGGCGGCCGGCCGCGCTGATCGCCCTGGGCCTGCCGCTCATCGTCGGGGCGGGGCTGTTCATGCGCCTGATGTGGGTGCAGTACGGCCGGCTCTTGCCCCCCGCCGACCTGCACGGCTGGGGGCACGTGTACCTTAACCCGCGCGGGGTCTGGGAGGGCTTGAGCGGGCTGTGGGTGGACGGAGCCGAGGGGCTGTTGATCTACGCGCCGGTGTGGTTGGCCGGCCTGGCCGGGCTGGTCTGGCTGGTCCGGCGGCGGCCGGCGGCCGGCTGGCCGGCCCTGGCCCTGTTCGCAACCACCTATCTCACCGTAGGGCTTTTCACCGACTGGCACGGCGGCCAGTGCCCGCCCTCGCGCTACCTGGTGGCCGCCCTGCCCTGGCTGGCCCTGGGGCTGGCGGCCGGGCTGGCCTGGGGGCCGCCCCGGCTCAAGCTGGCCGTGCTGGTGCTGGCTTTCCCCAGCCTGGCCGGCTCGCTCTACGTGCTCGCCTATCCGCCCTCGGTCTACGGCCACAGCGCGGCGCTCCAGGCCTGGCTGGATTTTCCTCTGCTGACGGCCTGGCTGCCCACCTGGGTCCTGGCCGGGCCCGCCCAGGCGGCGGCCAACGCCGCCCTGGCGGCGCTCTGGCTGGCCCTGGCCTTGGGTCTGGTCCTTTGCTGGCAGTTCGGCCGGCGGCGCCAGGCCCCCAACCGGGCGCTGGCCTGGCTGGCGGGCGGGGCGCTGGCCGTCGCGGCCGCGGCCACGACGGCCCAGACCCTGGGGCCGGGCCTGGCCGGCCAGGGCGGGGCCGAGCAGACCCTGGCCTTGTGGCGGCGGCTGGCGGCGGTGGAGGGCGGGGCGGTGCGGTTGCGGCCCGACGACCCCGCCGGCCGCGCCGCCCTGGCCGGGCTCCTCAGCCTGGACCTGCCCCCCCGCCGCCACGCCCGGCCGCCGGCCCGTCCGCTCAAGGACGCCCCCGGCGTGAGCGCCCCGGCGGGGGCGGCCGGCCTGCTGGTCTGCTGCCAATACCTGAACCTGCCGCCGGGGCGCTACCAGGCGGTTTTCGATCTGGTGGCCGAACCCGGCCCCGGCCCCGGCCCCATCGCCGTCGCCGACGCGGCCATGGGCGGCGGCCAGGCGGTGCTGGCCCGGGCCGAGGCCGCCGGCCCCGGCCTGCTGCTCCTGTCCTTCGGCCTGGCCGCCCCGGCCACAGGGGTCGAGTTCCGCCTGACCGCCGGCGGCCAAAGCGCCCTGACCGTGGCCGGCCTGCGCCTGACCAGGCTGGAGGCGCGGGCCGGGCAGCGCTAGAAAACCGGACGCGGCGGCTCCGATGATGCTATGTTTTGGAAGCCAAGCGCCGGTCCACACCCCAGACGAAGGCCAGACCAGATGTCCCAACGTCCTGCGCAAACTAGCGACCCCCTGGTCTCCTGGCGCCAGGTGTTCTTCTGGCTGCTGGTTTTCGCAGGCCTGTTCTGGGCGCGGCAGCAGTCCTACCTGCTCTTCCACGGCCTGGTCGAAGGCTTCTGCATGGTGGTGGCCGGCTCCATCTTCCTGCTGGCCTGGAACGCCCGCCGGTTTCTGGACAACGGCTACCTTGTCTTTCTGGGCACCGCCTACGCCTTCACCGCCGGCCTGGACCTGCTGCACACCCTGGCCTACAAGGGCATGGGAGTCTTTCCGGACTACGACGCCAACCTGCCCACCCAGCTCTGGATCGCCTCGCGCTACCTCCTGGCGATCAGCTTTCTGCTGGCGCCCTGGTTCCTGGGGCGCAAGGTGCGCGCCAAGTGGCCGGTTCTGGCCTACGGGGCGGTTACCGCGCTCCTGGTGTGGTCGATCTTCGGCGGCGCATTCCCCGATTGCTATCGCGAGGGCCAGGGCCTGACCGGCTTCAAGGTGGCCAGCGAGTACCTCACCATGGCGATGTTCGCCGGAGCCATGCTGTTGCTGCGGGTTCGCCGCGAGCAGTTCTCCTCCAGCGTCCACCGCGCCCTGCTGGCCTCGCTGGCCCTCAGCATCGCCGCCGGCCTGGCCTTCACCCTCTATGTGGGCGTCTACGACCTGCCCAACCAGGTGGGCCACCTTTTCAAGCTGCTGGCCTATTTCTTCGTGTACAAGGCCCTGATCGAGACCGGCCTGCGCCGGCCCTACGAGCTGCTCTTTTTGGAGCTAAAACAGAGCGAGCAGGCCCTGAAGGCCAGCGAGGAGACCTGGCGGGCGCTGCTCAACGCCCCCCACGAGTCGGCCATCCTGCTGGACCGCGACCTGCGCGTCCGGGCCGTCAATCAGGTGGCCGCCCAGCGCCTGGGCGGCTCGGTGGAGGAGCTCATCGGCCGGGACTTCCTGGAACTGATGACCCCCGACGTCAAAGAAAACCGGCGCGAGCGCCTCATGCAGGTGCTGGCCACCGGCCAGCCCCAGCATTTCCAGGACAACCGCCTGGGCCGCGACTACGACCTGTCGTTCTATCCCCTGGGCCGGGAGGGGCGCGCGGCCGGCGGCGTGGCCATCTTCGGCCAGGACATCACCCTGCGCCTGGCCGCCGAGCGCGAGCGCGAGGAGATGGTGACCCGGCTCACCCAGGCCCTGGCCGAGGTCAAGACCCTGAGCGGGCTCTTGCCCATCTGCGCCAGTTGCAAGCGGGTGCGCGACGACAAGGGCTACTGGAACCAGATCGAGGCCTACATCAGCCGCCACAGCCAGGCCGAGTTCAGCCACAGCATCTGCCCCGACTGCGCCCGCCGCCTATATCCCGACCTTATGGATAAGGAATCCTGACCTCGCCTTTTACGCCGTGCTATCATTGACCTCAGGCGGCGGACGAGGCCCGCCGCGTCACCGGCAACCCCAGCGAGGTTTTTCCATGCAGCAGGAGCGCGACCCCCTGGGCTGCAAGCCGGAGGCCGATACGGCCGAACGGCTGGCCCAGGAGATTCCCGGCATCGTCAACGACCTGGTGGCCACCTGCCACACTCAGGGCTGCTTCTCCCACGTCAGCCCGGTGCCCATCCCCTCGCGCCGGGC
The DNA here is from genome assembly GCA_049322275.1 of Thermodesulfobacteriota bacterium. Classification (GTDB taxonomy): domain Bacteria; phylum Desulfobacterota; class Desulfarculia; order Desulfarculales; family Desulfarculaceae; genus JACRDC01. Next base: position 3,873 of record JBMORH010000002.1, read on the forward strand.
GGTGATAGCCATCGTGGAGCAGGGGCGGCGCATCTTGTTTCCCGGCTATTACAGCAACGAGCGCCTGGACGGGGTTAACCTGCCCTATCACCTGGGGCGCGAAGTGACCGAGCTATACGAGGACCTGGCCCGCCAGATCACCTGGGCCATCCGCCACGACTGCTACCGCTACGACCAGGAGTGCAGCCTGTGCGAGGACCAGGGGCGCCAGAAGGCGCTGGAGTTCGTGCGCGCCCTGCCGGGGCTGCGCCGGACGCTGGCCAGCGACGTGCGCGCCGCCTACGAGGGCGATCCGGCCAGCGCCAGCCATGACGAGATCATTTTCAGTTATCCGGGGCTGATGGCCATCACGGTCTACCGCCTGGCCCACGCGCTCTACCACCTGGACGTGCCGCTGTTGCCGCGCATCATGACCGAATACGCCCACGGCCGCACCGGCATCGACATCCACCCCGGCGCCCACATCGGCGAGAGCTTCTTCATCGACCATGGCACCGGCGTGGTCATCGGCCAGACCGCCGAGATCGGCGACCGGGTGCGCATCTACCAGGGCGTCACCCTGGGGGCGCTGTCGCTGCCCAGGGACGCCAACGACGCCCTGCGCGAGAAGAAGCGCCATCCCACCATAGAGGACGACGTGACCATCTACGCCGGGGCCACCATCCTGGGCGGCCAGACCGTGGTGGGGGCGGGCGCGGTGATAGGCGGCAACGTCTGGCTGACCGAGTCGGTGCCGCCGGGCACCAAGGTCTTCATCAAGAAGCCGGAGCTGGTCTACGTGGACCGCCGGTAGGCGGGGCGGATCATCCCGGCCGGGCGGCCGGGCGCGCTTGCACGATCAAGGAGGAATGTCAGATGGTAAACATCAATCCCGACATCATCCGCACGGTGGGGCGCACGCCGCTGGTGCTCCTGGGGGCCAGTTGCGAGCAGGAGCTGGTGGCCACGGTGGCGGCCAAATGCGAGTTCTTCAATCCCCTGGGCAGCGTCAAGGACCGCATCGGGGTGGCCATGATCGGCGCGGCCGAGGCCGAGGGGCGCATCGGCCCCGACACCCTGATCGTGGAGCCCACCAGCGGCAACACCGGCATCGCCCTGGCCTTCGTCTGCGCGGTCAAGCGCCGGCGGCTCTTGCTCACCATGCCGGAGACCATGAGCGTCGAGCGGCGCAAGCTGCTCAAGCACCTGGGGGCCGAGCTGGTGCTGACGCCGGGGGAGAAGGGCATGCGCGGGGCGGTGGCCCGGGCCGAGGAGATCGCGGCCGAGACCAATAACGCCTTCATGCCCAACCAGTTCGCCAACCCGGCCAACCCGGAGGTGCACCGGCGCACCACGGCCGAGGAGATATGGCGCGACACCGGCGGGGCGGTGGACATCCTGGTGGCGGGGGTGGGCACCGGCGGCACCATCACCGGCGTGGCCGAGGTCATCAAGGCGCGCAAGCCCGGCTTCCAGGCCATCGCGGTGGAGCCGGCGGCCAGCCCGGTGCTCTCCGGCGGCGCGCCGGGGCCGCACAAGATACAGGGCATCGGCGCGGGCTTCGTGCCGGCCATCCTGAACCGGGAGATTATAGATGAGGTGATAACGGTCGAAAACGACCAGGCCTTCGAGACCGCCCGCGCCCTGGCCCGCCACGAGGGCATCCTCTGCGGCATCAGCTCCGGCGCGGCGGCCTGGGCGGCCTACCAGGTGGCGCGGCGGCCGGAGAACGTGGGCAAGACCATCGTGGTCATCCTGCCCAGCACCGGCGAGCGCTACCTGAGCACCGACCTGTTTCTGCCCTGACGGCTGGTCTCCGCCGCCTGGCAAGCAAGACGCGGGCGGGGTTTATCCCCGCCCGTGTATTTCAAACCAAACGATCTGTCTGTCGCGATGTCGGCGCGCGAGCGCTAGCAGCTACAGCCGCCGTCCGATTCGTGGCCGCAGCCGCAGCCGCAGCCGGCGGCCTGGGTGGGGGCGTCGCTGATGCCGGCCAGGCGGATGTCGAAGACCAGGGTTTCGCCGGCCAGGGGCGAGTTGAGGTCCAGGGTCATGCTGGTCTCGCCCAGGGCGGTCACCCTGGCCGGCATGGGCTGGCCGTCGCGGGCGGTCAGCTCCAGGGTCATGCCCACCTCGATCTGCATGCCGGCCGGCACCTGGCTGAGCGGTATCTCCATGATGAGCCTGGAGTCGGCTTCGCCATAGGCCTGCTCCGGGGGCAGGGTCACTTTCTTGGCCTCGCCCACGCTCATGCCGGTCACGGCGCGGTCGAAGCCATCGATCACCTGGCCCAGTCCCAGTTGGAATTCCAGGGCGCGGCCGCCCTCGTTGCTGTCGAAAACCTCGCCGTTGGTCAGCGAGCCGGTGTAGAAGACCTGGACGAAGTCGCCGGCTTTGGCCACGGACATGCGCACCATCCCTTGGCTGGGGGGCCTGCGGCCCCGGTTAGATGAGGGGCCGGCCCGCGGGCGCGGCCCGCAGCAAGGCTACCGGAAATGCCACTCAGGTCAAGGGCTTTTGCGGGGCGTTTCAGGCGGCGCGCAGCCAGAGCCAGCCCGCGGCCAGAGCCAGGGTGACGACCGTCACCGGCGCGCCCACCCGCGCGTGCTCCCGCCAGCCGATGGCCACGCCCATGGCCGCGGCCTGGTCGACCACGATCAGGTTGGCGATGGAGCCCACCAGGAGCAGGTTGCCGGCCAGGGTGCTGGCCAGGGCCAACAGCGCTCCCGCGCCGGGGGCCTGGGCCGAGGGCAAGAGCAGCATCACCGCCGGCACGTTGCTGACCAGGTTGGACAGCGCCACCGTGGCCGCGAAGAGCCAGGCCGGCTGGGCCAGGTCCACCCCCACACCGGCCAGGCTGGAGAGCAGCCGCGCCATGACGCCCGACTGGCCGAGGGCGTGGTTGACCACGAACAGGCCGGCGAAGAGCACCAGCAACTGCCAGTCCACCAGGCCCAGCATCTCGCGCGAGCGCATGCGGCGGCTGGTGAGCAGCAGGCCGGTCGCGGCCAGGGCGGAAAGCTCGCGCGGCCAGGGGGCCCAGAGGAAGCAGGCCATCAGGGCCGCCAGCACGGCCAGGCCCTTGCCGGTCTGCCAGCGGTTGAAGGCGGGCGGGGCCGCCGGGGCCACGCTGAGCGCGCGCCGCCAGCGGCCGCGATACACCGCCGCCACCACCGCCCATACCGCCGCCAGGCCCAGTATGGTGGGGACCAGGCTGTCGGCCAGGTAGCCGGCGAAGGACAGGTTAAGCACCTGGCCGATGAGCATGTTCTGGGGATTGCCGATCAGGGTGGCGGCCGAGCCCACGTTGGCGGCGGCGGCCAGGGCCAGGGCGAAGGGAGTCGGATCCAGGCCCCGGCGGGCGCAGCCCTCGATGAGCACCGGGGTCATGGCCAGGCAGACGATGTCGTTGGCCAACAGCGCCGAGAGCCCCCCGGCCACGGCCACCAGGAGCGCCAGCAGCCGGGGCGGGGCGAACGGCGCGGCGGCCAGGCGGGCGGTGACGCGGCTGTAGAAGCCGCCCAGGCGGAACTGGGCCGAGACGACCATCAGCCCGAAGAGCAGGGCCATGGTGGGCAGGTCGACGGCGCGCCAGGCCTGGTCCAGCTCCAGGCGTCCGCCGGCCAAGAGCGCGATGGCTCCCAGGAGCGCCAGGCCGGTGCGGTCCAGGGCCAGGCCGGGCAGGCGGCCCAGGATCATGCCCAGGTAGACCAGGATGAAGACGGCGAGCACCAGCGGGTCCATGACGGCCAGCCCTGGTTGCGGTGACGTTGATCGGTGGCGGTTGTCTCTTCCGCGGGCCAGGGACGGCCCGCCGGGCGCGTCAGCGCCCGCGAGGCCCGGCAAAATCGCGTTTTTGCCGGGCCGGAGGCCATCCAGGCCAAGGATGGCCTGGATGGCATACTACATTAAGCAGCCGGCCTGCTCCAGCCGGGCGCGCATGCCCATGGCCACCAGGGTTTCGTCCTCCACCATAGCATGCCACATCCCTCAATCCACCAGAGGCGGAGGGATTTTGCCACCGGAGGCGGGCGTCTGTCCAGTGTCGGAGCCGCTTGCTCATGAGGGCCGCCGGCGGGGCGGGATATTTTTTAGCATCTTGCCGTGATTTGTATTAGGGTGGTTGAGAATCCGCGGATGGCCTTGATCCTTGAGGCGGGTGTTGGGTTTCGCCGGGGGGCCAAACAAGAGACATGTCTGTGACGAGTGTTCAGGAGAACCGGACCGGCGGGGAAACCGGGGACGGCGAGGCCGCGCGCCTGCGGGTCCTGCTGCTCCTGGCCGCCGGGCTGGCCCATGAAATCAACAACGCCCTGGGCGCGGCCCTGGGTTTTTCCGAGATGGCCCTGGAGGAGCTGGACCAGGCCAGCCCGGCGCGGCCGGATCTGGTCGAGGTCCTGGGCGCCCTGGAGCGGTCGTCGCAGTTGATGCGCCAGTTCCTGGCGGTGTGCCGGCCGGCGGCGGGGCCGGCGGCTTGCGTGGCCCTGAACCCGCTGGTCAAGGAGGCCAGCAAGCAGGGCTGCCTGGAGGGCGCGGGCGGACGCCTCTTGCTGGATGTGCCCGGCCGGCTCTTGATGGTGCGGGCCGATCCGGTGGATCTGTTCGCGGCGGTCAAGGCGATGTGCGCGTTCGCCGCCGCCGCGGCGCCGGGGGCGCGGCTGGCGATGCGCCTGGAAGAAGCCCGCCGGCCTCCGCAGCCTGACCTGGCCGGCGGCCGTGCGGGCTGGGCCTGCCTGATCTTGGAAGGCAATCCAGACCCGCCGCCGCCATCCCTGGAAACGGCCTGGCGGCGGTTGGGGGGCGGGCTGAGCCGCGAGGGTCTGGAAAGCCGCGGGGCTCGCCTGACCGCCTGGCTGCCGCTGGCCGAAGACCCGGCCTAGACGCGCCTGGACCGCGGCCGGGACGCGATTTATAATAAACGCTCCGCGCGGATGCTGGCGAGCGTGCCGCAATGGGCCTAATAATCCCGCAGGGCTTATGGCCGAGATTCTTATCATAGACGACGATCCCATGATCTGCCGCCTGCTGGCGCGCATGGTCGAGCGCATGGGGCACGAGGCCACGGTGACCGGCACGCTGGCCGAGGGTCTGGCCCTGGTGGGGGCGCGCGACTTCAGCGTGGTCTTCCTGGACGTGCGCCTGCCCGACGGCAGCGGCCTGGAGGGGCTGCCCGACATCCGGGCCAAGGCCTCGCCGCCGGAGGTCATCATCATGACCGGCCTGGGCGACCCGGACGGGGCCGAACTGGCCATCAAGAACGGCGCCTGGGACTACATCGAGAAGCCCGCCTCGGTGGACAAGATGAAGCTGCCGCTGATGCGGGCGCTGGAATACCGGCGCGAGCGGGAGGTCCACGCGGCCCCGCGGGTGCTCAAGCGCGACGACATCGTGGGCGAGAGCCCCGGCCTGCAGGCCTGCCTGGAGATAATGGCCCAGGCGGCCGGAGGCGACGGCAACGTGCTCATCACCGGGGAGACCGGCACCGGCAAGGAGCTTTTCGCCTGGGGCATCCACCGCAACAGCGCCCGTTGCGACAAGAGCTTCGTGGTGGTCGATTGCACCGCCTTGCCCGAAACCCTGGTGGAAAGCCTGCTCTTCGGCCACGTCAAGGGCTCCTTCACCGGGGCCGACCGAACCCAGCGCGGCCTGATCGAGCAGGCCCACGGCGGGACCCTTTTCCTGGACGAGGTGGGCGAGCTGCCCCTGTCGCTGCAAAAGTCGTTTCTGCGCGTGGTGCAGGAGCGGCGCTTCCGGCCGGTGGGCGGCAACAACGAGATCACCAGCGACTTCCGCCTCATCGCGGCCACCAACCGCAACCTGGAGGAGATGGCGGCGGCCGGCCGTTTCCGCCAGGACCTGTTTTTCCGGCTGCGCACCTTCGCCATCGAGCTGCCGCCCCTGCGCGAGCGGGTCGAGGACATTCCGGAGCTGGTCAATCACCACCTGAGCCGACTCTGCCAACGCTACAAAATTCGCCCCAAGGGTTTCGCCCCCGATTTCCTGGAGGCATTGCAGGCCTATTCCTGGCCGGGCAACGCCCGCGAGCTGGTCAACGTGCTGGAGCGCTCCCTGGGCGCGGCCCTGGACGATCCCATCCTCTACGCCTATCACCTACCCACCCATCTGCGGGTGGAGGTGGCCAAGGCCTCCCTGCGCCGGCCGGACCGGCCCGACGAGGGGCCGCCCCCGACCCCTTCGGCCGCGGCGGCCGGAGCCAGCCTGAAACTGGCGCCCTTGGCCGAAGTGCGCGAGTCCGCCGTCGAGTCCGCCGAGCGCCGCTACCTGCAAGACCTTATGGCCCTGACCCATGGGGACATCCCCCAGGCCTGCCGCATCTCCCAGCTTTCGCGCGGCCGGCTTTACGCCCTGCTCAAAAAGTACGACCTCACCCGGCCGCGCTCCGGCTGAACCGCCACAGATCTGTCCTGCCTGGCATGACGCCGTCTTGTCGCGGAAGACAAATCCAAGCTGGCCGACGCGCCCAGGTGGCCCCCGATTTCATAAGTCTTTGGATTATGGTCGATAACCAAATCAGGCCAGTTGGCATGGTCGTTGATTAACCCTATGGCATTGTTCAGCATAGAGGTAATGCCCAATGCACATGCTCTGCTATCTTCCCGCCGACCTGCCATCGGTCCATCCCGTGCGCCGGCTGCTGCTCAACCCGCCCGCCTACAGCACGCGCGAAATCTACGACTCCATCGCCAGCCTGCACCGCCGCCTGGCCCGTCCCGGCGAACCCGACCTGGTCCTGGCCCTGGTCTTCACCTGCGAGGCCGACCTGGACCGCGTCATGGCGCTGGCCCATCTCTGCCTGCACCGCGACATCCTGGTGATAATCCCGCAAGCCCAACCGGCCTTGCAAACCAAGGCCCACCGGCTGCGGCCGCGTTTCATAACCAGCCTGGACGGCGACCCCGAAGAGTTCAGCGCGGTCTTGCGCCGCCTGGCGGATGGGTACCAAAATGGTAGGAGAGGACCAGCATGCAACCGGATCACCATGTCCAAACAGCCGCCGGCGGCCTGGGCGTCCAAGGCAAGTTTCTGACCTTTTTACTGGCCAAGGAGCAATACGGGATCGCCATCCTCAAGGTGCGCGAGATCATCGGGCTGGTGCCGATCACGCCGATCCCGCGCACGCCGGACTTCGTCAAGGGCGTGGCCAACCTGCGCGGCAAGGTCATTCCGGTGTTGGACCTGCGGCAGAAATTCGGGCTCGACGCGGCCCCTTATGACGAGCGCACCTGCATCATCGTGGTGGAGGCGGCGGACGGCGGCGGGGCCAGCCTGCTGGGCCTGGTGGTGGATGGGGTGAACGAGGTGGCCAACATCCGCGCCGACGAGGTGGAGCCCGCGCCCAGCTTCGGGCTGGCCGTGGACACCAGCTTCATCCTGGGCATGGCCAAGAGCGGCGGCGACGTGAAGATTCTGCTGGACAGCGACCAGGTGCTGAGCCAAGACGAGATGGCCCAGCTGGCCAAGGTGGCCTGAGCCTAGCCGTCCGGGGGGGGGAGACAACCGGCGAGCGAAGGGGACTGGCCAGCGAGGCGGCGAGACCGTTTGGCAAAGGGGAAGCGTCATGTTTAAAAAGCTGAAGCTTGGAGCGAAGATCGGCTTGGGTTTTGGTCTGCTCATCGCCATCGCCATCGTCCTGGGGGGCATGGCCGTCTGGCAGATGAAGCTGGTCAGCCGCGACGCCGACGCCATGGCCCGCAACCTGGTGCCCGAAGTTGGGGTGGGCAACGCGGTGGAGCGGGGCGCCCAACTGACCATGCTCCACATGCGGGGCTACACCAACACCATGGACGAGAAGTTCCTGGCCGAGAGCCGCAAGCAACTGGCGGCGGTCAAGCAGGCCCTGGCCGACGCCAAGAAGCTGCCCCACTACGCCGGCGACCAGCCCTTGCAGGAAAAGGTGGCCAAGGCCGAGGCCAAGGTCGGCGAATACGAGCGGCTGGCCGAGGCGACCGTGGCCATGAACCAGAGCATCGTCAAGGCCCGCCAGGGGATGGACGAGGCGGCCAGGAGGTACATGCAGGCCGCGCGCGAGTTCCTGGCGGCCCAGGACAAGGAGATGAAGGAGGAGATCAAGCTCTACTCCGACGCCCGGACCATCTCCGACCGGCACCTGAAGATAACCGTGGTCAATGATGTCATCGACCTGGGCAACCAGGTGCGCATCATCACCCAGATGGCCGAGGCCCGCAACGACCCCGGCTTCATAACCCAGGCCATGAGCGCCTTCCCGGAGATAGAGCAGAAGCTGGCCGAGATCAAGCCCATCACCCGGCAGCAGAAGAACCTGGATCACATCGCCGCCATCGGGGCCGCGGCCAAGGACTACCAGAAGGGCATGCGCGAGCTGCTCTCCATCTGGATGAGCCTGGAAAAGAACGCCCAGGAGCGCAACTTGGCCGCCGAGCAGGTCTTGGACCTGGCCCGGCAGACCAGCGAGACGGCCCTCAAGGAGACCACCGACTTGGCCGCGACGGCGGTCAGGGGCCTGGACCTGGCCAGCCTGGTCACCTTGGCTGGTCTGGGCGCGGCCCTGGTGGTGGGCGTGGCGCTGGCCGCGCTGATGACCCTGGGCATCACCCGGCCCATCCACAACGTCATCCGCGGCCTGACCGAGGGCGCCAGCCAGGTGGCCTCGGCCGCCGGCCAGGTGAACAACGCCAGCCAGCAACTGGCCCAGGGCTCGGCCCAGCAGGCGGCGGCCCTGGAGGAGACCGGCTCCTCCCTGGAGGAGATGGCCTCCATGACCAGGACCAACGCCGACAACGCCCAGCAGGCCAACCAGCTCATGGGCGAGTCCCGGCGGGTGGTGGAGCGGGCCAACGCCAGCATGGGCGAGCTGACCGGGGCCATGCAGAAGATCCAGCAGGCCAGCCAGGAGACCGGCAAGATCATCAAGACCATTGACGAGATCGCCTTCCAGACCAACCTGCTGGCCCTGAACGCGGCGGTGGAGGCGGCCCGGGCCGGCGAGGCCGGGGCCGGGTTCGCGGTGGTGGCCGAGGAGGTGCGCAACCTGGCCATGCGCGCGGCCGAGGCGGCCAAGAACACCACCAACCTGATCGAGGAGACCCTGAACCGGGTCAAACAGGGGGCGGAGCTGGCCTCGCGCACCAACGCCGATTTCGGCGAGGTGGCCGTCAGCTCGACCAAGGTGGCCGAGCTGGTGGCCGAGATCGCCGCGGCCAGCCACGAGCAGAGCCAGGGCATCGACCAGGTTAACCGCGCCACCAGCGAGATGGACAAGGTCACCCAGCAGAACGCGGCCAACGCCGAGGAATCGGCCGCCGCCAGCGAGGAGCTGGCCGCCCAGGCCGAGACCATGCACGCCTTCGTGGAGGACCTGGTGCGCATGGTCGGAGCGGGCAAGGCGGCCAAGACGCGGGCCAAGCTGTCCCGGCCAGGACGCGGCGGCGATGGCGGCGGCGATGGCGGTGGCGCTTCCCTGGCGTCCCGGCCGGGCCTGCCGGCCCCGGCCCCGGAAAAGCGGCTGGCCAAGGCCGCGGGCAAGGCCAGGCGCGACCCGGCCCAGGCCATCCCCCTGGACGACGACTTCAAGGATTTCTAGCCGCGGCCCCGCTCCAGGCCGCAACGGCCTTGCGGCGCCATACTTCCACCAACCGGCGCGGACCCCTACCCACGGGCGGTCCGCGCCGTCTCGTTATCCCTCCGGCTTGACGGTCCGCGTCCAATTGCATAGTATTTCGCAGAGCGAAACGAAAAACTCCAAAATGGAATCCGCCATGCCCCGCGAGGAACACCCGGTCACCGCGCTGGTCCGCGGACTGCAAATCCTGGAAACCTTTGGGCGTCTCGGCTACAGCCTGACCCTGGCCGAGGTGGCCCAGGAGCTCAAGCTGCCCAAGTCCACCGCCTTCCGCCTGCTCAGCACCCTGGCCGGCCTGGGCTACGTGGTCCAGCCGGTCAAGGGCGGGCCCTACAGCCTGGGGCCGGCGGTGCTGGGCCTGGGCTTCGCGGTGCTGGACGGCCTGGAGGTGGTGGAGGCGGCCCAGCCCCACCTGGAGGCCCTGTTCAAACAGGTGGAGGGCAGCGTCAACCTGAGCGTGCTGGACGCCGGGGGCATGGAAATCATGTACATCGCCCGCTTCCACCGCAGCGACGTGCTCAGCCTCAACCTCAACCTGGGCCGCCGGGTGCCGGTCTACAGCTCCTCGGCCGGGCGGGTGCTGGCCGCCAACCTGCCGGACGAGGATCGCCAGGCCCTCCTGGGGCGCCTGAGCGCCGATCCGGCGGCCGGCCCCTGGCTCAAGTCCCGCCGGATCGATCTCGACGCCGTCTGGGAGCAGGTGCGGCGCGAGGGCTACGCCGTGGTGGACGGGGACTACCTGCCGGAGCTGATCGCCTTCTCCGCCCCCGTCCGGGGCCGCGACGGACGGGTGGAGGCGGCGGTGAGCGTGGCCCTGCTCAAGCGGGGGGAGGCGCTGGAGACCTTCAAGGGCCGGGTGCTGCCGCCCTTGCTGGAATGCACCGGGCGCATCAGCGCCGTGCTGGGGGGAGGTGCCACGGCCTGACCCGGCGAAGGGGCTTGACTTCCGGCTACACCATTGTATAGTGTACATCAGGTGCCACTCTTGGCCGGAGAAGCGTCATGACCCGTGGACTCACCGACCGCCAGGCCCAGGTGCTGGAGTTCATCCAGGACTTTTTGGCCGATCACGGCTATCCCCCCACCGTGCGCGAGGTGGCCGCCCGCTTCGGCTTCCGTTCGCCGCGCGCGGCCCACGACCACATGAAGGCCCTGGAGAAAAAGGGCTTCATGCGCTCGGAGCCCGGCCTGCCGCGCGCCCTCAACCTGCTCAACCGGCCCAAGGGCATCCCGGTGCTGGGGCGCATCGCCGCCGGCGCGCCCATCCTGGCGGTGGAGGATGCCGACGAGCGCCTGGACCTGGACCCGGAGTTCTTCGGCTCCGGCCGCTTCTTCGCCCTACGGGTGCGGGGCGATTCAATGATCGGCGACCACATCCAGGAGGGCGACCTGGTCATCATCCGCGCCCAGGACCAGGCCGGCCCCGGCGAGGTGGCGGCGGTGCTCATCGACGACGAGGTTACGCTCAAACGTCTGCGCCCGCTGAGGGACGGGGTGGAGCTGGTGGCCAGCAACCCGGCCGTCAAGGCCATCAAAGTCGGCCCGGAGCAACCCTTGCGGGTGCTGGGGGTCATGGCCGGGCTGGTGCGCAAGTCCTGAGCCTGGCGCGGCGGGGGGCGAAGCCATGGGTTTTTGGCGCGCGGTCGACGGACTGGAGCTGGGGGAGTTCCGGCCGGGGGTGCAGAGCCGGGCCGAGATCGGCCAGGGGCTGGTGATGGCCTGCCTGGAGATCGCGCCCGGCCGGGAGGACGCCGGACACCAGCACCCCTTCGAGCAGTGCGGCTTGGTCGTCGCCGGGCGCATCGAGATGACCATCGGCGCCGAGCGGCGGGTGCTGGAGGCCCAGGACGCCTACTTCATCCCGGCCGGCGTGACCCACGGCTGGAAGACCTTCGACCAGCCGGCCCGCATCCTGGACGTCTGCGCCAAGCCGGCCTGACCCGCCGCGGCGCGGAAGGAGCGCTGGCGGCGCTGGCGGACGCGGGGCGGGGCGCTGGACAAACGCGCCGTGGCGGGGGCATCCCGGCCACGGCGCGCTGGTTTCGTGGCGTCCGGGCGGCCCGAACCACGGCGGCCGCCCGGCCGACCCGGCCTACTCCACCTTGCCCACCGGCAGGTCCGACTCCATCCAGGCCTTGATGCCGCCGGGATGGCGGTAGACGTTGGTGTAGCCCATCTTCACCGCCCACATGGCCCCGTTGTGGCTGCGGGTGCACTTGGGGAACCCGCAGTAGATCACGATCAGGGCGTTCTTGTCCGGCCCCAGGAGCTTGGCGAACTCGGCCTGCCTGGCCGCGTCGAACTCCGTCAGTTCGGGGATGGGAAACTCGAACTGCTTGGCGCCGGGGATGTGCTGCTTCTTGTAGCTGTCCTCCAGGGGCATGGTGTCCACCAGGAGCATGGGCTTCTTGGCGTCCATCCACTGCTTCAGGGTGGGGGTGTCCACCACCTTGTAGCCGCCGCGGCTCACCTCGTTGTAGAAAGTGACCACCAGCTTCTCGTTGTCCAACTCTTTGGACCCGAACATGGCCAGGGCCGGCCAGGCCCAAACCAGGAGCAGCGCCAGGGCCAGGGCCGTCAGGCTGAGTTTCTTCATCGCGCGATTTCCTCCTTTTTCGCAAGCATCGGGTGAACCAACCGCCAGCCGCCGGCGGGGCGCGCGGCGCGGGTCCGCCAGCGGTGCAGATACAGATAGGCCGCCACGGCCAGCAGGGCCAGGTCGCGGCCCAGGGCGGCGCGCAGGCCGTCGTGGCCGGCCTGCTCCTCGGCCGAAAAGCAGCCGCAGTCGATGGAAAGCCCCTGCAGCACCCCGAACCAGAGCACCGCCGCGAACATGAGCAGCATGGCGGTGATGGCGCTCAGGCTGCCCCGGAGGTCGAGGATCAGGCCCAGGCCGGCCAGGACCTCCAGGGCCGGCAGGCCCAGGGCGACCGGGGCCAGCAGGAAATCCGGGGCCAGGCCATAGCGCGAGACGACCAGGGCGAAGGCCTTGGGGTCCATGAGCTTGACCGCTCCGGCGTAGACGAAGACCAGGGCCAGGGCCAGGCGCAGGCCCAGGTATAGCCAGTCGGCGATGCCGCGAGAGGGGGTTATGATCGGAATGTTCAATGCGATATCCTTAGCCGCATTGATGCGGGCGACATGGCGGAAAATTGACGAAAATATAGTTTGGATGAGTGGTTAAAACAAATACGAAAGTGGGATTGAAACCGGGGATGTTTATCGGAAAATCAAATGGTTTGTCAGCCGTTCAGCGGGCGGGGCGGGGGACGCGGCCCATCAGCCAGGGCCAGGCGGCCAGGCAGGAGAGCGCCAGGCCCACGTGGGACCACCAGAGCCAGTGCAGGGCGCGGTCGCTGGGGCCGCCCCAGGCCCAACGCTGGGCCAGCCGCCAGCCCAGGGGCTCCAGCCAGGCCCCGTCCGGACGATGGCTGGCCAGGCGGCCGGCCTCGACCAACAGGCCGCTGGCCAGGACGGCGGCGAGCAAGGCCCAGGCCAGCCAGCCGGCCCAGCCCCGCGGGGCGCGGGCAAAGGCCAGAAAGCCCACCCCGTGCAGGGCGGCCAGGGCGGCGGCGTCCAGGATCAGGGCGTGGAGGCCGTAAAGCGGGCCATGCTGCAGGAAGGGCAGGGCGCGGTGGAGGTTGAAGGTCAGGCAGCCGGCGGCCAGCGCCGCCAGGCCGGCCATGAGCGCCCAGAACCCGGCCCGCCCCCAGCGCCCGCCGATCGGCCAGCTCCACAGCCCGGCCCGGCCGTGGGTCTTCAGCCCGGCCAGGAAGCAGGCCAGCGCCAGCCCGGCCAGGGGCCAGAGCAGCCAGACCTGCGAAGGGCCGAAGAAGGCCGGGCGGGGGTCCGGCCAGATCACCGGCCTACCACTCGCCGCCGGATTCGCGCAGGATCTGGGCCACCCGTTGGGCGTCCTCCGGCCGGTCCACCTCCGGGGAGTCGCAGGACACCACCACGCAGCGCACCCGGTGGCCGTGCTCCAGGGCCCGGAGCTGCTCCAGCTTCTCGATCTCCTCCAGGCGGCCGGTGGGAAGATTGGCGAAGGCGTCCAGGAACCAGCGCCGGAATATGTAGACCCCCAAATGCTTGTAGTAGGCGCAGGCGCCGCCGTCGCGGTTGTAGGGCACCGGCGAGCGCGAGAAATACAGCGCGTCGCCGGCGGCGTCCATGACCGTCTTGACGTGGTTGGGGTCGTTTAGCTCCTCCGGCCGGGTGATCGCCACCACCGGCGTGGCCAGGCCAAGGCCGGGATCGGCCAGGAGCGGACGGGCGGTGAGGCTGATGACCTCCGGGGGCAACAGCGGTTGGTCGCCCTGCACGTTGACCACCAGGTCGTCGGCCGGGAGATTCAGGGCCGCGGCGGCGGCCGCCACCCGGTCGCTGCCGCTGCGCAGCTCGCTCTTGGTCATCACCACCCGGCCGCCGAAGGCCTCCACCGCCCGCGCGATGCGCTCGTCGTCGGTGGCCGCGGCCACGCCGGCCACGCCATCGGCCCGGGCCGCCCGCTCCATGACGTGCTGGATCATGGGCCGGCCGTTGATCAGCACCAGCGGCTTGCCGGGGAAGCGGGTGGAGCCGTAGCGGGCGGGAATGATGACGTGCAGGGCCATGGTCGCCTCTATCCTGTCGCGGGGTGGGCCGGAAGGCATCTTATACCAACCGGCGGTCGAAGATGAAACTTTGCGCCCCCTCACCCTCCCCTCTCCCCGCCAGGCAGGGGCGAGGGTGAGGACCGGAGAACCTCTCCCCCGCCAGGCGGAGGCGAAGGCGAGGACCGGAGAACCTCTCCCTCGCCAAACGGGGGCGAGGGTGGAGCGCAAAGCCCGCGCCTTGCCGCCCGGTGTTTTCTCTTGCCCCCCTCTCCCCCGGCTTCCGGGGGAGAGGGAGGGGTGAGGGGGGCTCTACTTGTCCGAGCGCGACCCGGTCTTGAGCCGCTATAACCGGTCGGCCACGGCCTGGGCGAAGGCCGAGCAGGACACCTCGCTGGCGCCGGGGATGAGCCGGGCCAGGTCGTAGGTGACCCGGCCGGCCGCGATGGCCCGGCCGATGGCCGGCGCGATCAGGTCGGCGGCCTCCTGCCAGCCGATGTGTTCCAAGAGCATGGCCCCGGAGAGCACCACCGAGCCGGGGTTCACCTTGTCCTGGCCGGCGTACTTGGGGGCCGAGCCGTGGGTGGCCTCGAAGACCGCCGCCCGGTCGCCGATGTTGGCCCCTGGGGCCATGCCCAGCCCCCCCACCTGGGCGGCCAGGGCGTCGGACATGTAGTCGCCGTTCAGGTTGGGCATGGCCAGCACCGCGAACTCGTCCGGGCGCAGAAGCGCCTGCTGGAACATGTTGTCGGCGATGCGGTCCTTGAGCACCACCTGGCCGGGGGCGGGGGACTGGTCTTCCGTGACCACCCGGCCGGCGTATTCCTCGCGGGCCAGTTCGTAGCCCCAGTCGCGGAACGCGCCCTCGGTGTACTTCTGGATGTTGCCCTTGTGCACCAGGGTCACGCTGGCCCGGCCCTTGGCGATGGCGTGGTCGATGGCGCGGCGGATCAGGCGCTTGCTGCCCTTTTCGCTCATAGGCTTGATGCCGATGGCCGCCTGGGGGGCGATGGCCGCGCCCAGCTCCCGGTTCAGGAAGTCGATGACCTTCCTGGCCTCGGCCGAGCCGGCCGGCCACTCGATGCCGGCGTAGACGTCCTCGGTGTTCTCGCGGAAGACCACCATGTCCACCAGCTCCGGCCGCTTGACCGGGCTGGGCACGCCGGGGATGTGACGCACCGGGCGCACGCAGGCGTAGAGGTCCAGGCGCTGACGCAGGGTGACGTTGATGGAGCGGAAGCCGCCGCCCACCGGGGTGGTCAAGGGCCCCTTGATGGCCACCTTGAGGTCGGCGATGGCGTCCACGGTGCGTTCGGGCAGGATGTCGCCGCTGTCGGCCAGGGCCTTTTCGCCGGCCAAGAGCTCCACCCAGGCGATGGCGCGCCTGCCGGCGTAGGCCTTGGCCACCGCCGCGTCCAGGATCAGCCGGGCCGCCCGCCAGATGTCCGGGCCGGTGCCGTCGCCCTCGATGAAGCCCACCGCCGGCCGGTCGGGGACCAGCAGGCCGCCGGCGGCGTCCATGGTGATCGGTTCTGCCCCGGTGGGCAGGTTTAGCATGATGTCGGTGAGATAACTCACTGGTCCTCGCGCTCCAAGGCTAGTTCTTGGCGATATTGGTCCAGGAAGTCCTGGTGGTTGGCCGCCGGGTCCAGGCCGGGGCAGATGAGCTTGGCCTCGTTGAAGGCTCCAGGGTCCTTGACCAGCGCCGGGAAGAACGGCCAGGCCCGGCAGATGGCCGGTTTGGCGGCGTGGATCAGGCAGCCCTGCGGGCCCAGGAGCAGGCAGCGGCCGTCGTCGCCGCAGCGGATGGACCAGCGACCGGCCTTGGCCTCGCAGTAGCGGGCCTTGAACTGCCCCGGCGTGAGTCCCACGAGCCCGGCCGCGGCCGGCACCTCGGCCTCGGCCAGGGTGATGCCACCCACGCCGGTGCAGCATTGGTTGCAGCGCTGGCAGACAAAGGCCGGTCGGCTCATGCATCCTTCCCCGCGGCAATGGCCAGGAAGGTACACCGGCCGCCCGGCCCGCGCAACCCGACCCCCGGTCTAGGCCTTGGCCCCGATCAGGGGAAACAGATTGCGCCTCAGGTAGTCGATCACGTCCTCGGCGTCGCGTTGGGCGCGGTTCCAGAGCCGGCCCCGGATCTTCTCCTTGGGGTCCAAGAGCCGGCGCTCGTCCAGGGGCAGCCGGAGGCGCTCGCACCAGTCGGCGGGCAGGTCCTGGGGCAGGCGGTCCTCCATCTCGCGCATCACCGCCCAGGCCAGGGTCCAGCCGCGGGCCACGTTGATGACGTGGTAGCCGCCCCCGCCCAGGGCGATCCATTTGCCCATGGCCAGGTCGCGCATGATCTTCAGCACCTGGCCGAAGCCGACGGTGGTCAGGTTGAGGTTGGCCAGGGGGTCGGAGAGGAAGGTGTCCACGCCGAGCTGGGTCATGACGTAGTCGGGCTGGAAGGCCTCGATCACCGGCGGCACGATCTGCTCGAAGCACTGGAGGTAGATTTCGTCGTCGGTGTCGGGCCACAGGGGGACGTTGACCGAATAGCCCCGGCCGGCCCCGCGCCCCATCTCCTCCACCGAGCCGGTGCCGGGGAACAGGGTGGCCGGGTGCTGGTGCAGGCTGATGGTCAGCACCTGGTCGCTGTCATAGAAGGCCCACTGCACGCCGTCGCCGTGGTGGGCGTCGATGTCGATGTAGGCCACCCGCTTGCCCAGGGCCAGCAGGCGCTTGATGCCCACGGCCAGGTCGTTGACGTAGCAGAAGCCGCTGGCCCGGCCGGCCATGGCGTGGTGCATGCCGCCAGCCATGTTGAAGGCCACCGGGCGGCCTTCCAACGCCACCAGGTCCACCGCCTGCAAGGTGGCCCCGGCCGAGAGGGCCGCCAACTCGTAAAGCCCTGGGAACACGGGGTTGTCTTCCATGCCCAGGCCGTAGGCCAGTTGATACTCCTCGCCGTCTCCCCCGTGGCTGAGCCGGGCCAGCACCTCCAAGTAGCGCCGGTCGTGGAAGCTGCACATCTGGTCCAGGTCGGCCGGGCGGATGACCACCGGCGGCAGGTCCAGGCCGCAGAGCCTTATCAGCTCGTGGGCCAGGCCCAGCCGCCACACCCGCAAGGGGTGGGTGGGGCCGTAGTCGAAGCGCAACAGCTCCTCTGAATAGAGGTAGGCCGGGGCCGGGGGCGGCAGAGGCGGAGCCATGGCGACACCCAGTGTTGTGTGGCGGGCAAGCTGCGGATTCAGGATGGCAAGATAGCATCCCTGGCCCCGGCATGGCAAGAACTTGCGCCGGGGGGCGCAAGGCGCAACTGTTTGACAGTATGGGTAATCGCTGGTAAGCTCCACACCCAGCCTAAATCCCGGATCAGTCACCGAATTTGGGGGAGGGTTGGCCATGAACCTGATGGAGAGGGTGGAAGCCGACCTGAAGGCGGCCCTTAAATCCCGCGACGAAAAGACCACCTCCTGCCTGCGCCTGGTCAAGAACGCCCTCAAGAACAAGGAAAAAGACCTCCTGCGCCCCCTGGGCGAGGACGAGGCCCTGGCCGTGCTCAAGACTCTGGCCAAGCAGCGCCGGGAGAGCATCGAGCAGTTCGGCCAGGGCGGCCGGGCCGACCTGGCCGCGGCCGAGGCCGGCGAGCTGGCCATCATCGAGGGCTACCTGCCGGCCCAGATGGACGAGGCGGCCATCAACGCCGTGCTGGACGAGGTGATCGCCGAGGTGCAGCCCCAGGGTCCCAAGGACATGGGGCGGGTGATGAAGGCGGCCATGGCCCGGCTGGGGGCCGCGGCCGACGGCAAGCTGGTCAACGCCCTGGTGCGCCAGCGGCTTTAGCGCAGCGGAGCAGCCCTACGCTCCCCATGACTCCCAACCAGGACCACCCCGATGGCGCCGCCGCGGCCCAGGCCTGCGACCCGCAGAGCCTGGCGGTGCTGGAGTTCGGCCGCCTGCTGGAGCTGGTGGCGCAAGAGGCCCATGGCGGGCTGGGCCGCCGCCGGGTGCTGGCGCTGGCCCCCTGCCGCGACCTGCCCACCGTGCTGCGCCGCCAGCGCCGTCTGGCCGAGATACGGGCGCTGATCGCCGAGCAGGGCCGGCCGGGCCTGGACGGCCTGGACGACCTGACCCCGGTCTTCGGCCGCCTGGGGGTGGACGGGGCCTATCTGGCGCCGGAGGAGCTGGAATTCGTGGCCGATTTCCTGGGCGCGGTGGAGCGGGCGGCCCAGTTCCTGGCCGCCGGGGCCCTGCGCATGGAGGAGGTCAACCGGCTCTACAACCGCGTCACCCCCCTGCCGGAGCTGGGCAGGCGCATCCGCCAGATCGTGGGGCCGGGGCACAGCGTGGCCAGCAGCGCTTCGCCGGAGCTGGGCCGCCTGCGCCGCGAGCTCATGCGCCAGCGCGAGCAGTTGCGCGGCCAGCTCATGGCCCTGGTGGGGCGCGAGGACCTGGGCGCGGTCTTCAGCGACCAGATCGTGACTCAGCGCGACGAGCGCTTCGTGGTGCCGGTGCGCAACGACGCCCGCGGCCGGGTGCAGGGCATCATCCACGACACCAGCGGCAGCGGGGCCACCTACTTCATGGAGCCCCTGGAGGCCATCGAGGGCAACAACCAACTGGCCTTGTTGCGCCGCCAGGAGCGCGAGGAGGAGGAGCGCATCCTGATCGAGGCCGCCCGCGCGCTCTCCGCCCACCTCCAGGTGCTCTGGGAGGACTTGGACGCCCTGGCCATGCTGGATTGTCTGCTGGCCCAGGCCGCCTTTTGCGATTCCCTGGACTGCGTGGAGCCGGTCTTGAACCAGAAGGGCGAGATCGACCTCAGGCAGGCGCGGCATCCCCTGCTGGCCTGGCGGGCGCGCCAGGGCCGGGGCCTGGCCGCGCCCATCAACCTGCGCCTGACTCCGGAGCAGCGGGTGCTGGTCATCAGCGGGGCCAACGCCGGCGGCAAGACGGCCACCCTGAAGACGGTCGGCCTCATCACGGCCATGGCCATGAGCGGCCTGCACGTGCCGGCCGCCATGGGCAGCCGCCTGGCCGTCTTCGGCCGGGTGATGGCCGAGATCGGCGACGAGCAGGACCTCACCGGGGACAAGTCCACCTTCACCGCCCACGCCGGCCGCCTGGCCTGGATGGTGCGCGAGGCCGGCCCCGACACCCTGGCGCTCATCGACGAGCTGGGCAACGGCACCGACCCCGGCGAGGGGGCGGCCCTGGGCGTCGCGGTGTTGGATTGGCTCAAGGAGCGCCGGGCCAGCGTGCTGGTGACGACCCATTTCCACCGCCTCAAGGCCTACGCCGCCACCAGCGAGGGGGTGGAGAACGTCTCGGTGGCCTTCGATCCCCTCACCGGCCGGCCCACCTATCAGCTTCACTACGGCCTGCCCGGCTTTTCCGACGCGCTCACCGTCAGCGGTTCGCTGGGCTTCCCGCCGGAGCTGATCGCGGCCGCCCGCCGCCAGGTGGACCAGGCCGAGGAGCAGACCGTGGCCCTGATGCGCCAGGTGGAGGCCGCCCGCCAGCGGGCCGAGGCGGACCGGGCCGCGGCCGACGCCGACCGCCTGGCCGCCCGCGAGGAGCGGGAGCAGGCTCGGCGCGAGCTGGCCGCGGCCAAGAAGGAGCGGGCCGGGGCCCTGGCCGAGGGCAAGCGCCGGGTGCGCGAGGTGGCCAAGCGCCTGGAGCGCCGGCTGGAGGAGCTTTATACGAACGTGGCCCAGGCCCACGCCGCCAAAGAGCCGCCCAAGGCCGGCACGGTGCGCCAGGAGCTGTTCAGCGCCCGGCGCGAGGCCCTGGCCGAGGTGGAGGCCGTGGCCGCCCCGCCCGCGGCGGCCGCCGCGCCGGCCGCCGCGCTGGATCCCCGCCGCCTGAAGGCCGGCGACGCCGTGCGCCTGACCAGCCTGGACCAGACCGGGGTGCTCTTGGAAGACCCCCGGCCGGGGGCCGAGAGCGCACCGGTGTCGGTGGGGGTGGCCGGGGTGCGGGTGGTGGTGCCGCTCAGGGAGATGGAGCCGCTCGCCGCCGGGGCCAAGGCCGGGGCCGCCCCCCGGCCGCCGGTTTCGGTGCAGGCCTCGGCCGGCGACGGCCTGGACCTGAACCTGGTGGGCATGACGGTGGAGGAGGCCCTGCCCAAGGTGGACAAGGCCCTGGACCAGGCCATCCTGGCCGGCCGGGCCAACCTGGCCATCGTGCACGGAGTGGGCACCGGCCGGCTCCGGGCCGCGGTGCGCGAATACCTGGAACGCCATCCCTACGTGGTGGGCACCCACCGCCCGGAGAGCCGGCGCGGCGGGGCGGGCGTCACCGTGGCCGAGTTGCGGAGCTAGCCCCGTGTGCGCGGCGGCGGCCATACCCGGCGACAAGATCGACGAGGTGCGCCTGAAGGCCGACATCGTCGAGGTGGTGGGCCGGCGCATGCGTCTGGTGCAAAAAGGGCGCGATTTCTGGGGCCTGTGCCCATTCCACGGCGACAAGGACCCCAGCCTCAAGGTGGACCGCGCCCGCGGCACCTGGCACTGCTTCGGCTGCGGCGAAGGGGGCTCGGTTTTTAATTTCGTCATGAAGGACCAGGGGCTGAGCTTTCCGGAGGCGGTCAAGGAGCTGGCCCGGCTCTATGGCGTGGAGCTGCCCCAGCCCCGGCTGGACCCGGCCGCCCGCCGCCAGCAGGAGGAGCGGGAGCGTCTGTTGCACGTGCTCCAGTTGGCCGGTACATTCTTTAGCCGTGAGCTTGCCGGCCCCAGCGGCGCGCCTGCCAGGGAGTATCTCCTGAACCATCGCGGCCTGAATCTAGAGACGGTCAAGGCCTTTGGGCTGGGTTTCGCCCCCCCGCAGTGGGAGGGGCTGGGCCGTTTCCTGGCCGCCCAGGGCGTGTCCGAGGAGCTGGGCGTCAAGGCCGGGCTGTTGGTGACCCGCGACAAGGGCGGCGGCGTCTACGACCGCTTCCGCAGCCGGGTGGTGTTCCCCATCCGCGACCTCATGGGTCGGGCCGTCAGCTTCGGCGGGCGCATCATCGGCCCCGGCGAGCCCAAGTACTTGAACGGCCCGGAGTCGCCGCTTTTTCACAAGTCGCGCACCCTCTACAACCTGGACCAAGCCCGGCCGGCCATGCGCCAGAAGAACCGGGTCCTGGTGGTGGAGGGCTACTTCGACGTGATAACCCTGGCCGCCCACGGCTTCGCCGAGACGGTGGCGCCCCTGGGCACCGCGCTCACCGCCGAGCACGTGCGCGCGCTGAAATCCCAGGCCGGCGACGTGGTGCTGATCATGGACGGCGACGCCGCCGGCCGCCGGGCGGCCGAGCGGGCGCTGCCCATCTTCCTGGCCGAGGGCGTCTCGCCGCGGGTGGTGCACCTGCCGGCCGGGGAGGACCCGGACACCTTCGTCCAGGCCCAGGGCGCGGCGGCCCTGGTCGAGGCCGTGGAGCGGGCGCGGCCCCTGATGGAATCAGTGCTGGACGGCCTGGTGGCCGGCGGCGATCTGACCACGCCGGAGGGCAAGAGCGCGGTGGTGGCCGCCGCCGGCGAGATCATCCGGCTGCTGGGCGACCAGATGGTGCGGGACAACTACCTGCACGCCCTGGCCACCCGGCTGGACACCCCCGCGGACGTGGTCGCCGCCCGGCTGGGTCTGCCGCTGGGCGCGCTGCGCCCGCGCCGCCTGGCCAGGGACGGCAAGGCCAAGGCCGAGTCAGCCCCGGTCGAGGAACGCGCCATCTTGATGCTGGCCCTGGAATCCGACGCGGCCGCCCGCGTCCTGTGCGAGGCCGACTGCTTCGCCGATTTCGAGCACCGGCAGTACCGTCAGATCGGCGAGGCCGTCGCCGGGCTGGTGCGACAGGGCCAGGCGGTCAACCCGGCGAGCCTCTCCGAGGCCATCGAAGACCCGGTTGCGCGGAAATCGCTCAGCAACCTGATGGCCACCGAGCGCTGCCCGGAGGGCCAGGACGCCGGCGAGACGGCCATCTGCGTCGCTCGCCGGATCGCCCAGCGCCGGCTGAAAAGACACCTGGACGCGCTGAACCGGGCCATCGCCGCCGCCCAGGGCCGCGGCGACCAGGCCGAAGTGGGGCGCTTGATGTCGGAAAGAGTCAAGCTGCGTAAGAACCTAACCTCCCCGTCCTCCACCGGAAAGGATTAGGCCATGCTCAAGGACAAGAAGTTCGACGACCTCCAGCGCTTGATATCCAAGGGCCGGGCCAAGGGCTTCCTCACCTACGACGAGGTGAACAACGCCCTGCCGGAGACCAGCGCCGAGGGCATGGACGACATGATCATGGTCTTGGACGAGATGGACATTCCGCTCATCGACGACGAGTCCAAGCTCAACAAGCTCAAGGTCAGCGACACGGTGGAGGTGGAGGTCGAGGTGGAGGAGGACGACGACCTGGGCCGGGGCGACGAGGAGGAAGCTGGCGAGGAGGGCGAGGCCGGCGACGAGGGCCGCGTCTCAGACCCGGTCAAGATGTACCTGCGCGAGATGGGCCTGGTCAGCCTGTTGACCCGCGAGGGCGAGGTGGAGATCGCCAAGCGCATCGAGAAGGGCGAGCGCCAGGTCATCAGCGCCATCCTGGAATCCAGCCTGTGCGTGCAGGAGATTCTCAACCTGGGCCAGGCCCTGGAGGATGGCACCCTGCGCATCAAGGACTTGGTGCGCGACATCGACGACGAGGAGTCCCTGGCCGCCCACGAGGCCCGCCGCCAGGCCTTCCTGGACACGGTGGAGAAGGTGCGCCGGCTGGACAAGCGCAACGCCAGCATCTACGACAAGCTCAACAAGCGCGACGCCTCCGTCACCGCCGAGGAGCGCAAGAAGCTCAAGGAGACCCAGGCCAAGAACCGGCGCAAGGTGGCCGAGCTGCTGACTGAGCTGAAGCTGGACAAGCGCCAGGTGGACAACATCACCGGTCGGCTGCGGGAGCACCTGGGGCGCATCGAGAAGGCCGAGACCATGATCAGCGCCTGCATCATGGAATCCGGCCTGCCGCGCACCGAGATCACCAAGCTGGCCCGCAAGGTGCGCGCGGCCAAGGGCAAGCGCTGCGCCCTGGGCAAGTGCCGGGTGAGCTCCGAGCGCCTGCTGGAGCTGGAGCAGATCATCAAGCGCTCGCGGGCCACGGTGCGCGAGGTGGAGATGGAGTGCAAGATGGGGGCGACCAGCCTGCGCCGGCTCCTGGACCGGGTCGGCGGCGGGCAGGAGCTGGCCCACGGCGCCAAACAGGAGCTGGTGGAGGCCAACCTGCGCCTGGTGGTGTCCATCGCCAAGAAGTACACCAACCGCGGGTTGCAGTTCCTGGATCTGATCCAGGAGGGCAACATCGGCCTGATGAAGGCCGTGGACAAGTTCGAGTACCAGCGCGGCTACAAGTTCTCCACCTACGCCACCTGGTGGATCCGCCAGGCCATCACCCGCGCCATCGCCGACCAGGCCCGCACCATCCGCATCCCGGTGCACATGATCGAGACCATCAACAAGCTCATTCGCACCAGCCGCTACCTGGTGCAGGAGTTCGGCCGCGAGCCCACCCCGGAGGAGATCGCCGAGCGCATGGACTTCCCCCTGGAGAAGGTGCGCAAGGTGCTCAAGATCGCCAAGGAGCCCATCAGCCTGGAGACCCCCATCGGCGAGGAGGAGGACAGCCACCTGGGCGACTTCATCGAGGACAAGAAGATCATCAACCCGGCCGACGCGGTGATAAACCTGAACCTGTGCGAGCAGACCCGCAAGGTGCTGGCCACCCTGACCCCGCGCGAGGAAAAGGTCCTGCGCATGCGCTTTGGCATCGGCCAGAAGGCCGACCACACCCTGGAGGAGGTGGGGCGCGATTTCGATGTGACCCGCGAGCGCATCCGCCAGATCGAGGCCAAGGCCCTGCGCAAGCTCCGGCACCCCAGCCGGGCCAAGAAACTGCGGGCCTTCATCGAAAACTAGGCGGCGGCCGGCGCGGGCCGTCCTGACGGCGCTCTTTAGCTTGACAGCCTGAGCCTTGGGCCAGATAATTATAGTTTCGGATCACACGGGCCCATAGCTCAGTTGGTAGAGCCTCCGGCTCATAACCGGATCGTCCCTGGTTCGAGACCAGGTGGGCCCACCAAATCGTTTCGCGCCCGCGCCGCCGGGCGCCATGGGGATGCCCCGCATGTCCCTCATCATCCATCGTCACGAAGACAAGGCCGCGCTCGCAGACCCGCGACCCGGCCCAGCCCAGGCGCCCCTGACCCAGGGGCGCTTGCTTATTGGCCGCCATGGACGCTAGCCGCGCGCCGCGGGTGGCCGATGTCATGGCGGCCATGGAGGCCTGGGCCCCGGCCTGGACCGCCGAGGACTGGGACAACGTGGGCCTGATCGTGGGCCATCCCGAAGCCAGCGCCGGCCGGATCTGGGTGGCCCTGGAGCTGGACGAGGCCCTCTTGAGCCAGGCCCAGGCCGCTGGCGTCGATCTGCTGCTGCTGCACCACCCCCCGCTCTTCAAGCCCTTGCCCAACCTGCGCCTGGACCGGCCCGCCACCGCCCGCCTGGTGCGCGCCGCCGGGGCCGGCCTGGCCCTCGCCGCCGCCCACACCAACCTGGACGCGGCCCAGGGCGGGGTCAACGACGCCCTGGCCGCCCGCCTGGGGCTCACCGACCTCCAACCGCTGGCGCCGGCCGGAGGCGGCGGCCAGCTCAAGCTGGCCACCTTCGTGCCCCCGGATCATTTCGACGAGGTGGCGCGGGCGCTTTTCGCCGCCGGAGCGGGGCGGATCGGCGCCTACCGCGAGTGCGCCTTCGCCTCCCAGGGCACCGGGACCTTCCTGGCCCCCCAGGACGGCAACCCCTACCTGGGCCGGGCCGGCGAACGCGAGATGGTCAGCGAGCTGAGGCTGGAGACGATCCTGCCCAAAACCGCCCTGGGCCGGGTGGTGGCCGCGCTGCGCGCGGCGCACCCCTACGAGGAGCCGGCCTACGACCTCTACCCGGTCATCCAGCCGCCCGCAGGGGCGGGGCTGGGCCGGGTGGGTCGGCTGGAGCCGGCCCAGGATCTGGAAGCTTTCGCCAGCGCCGCCGCCATCCTGCTGGATTCGCCGGCCCCGCTGTTGGCGGGCGCGCCGCCGCAGAGCCTGGAGCGGGTGGCGGTGGTGGGCGGCTCCGGCGGCGAGATGCTGGCCGCCGCGGCCGCGGCCGGGGCGCAGCTCCTGGTCACCGGCGAGGCCCGCCATCACGCGGCCCAGGAGGCGGCCGACCTGGGGCTGGGCATCCTGACCCTGGGGCACTTCGAGACCGAATCCGTAGTGATAGAACCATGGGCCCGCCGTCTCGCCACCGATTTGGCCACGGCGGGCTTCACCTGTGAGGTAATACCCTGGACCGGGCCCGGCCCCTGGCGCCCGGCGGTGACCACGGGGCGGCCGGCCTGAGCCGCCGGCCGTTGGCCCGATGGAGTTACGATGGACTTGATTGAACAGCTTGGCATACTTATCAAAATGCAGCACCTGGACAAGACCCTCTACCAGCTTGAGCAGGAGCAGGCCGAGATTCCGGTGCGCCTGGGCGGCTTGAGCCTGGAGGAGGACCGACTCAAGCAGGCCTTGGCCACGGCCCAGGGCGATCTGGACCAGGTGCTGGCCCGGCGCAAGAGCCTGGAAACCGACAACGAGGCCATCCGCGCCCGCATCCGCCGAGCCGAGACCCGCCTGATGGCGGCCAAGAGCCAGCGCGAGTACCGCGCCGCCACGGCCGAGATCGACGAGGGCAAGGACGCGGTCAAGGCCAACGACGATCAGCTCATCGATCTGATGGAGCGCCAGGAGGGCCTGGACAAGCAGGTGGGCGCCTTGAAGGCCAACCTGGACAAGGTCAGCGCGGAGGTGGACCAGCAGCGCCAGGAGCTCACCGCCCGCGCCCAGGAGGTCTCCGCCCAGATCCAGGCCATGTATCAGGAGCGCTCCGGCATGTCCGGCCAGGTGGACCTGGAGCTCATGGACGAGTACGACTTCATCCGCAAGGCCCGCCAGGGTGTCGCGCTTTCGGCGGTGGTGGACGGCACCTGCGGGGCCTGCCGCATCGACATCCCGCCCCAGCAGTTCAACCTGCTCCAGCGCATGGACAAGCTGATGACCTGCCCCTCCTGCCGGCGCATCATCTTCTGGGCCGACCACGAGGTGCTCAAGGCCTTGCTGTGAGCCAGGCCGGCGAAGGCCCCGCCCGGCTGCGGCTAATTGCCCAGCGCCTGCGGCGGGGCTGCCGCCCCCAGGACATCCTGGAAGGCCTGGACCCCCGCGCCCTGGCCGCGGACCTGGAATTAGCCGCCGAGGCCCTGGCCGGGCCGGAGCCCGGCGGCGGCGCGCCGGCCGCGCCCGGGCCGGAGCCGGATCTCCCGGCGGCGGGAATCGACCCCGCCGCCACCTATCGCCTGCACGCCGACGGCGGCAGCCGGGGCAACCCCGGTCCGGCCGGGGCCGGCGCGGCCCTGCTGGACGGCGGCGGCCGCCCGGTGGGCTGCTGGAGCCGCTACCTGGGCCTGGCCACCAACAACGTGGCTGAGTACCAGGGGCTCATCATGGGGCTGGCCGAGGCCGCCCGGCTGGGGGTGCGCCGGCTTGAGGTGCGCATGGACAGCGAGCTGGTGGTGCGCCAGATGATCGGCCAGTACCAGGTGCGCAACGCCGGGCTCAAGCCGCTGTTCGCCGAGGCCCGGCGGCTGCTGGAGCGTTTCGAGCAGGTGGACTTCCGCCACGTCCCCCGCGAGCAAAACCACCTGGCCGACGCCCTGGCCAACCGGGCCATGGACCGGCGCGGCTAGATCGCGGGCCTCCGGCCGCGCGGATCAGGCTTCCTCGCAAACGGCCTCCGGGTTGGCCTGGCAGGCTTTATCCAAAATTTCCTTGGCGTCGTCCAACCTGACCTTGTCGCCATAGAGCAGCAGGCGGTCGCCGGCCTCCAGCTGGAGGCTCCCGGAAGGCACCAGGAACTTGCCGCCCCGGTGGACGAGCAGGATCAGCACCCCGTGGGGCAGGCCCAATTCCTTGATCTGGGCGCCGACCAGTTCCGAACCCAACCCCACGTCCAGTTCCATGGTTCTCTCGCTGCCGGCGCTGGTGCGGGTGAACTCCAGGGGATACTGAGGAATGGATTTAAAGGGTCGGTCGACCTTGAGCAGCCGGGCCACCAGGGGGAGGGTCTTGCCCTGCAGCAGGACCGAGGCCAGCACCAGGAAGAAGATCAGGTTGAAAAGGAAGTGGTCTTGGTCGTAGCCCATCAGCAGGGGATAGGTGCCCAGGATGATGGGCACCGCCCCCTTGAGCCCGGTCCAGCCGACTAAAAGCTTCTCGCGCAGGGAAAACCCGCTGCCCTGCATGGTCAGCAGCACCGAGAGCGGCCGGGCGAAGAACATCAGGAACAGGGCGGCCAGCAGCCCTTCCTCCATCACACGGCCCAGGTCGCGGGGGTTGACCAGCAGGCCCAGGACCAGGAACATGCCGATCTGCATGACCCAGGACAGGGCGTCGTGGAACTTGGTCAGGCTGCGCTGGAAGAGATAGTCTCCGTTGCCCATGACGATGCCGCAGATGTACACCGCCAGGAAGCCATTGCCATAGAGGTTGACGGTCGCGCTGTAGGTCAGCAGGACCACGCACACCCCGAAGACAGGATACAGACCTTCGTAGTCCAGGCGGATCTTGCCCAAAAACCGCGACGCGAGCCAGCCCAGCCCAAAGCCCAGCGCGGCCCCCATCGCCATCTGGATGACGAACTTGCCGACCATCCAAGGCAGCGAGGCCTGGGGGTCGCCCATCATCTCCAGGATGCCCAGGGTCAGGAAAACGGCGGTGGGGTCGTTGCTGCCGGACTCGAACTCCAGCAGGGGCTTAAGCCGGCCCTTGAGCCCCAGGCTCTTGGAGCGCAGGATGGAAAAAACCGCGGGAGCGTCGGTGGAGGAGACGATGGCCCCCAAGAGCAGGGCGGTGTACAGCGGAAGGCCCATCACCCAGTGGGCGAATATGGCCATGAAGGCGCAGGTGAGCATGACGGCCAGGGTGGAAAGCATGGCGCCCGTCGCCAGGACGGTGCGCACCGAAGTCCATCGGGTGCTGAGGCCGCCGTCGAAAAGGATGAAAGCCAAGGCGAGGGTGCCGATGGCGTTGGCCAGTTGGGCGTCGTCGAAATTGATGCCGCCTGGCCCATCCACGCCGGCCAGCATCCCAAGGGCCAGAAAGAGCAGCAAGGCCGGCACGCCGAAACGCTCGGAGAGCTTGCTGGCCAGGATGCTTAGAAATACCAATAATCCGGTGACGCCCAGCGCAAGGCTGAAATCCATTGTCGCTCGCGATCCTTTTCCGTCCTCTGCGCGTGGTCCGGGGCGTAATCCAAATCCCGCGCCGCGCCTGGTGTAAATACTATATGCGACGATGCGATTCTTTTCGCGTGAAGTCGCCGCGCAAACGGCCACCCCAGCGGGCAAAACCACATTTTTGCCCGATGGGGGTCAAAAATGTGCACGGATGCGCCTTTTATGACGGCAGGTATAACTTAATCATCATAATTACATGATTGCCTCCCGCTGTCGCGATTTAATCGGCGGCTTCGGGCCAAGGGCAACCAACGGACCGGAATGCCTGGACCAGGGTTGGCCACGTGGCCGTCAAGCCGGGGCGGCCTTCCGGCCGGGTGCGCCGGCTTGAGGTGCGCATGGACAGCGAGCTGGTGGTGCGCCAGATGATCGGCCAGCACCAGGCGCGCAACGCCGGGCTCAAGCCGCTGTTCGCCGAGGCCCGGCGGCTGCTGGAGCGTTTCGAGCAGGTGGACTTCCGCCACGTCCCCCGCGAGCAAAACCAACTGGCCGACGCCCTGGCCAACCGGGCCATGGACCGGCGCGGCTAGGTCGCGGGCAATCATGTTTTGATCTCCCTCTCCGCCCCCCCAGGGCGGGGCGAGGGTGAAGAGAAATGGCCTGAGGCATGCCGGCCGGCGCTGTCTCTTGCCCTCTCCCCCAGCTTCTGGGGGAGAGGGAGGGGTGCGGGGGTTTTACTTGTTCGACCGCGACTTGGCGTGAACGCCTGCAATCCCGGCCGGGAAATGTTATTTTATAAGTGCAACGCAGCCGGCCGGACGGTCGCCGGCCCGCCAGGGGCGGGCGGGAGGAAAGTCCGAGCACCACAGGGCAGGGTGCTGGCTAACGGCCAGGGGGGGCGACCCCACGGATAGCGCCACAGAAAGCAGACCGCCGTTCGCTGGCGCGGGCGGCAAGGGTGAAACGGTGAGGCAAGAGCTCACCAGTCCGGGCGGCGACGTCCGGAGCTAGGCAAACCCCACCCGGTGCAAGACCAAATAGGGAGGCGTTCGAGGGCGGCCCGTCCGAAGCCTCCGGGTAGGTTGCTGGAGACGCCGGGCAACCGGCGCCCTAGAGGAATGACCGTCGCCCGGCCATACGGCCGGGCACAGAACTCGGCTTACAGGCCGGCTGCGTTGTTTTTTGCAGCATTGCGATCCAAGCCATCCTTAGTGCGTGGGGGCCTTTGTCTCGACCCATCGTGGCCATCGGCGCCCGCCTGCGCCGCTACCCCCAGGTGACCACCCTGGGGCTTTTGCCCAACTGGGACGACTACACGCCGGCCCAGCGCGCGCTCATCCTCTCCGCGCCCAAGGTCTACTACCCCACCAACGCCTACGCCGAGTTGCTCTCCACCCTGGGCCGGCCCATCTTCCCCAGCCTGGAATGCCACCTCTACGAGGGCGACAAGATCCGCCAGACGGCCTTTTTCAAGCTGGCCGGCCTGCCCCATCCCCGCACCAGGGTTTTTTACGGCCGCCAGGCCCAGGACATACCTAAGCATTTCAATTATCCATTCATCGCCAAGGCCCCCCGCGCCTCGGCCCTGGGCCGGGGGGTTTTCCTGATCCAGGGGCCGGAGGATCTGGCCGCCTACCTGGCCCGCCATCGGCCGGCCTACATCCAGGAATACCTGCCCATCCGCCGCGACATCCGGGTGGTGGTGATCGGCTTCGAGCCGGTGGCGGCCTACTGGCGGGTGGCCGCGGCCGGCGAGTTCCGCAACAACCTGGCCCAGGGCGGGGCGGTGGATTTCGCCGGGGTGCCCCCGGCGGCGGTGGATCTGGCGGTGGCCGCGGCCAGGCTGGGCAACCTGGACGAGGCGGGCCTGGACCTGGCCTGGGTGGACGGTCAGCCCATCCTTTTGGAATTCAACATAAAATATGGGCGCAGCGGCCCGGCTCAGGCCGGCATCGACGTGGTGGACCACGTGGCCCAGCGCATAATCGCCGGCCGGCTATAGCCGGATGTGGAAAAAGTCCGTCAGTCTGGCCAGGCTTGGGCCAAGGGGGCGAGCGTGAGCAAATATCAGCAGATACGGGTGCGGATCGAGCCGGTCTACCCCAAGGGCCTGGCCAAGGCTTTTCCCAAATTGCAGCGCGCCCTATCCGGGGTGGACAACCGCCTCATCACCGAGAGCCCGCCGCTGTACGAACTGGCTCCGCTGCTGGTGGCCCTGAGCCAGTCGCCGGCGGCCGATCCCGACGTGAAGCAGGCGGTGCTGCGTCGGGGCCAGAAAATCATCGACCTGCACCGGAAGATCGGCGAGGCCATCGGCGGCTGGAAGCTCTCGGCGGCCGAAACCCTGCTCAACGACCTGGAGGACGCCTTCGCCGAGTTGGAAGGAGAATTGCCCAAATTGTGAACAGGCTTATCGGGGTTGCTCACAGATAATTCATTTGACATCAATTGGTTATCCCTGGTAGGCTTGGTCAAGCGGATGGCGGACGAAAGGGCAAACCGCCCGAAAGGGCGGGGCGCAAAGTCACCGGCCTAAAGCCCCCGCGGGGGCCATGGCGGCGGGACCGCCGAAGATCGCCCGTGAATTACTCCTGCCCCCTTCGCCTCACCTCCGCGCAAAGTCATCCCCCCTGCCCCGCGCGGCCCGGCGGCCGCGCCGTGGGGGATCCGGAGGCGCCCCATGTCCGATCTCGTGGTCTGCCCCTACTGCGGCAGCGTTTGGTCGCGCCTTTCCCATCGGCGCGGCCTGGCCGAACGCCTGCGCTGCCATTTCACCGGCGTGCGGCCGGTGCGCTGCCGCGACTGCTCCACCCGTTATTTCATCACCGACGAGGAGGTCAGCGCCAACCTGCCCTACAAGTACATGGTGGGCACGGTGTCGCTCCTGCTGCTGGTGATGCTCTGGCGGCTCATGTAGGCTCAGGGCAGGCGCCCGCCCAGGTGGTATTCCAGCCCGGCCAGGGCCTGGTGCAGCTCAAGCCGGTTGCGCAGGCTCATGAGCGGGGTCCGCGCCAGGTCGCGCTGGGCCTGGAGCAGGCTCACCTGGTCGAGCTGCATCAGGCCGGCCCATTGCCGGGCATAGTCCAGGGCCTGCCGGCGCAGGGGGCCCACGCGGTTGTCCAGATAGTCCTGCTTCAGGCGCAAGAAACGCACCCGCTCCAGGTCGGCGCTGATATCCTCGCGCACGCGGCCTTCCAAGGCCTGCACCTGCTTGGCCCACTGGCGGGCCTGGTGCTCGGCCCTGGCGATGCCGGCCTGGTTCTGGTCGAAGACCGGCAGCTCGATGCCCAGCTTCGGCCCCAATAGCTGGCCGCCGCCGCTCTCGCGCTCCCAGTCCGCCCCCAGGTGCACGTCCTTGACCACCCGCGCCCGCTCCAGCCGCGCCCGGCGCTGGGCCTCCACCATTTTGAGCCGCGCCACCTGCACGTCCAGCCTCCCGGCCTGGGCCAGGGCCAGCGCCGGTTCGAGATCGGGCAGGCCCCCCGCCGGCTCCGGGGGCGCGGCGGCCAGCTTGGGCGGCTGGCCGTCAACGAGCCCCAGCACCCGCACCAGGGCGGCGCGGGCCTGGTTGCGCTCCATCTCGATCTCGCTGGCCTCCAGGCGGGCCTGCCAGACCTGCTCCTGGGCCTGGTAGACGGCCAGGTCGCCCAGGTAGCCGAACTCGCGCCGGCGCAGGCTGGCCTGCTCCAGGGCCTCGGCCAAGACGACCAGCTCGGCCGCCTGCTGGCGCATCATCTCCAAAAAGTAGGCCCGCGCGTAGGCCGTCTTGGCCTCGCGCCGGGTGGCCAGCACCGCCTCGCCCACCTCCAGGATGGTCCGCTCCAGGGCGGCCTCGGCCACCTTGCGGCGCAAGGGCAATTGCCAAAGGTCGCTCACCTTGACGCTGCCCGATATCTCGACGTTCATCCCGGAGTCGTCGCCGCGGATGGGCCAGCGCAACAGCGCCTCCAGGCTGGGGTTGCTGAACAGCCCGGCCTGGACCAGGTCGGCCCGGCTGACGCCGATCTCCTCGAAGGCGGCCTGCAGGGCGCGGTTGTTGATCAGCGCCACCCGCACCGCCTTGTCCTGGTCCAGCCCATTGGCCAGCAGCGCGCGCACGCCCTGGGCGAGGCGCTCCTCGTCGGCCTGGCTCTGGGCCCAGACCAGTTGGGGAGCCTCCGGCAGGGAGGTCTTTTGCCCCACCCGCTCCCAGTCGGCCCGCGGGTCCACCGTGGCGCAGCCGGCCAACAGGCCCAGCCCCGCCAGGCCGGCCAGGCCGGCCAGCGCCGCCTTTGGCCATCTCGACCTCAGGCTAGCCATGATGCCCGCCTCCATGGTGTCCGGGCTCCACCACCATCAGCGTGGTCATGCCGCCGGGGGCCATCACCCCCAACGGAACCTCGGCGTGGGCGTTCATGGTGTGGTGCATCTTGTGGCAGTGCAGGTGCCAGACGCCGGGGTTGTCGGCGATGAACTCCACCTCGCGCACGCTGCCGGGGGGCACGTCCACCGTGTTGCCCGGCCACTGGGCGCTGGCCGGGATGGGGCCGGCCTCGGTGCCCACCACCCGCCAGGTGTGGCCGTGCAGGTGGATGGGGTGGCTGTCCATGGAAAGGTTGCCGATGCGCAGGCGCACCCGCTGCCCCTGGCGGGCCTTGATGACCTCGATGTCCGGGGCCGACTTGCCGTTCATGGCGAACCAATTGAAGTCCATGGTCACCAGGTTGGGGCTCTCGCTGCCGGGGACCAGGGCGAACTGCTGCAACAGCACGGTCAGGTCCACCTCCGGGGGCGATGACTCCTGGGCCGGGTGGATGACCAGCATCCCGCCCAGGCCCATGCCCTCCTGCTTCATGTCGTTGAAGCCGGTGTGATAGAGAAAGGCCCCGGTCTGGCGCAGGCTGAACTCGTAGACGCGGGTGGCGCCGGGCGGGGTGGCCGGCTCGGAGATGCCGCCGGCCCCGTCCATGGCGTTGGGCACCTCCAGGCCGTGCCAGTGGATGCTGGTGGGTTCGGGCAGCTCGTTGACCAGCACCACCCGGATGGTGTCGCCCTGGCGGCACTCGATGGTGGGGCCGGGCACCCGGCCGTTGTAGCCCCACAGCCGCGCCCGCTGGGGATAACCGTGGTGGTGGTAGGCATAGCGGTTGCGCGGCGGCACCTGGGGCCAGAGGGGACCCCCGGCGGTCAGGGTGTGCAGCACCGGCTGGGCGATCAGCCGGAAAACCTTGACCTTGCCGTCCAGCTCATAGCCCAGCGGGGGCAGGTTCAGCGCCCGCACCCGCCCCATCTGCTTGCCCATGGTCGGCGGCGGCGGGCTGATGGGCCGGGCCGGGTCGCGCCAGACGTGGACCGGCCCCATGTCGGGGTGGACGGCGGCGGGGACGCCCCCAGGCGCGGCCGGAGCGGCGGGCGCGGCGTGGCCATGGCCGTGGCCGTGATCCTGGGCGCGGGCGGCCAGGGGAGCCAGGACCGCGGCCCCCAGGGCGGCCAGGAAGCCACGGCGGGAGGTTTTAGCGTTCATGTGCGGGGCGACCTCGCGGTGACGGTGGCGATCAGGCAAAGCCTAGGCTTTTGATAATAATGATGCCACGCCGCCGGCGGCGGGCAAAGGGAAAGAATTACGCAGTCGGCGCGGCCAGGCGCCGGGCGGGTCAGAGCGGGGGCAGATCGGCCAGGGCGGGGAAGCCGGCCAGGCCGGTGGCGCGGGCCACGGCCTTGACGATGGCCCGGCTCAGGCAGTCGGCCAGGGCTTGGCCCAGCTCGTTCAAGGCCGGGGCCTGGGGCGCGCTGAAAAAGCCCTCGGCCTGGGGCAGGGGCCGGCGGCAGGTGGCCAGGCAGAAGACGGTGTCGCCGTCGAACATGGTGTGGGCCGGCCGGATGGCGCGGGCCAGGCCGTCCTGGGCCATCTGGGCCATTTTCATGGCCTGGGCCTTGTCCAGGGTGGCGTCGGTGGCCACCACTGCGATGGTGGTGTTGGCCGCCGGCTGGCCGCCGGGCGGCGGCGGCAGCTTCACCGGCCGCCGGGCGGCGGGGCCGAACTCGCCGCCGACCTCCAGGCCCAGCTCCCAGGCCAGGCCGGTGGCCGGGTTGACGATGCCGCCCAGGCTGTTGACCGCCACCAGAGCGGCGGCGGTGAGTCCGTTGTCCATGACCAGGCTGGCCGAGCCCAGGCCGCCCTTTATCCCGCCGGAGACGGCCCCCACCCCGGCCCCGGCCAAGCCCTGGGCCACCGGCCCGTCGCCGGCCGCCGCGCAGGCGGATTGGCCCCAGGCCGCGCTGACCGGCGGCGCGTAGCCCGGCCCCCGGCCCAGGTCAAAAAGGCAGGCCGCCGGCACGATGGGGGCCACCTCGCCCCGCTCCAGCGGGAAGCCCCAGCCTTTGGCCGCCAGCCAGCGCAGCGCGCCGTCGGCCGCGGCCAGGCCGTAGACCGAGCCGCCGCAGAGCAGCACCGCGTTCACCCGCTGCACCAGGTTTTGGGGGGCCAGCAGGTCGGTCTCGCGGGTGCCGGGGGCAGAGCCGCGCACGTCCACTCCGGCCACCGCGCCCTGTGGGGCGATCACCGCCGTGCAGCCGCTGACGCTGGCCAGGTCGCTGTGGTGGCCCACCAGCAGGCCGGCCACATCGGTGAGGTCGTTGTGTGGGCCGGGCTGCGGCATGGCGCGTCTCCTTTCGGGTGGGGGCGGAGGGGCGGGGCCAGGGGTTCCAGTAAAGCACAGCCCCGCCCGCCGGGCAAACCGAATCAGAGCCCGGCCCTGGCGCGGGCTTTGCCGTTCCATTTGCGGCCGCAGTTGCTATAGTGGGCGCATGTTGGGCAAGGGCGCGGGCAGACGGGGGCGGATGCGGGGCGGAGGGCGGCCGTGAACCTGGGGCGCGCCTGGGCCGTGCTGCGCAAGGAGCTCATCCACATCCGGCGCGACCCCTCCAGCCTGGTCCAGATCATCCTGATGCCGGTGATGCTGCTCCTGCTCTACGGCTACGCGCTGACCTTCGACATCAAGCACGTGCCCACCGCCGTCTGGGACCAGGACGGCACCGCCGAGGCGCGCCACTTCTGCGACCGCCTGTTCGGCTCGCCCTATTTCTCGCTGGTGGGGCGGGTGGACAACCCCGCGGACGCCGGCCGGCTTTTGGACCAGGGCCGGGCCAGGGTGGTGCTGGTGCTGCCCCACGGCTTCGGCCGCCTGGTCAAGGGAGAGGGCCAGGCCAGGGTGCAGGCGCTCATCGACGGCGCCGACGCCAACACCGCCAACGTGATCCTGGGCTACATCCAGGCGGTGGCCAACGAATACAATTTGACGCTGATGACCGAGCGCCTGCACCGCCTGGGCCTGACCCGCCTCAGGACGCCCATCAGCCCGGAGCCCAGGGTCTGGTACAACGAGGAGCTGGAGAGCCGCAACTTCATCGTGCCCGGCCTGATCGTGGTCATCATGACCATGGTGGGCGCGCTCTTGACCAGCCTGTGCGTGGTGCGCGAGCGCGAGCGCGGCTCCATGGAAGGCCTCATCGCCAGCCCGCTCAAGAAGCCGGAGCTGATCCTGGGCAAGTTGGGGCCCTATTTCATCATCGGCATGGTGGACATGGGCATCGCCATGGGCATGGGCCAATGGCTGTTCCAGGTGCCCATGCGCGGCTCCTGGCTCCTGATGGTCGCCATGAGCGCGCTCTATCTGGTGGTGATGCTGGCCCAGGGCCTTTTGATCTCCTTCGCGGCCCAGAACCAGCTCCAGGCCAACCAGATGGCCATGTTGACCACCTTTTTGCCGGCGCTGCTCCTGTCGGGCTTCATGTTCGACCTGCGCCAGATGCCGTGGCCGCTGGAGGCCTTCAGCCACGTGGTGCCGGCGCGCTATTTCGTCAGCTTGACCAAAGGGATATATCTCAAGGGACTGGGGCTGGCGGCGCTCTGGCCCGACGCCCTGCTGCTGGCGGCCTTCGCGCTGCTGTTTCTGCTCCTGGCGGCGCGGCGCTTCGTCAAGAAGGTGGGATAGCGGCGATGCTGCGGCGCATTTGGCGCATGCTGGTCAAGGAGTTCATCCAGGTGCTCAGGGACAAGCGCCTGCGCGTCCTGCTCTTCTTGCCGCCCTTGATCCAGCTTATCGTCTATGGCTACGCGATCAACTTCGACATCGGCCACATCCGCACCGCCGTGCTGGACCAGGACCGCTCCACCCAGAGCCGGCAGTTGCGCGAGCGCCTGACCAGCACGCCCTATTTCGATCTGACCCATTGGCTGGAGGACGAGGCCCAGGCCCGGCGGCTCCTGGACGAGGGCGCGGCGACGCTGGTGGTGGTGATCCCCAGCGATTTCGCCCGCAAACTTAAAGAGGGCGACACCGCCCAGGTGCAGCTTCTGCTGGACGGCACCGACTCCAACCAGACCCTGGTGGTGATGCGCTACTTCAACCAGGTCTTGAGCGACTACACCCAGGAGCTGATGCAAGACAAGCTCGGCCGGCTGGGGCTGAAGCGCCTGAAGCAGCCGGTGGCCGTCGAGCAGCGCGTCTGGTACAACGCCAACCTCACCGGCCGCTGGTCCTTCGTGCCCGGCGTCATCGCCATGGTGGTGATGCTGGTCAGCCTGATGCTCACCGCCCTGGCCGTGGTGCGCGAGAAGGAAATCGGCACCATGGAGCAGCTTCTGGTCACGCCGCTCAGGCCCCTGGAGCTGATCCTGGGCAAGACCATCCCTTTCGTGCTCATCAGCCTCTTCGACGCCCTGCTGGTCACCCTGGCCGGCGTGTTCTGGTTCGGGGTGCCGCTGCGGGGCAGCCTCTGGGTGCTCACGCTGGGCCTGGTGCTTTTTCTGTTCAACTCGGTGGGGCTGGGGCTCCTCATCTCCACGCTTTCGCGCACCCAGCAGCAGGCCATGACCGCTGGCACGTTCGTCCTCACCCCGGCCGTCCTGCTTTCGGGCCTCATCTTCCCCATCGCCAACATGCCGCAGCCGGTGCAGTGGCTCACCTACCTGAACCCTCTGCGCTATTTCATCATCACCGTGCGGGGGGTGTTTCTCAAGGGCGTGGGGCTGGAGGTGCTCTGGCCCGAATACCTGGGCCTGGGCGCGCTGGGGCTGGTCCTGCTCACGGTGAGCGTGCTGCGCTTCAAGAGCCGGATTGGCTAGTCGGCCGCTGGCGGCCGCAATGACAGCCAGGGCGGGAATAGGCTTTATACGCGCGGCCCCGGACCTGAAACGCCGGTCGCCCTGGCGCGGCCATGACGACGCTTTTGGGGCGAGATGAGGTGCGGAAGGAGCCCTTTTCGCGCCGCCAAAAGGGCTTACCCCCGATTGCCTACATCGAATCCTGGTCGGTGGCCTGCACGGCGCGGTCGATCTCGGCCTGGAGCCGGGGCGGCAGGCCGGGGATGCTCACGCTGAGGAAGCCGCGCACGATGGTGGCGGTGGCCTCCTCCTCGCTCAAGCCCCGGCTCATGAGGTAGAGGATCTCCTCCTGGGCGATCTTGCCCACCGCCGCCTCGTGGCTCATCTCCACCCCGTCCACGAAGCCGTCGAGCTGGGGCACGGCCAGCATGGCCCCGCCGCCCAGCAAGAGGCCGCGGCATTCCAGGTGGGCCTTGATCTCCGGCGCGTTGCCCACCAGGTGGCCGCGGGCCATGATCTTGCCGCCATTGGTGATGGCCCGGCTGACGATCTCGGCCCGGCAGCCGGGGTGGTTCAGGATCACGCGGCTGCCGGCGTCGATGTCGGTGACCGGGGTGCCCACCATGACGCTGTAGAAGCGGGCCACGGCGTTGGGTCCGTTCAGGTGGGCGGTGGGGTACATCTGCAGCGAGCGCACCGGCTTCATGCAGATGTAGTTGCTCAAAAACAGGCCGTCCTGTTCCACGATGGCCGCCGAGCGCGGGCGCACCAGCATCTCCTCGGCCCAGTTGTGGATCATGGTGAAGGACAGCTTGGCGCCCTTCTTGACGTAGAATTCGCTCACCCCGGCGTGGACGCCGCTGTGCATGTGCCCGCTGGTGACGCAGCCGCTGATGATGTGCAGCTCGCTGTCTTCCTCGGCGATTATGATGTTGTGCACGTTCTGCTGGAGCTTGTCGCGGTCCATGTACAGGCAGGCCTGGATGGGGTAGATGGTGCGGCTGCCGGGCAGGGCGCGGATGACGTAGCCGTCGTGCAGGTCCAGCTCCACCGCGGCGGTGTACTTGTCGGCGTCCACCGCCACCGCCTTCCAATAGTAGTCCCAGATCCAGGGGTGGCGCTCCAGGGCCTGGCGGATGGGCAGCACCTCCACGCCCTCCTGCTTGCTGGAGCAGTGCAGCACCGAGGTGTCCTTAAGGATGTAGGTGCCGCCGCGCTCAGGGCTTTTCACGTCCACCCCGGCCAGGATCATGCGGTCCAGGTCGGCCTGGGGCAGGGCGCACAGCTCGGCCTCGGCCAGTTGGGGGCCGGCGGCCAGGGTCTTGTCATACTGGCTCAGGTCGATGTCCGCGCCGATGGCCGCCGGCTTGTTCGCGGCGGCGGCGGCTTTTTGCCTCAGTTGCTCTCTAGGGTGCATCGCACGCATTCCTCATAGCCGAACTGCCCCACGCAACGCAGGATCTCGCGGGGATTGTTGCCGCAGGAAAGGACGCCCTGATGGAGCACGTAGCCCTTGTCGGCCTCCAGGTAGTCCAGGATGTAGCCGGTGTGGGTGATGATGAGCCCCATCTTGGTGCGCTCGCGCCGGCTCTGGCGGATGGACTTGCCCGCCGGCAGGACCAGGTCGCTGTCCTTCTGCAAAAGCTCGGCGATGGTCTGGCCCACCAGGGCGATGTTCTCCAGGTCCACCCCGCTCTCCGGCTCGTCGAAAAGCATCAGGTCGGGCTGCTGGGCCATGAGCTGCAACAGCTCGCTGCGCTTGATCTCGCCGCCGGAAAGCCCGGCGTTGACGTCGCGATCCAGGAAGTCGGCGAAGTTGACCCGGCCGGCCAGCTCCACCGCGTCGGCCTGGCCGCGGCCGCACAGCGCCACCATCTGGCGGGTCTTGAGGCCGTGGATGGTGGGCGGGCGCTGGAAAGACATGCCGATGCCCAACTCGGCCCGCTGGTTGATGGGGGCGTGGGTGATGTCCACGCCCTTGAAGGTGATCCTGCCCCCCACCACCTTGTACTGGGGATAGCCCATGATGGTCATGAGCAGGGAGGTCTTGCCGGAGCCGTTGGGTCCGAACAGGATGTGGGTCTCCCCGGCCGGGATGGCCAGGTCGATATGCTTCAAGAGGAGCCGGCCGGCCAGCTCCACCGCCAGGTCTTCCACCACCAGCATGCCCTCATCCCCCGCCAGGGTCGGGTAAGGTCCGGCGGGACGGGAATCCGTCCCGGCCAAGGCCAGTTTAGAAGCGGTGGCCGGGGGCGTCAAGGGCGGGGCCTTCGCCGGTCGGCCCCGACCTGGTAACATAGCAAGAATAGGGCGCGTCCGATGCGCAATGTCCTGGCCTTGGCGGGAGAGCATCAACCATGCGGCGTGGGATTGTCTGGTTGGCGGCGCTGGCCCTGTTGGGGGCCGGCGGGGTCGGGCTGGCCGCGCAGGCCGGCGGAGCCGAGCGCGAACTGGTGGTGGGCACCACCCTGGCGGAGCCTTTCGCCATGCGCGGCCAGGACGACGCCTACCGCGGGCTGGCCATGGATTTGTGGGACGGCGTGGCCCAGGACCTGGGGCGCAAATACCGGGTGGTGGAATATGGCCTGGAGGACCTCATCAAGGCGGTCCAGGCCGGCCAGGTGGACGTGGCGGTCACGGCGCTGACCGTCACCTCCCACCGGGAGCGGATCATAGACTTCTCCCATCCCTTCTACCACTCCGGCCTGGCCATCGCCGTCGGCGACGCGGAGACGGGCGGCTGGCGGGAGGTGTTGCGTCACCTGTTCTCCAACCGGCCGGTGATGGTGATGGCGGCCATCCTGGCGGGGCTGCTCGTAATGGGCGTGCTGGTCTGGCTGGCGGAGCGGCGGGCCAGGTGCACCCAGCTCGGCGGCGGGGTCAAGGGCGTGGGGCAATCGCTGTGGTGGGCGGCCCAGACCCTGTCCTCGGTGGGCTATGGCGACGCCACCCCGGTCACCCTCTCCGGCCGGCTCTTGGCCTTCGTCTGGATGCTGGTCTCCATGGTGCTGGTCAGCCTGTTCACCGCGGTCATCACCACCGCGCTGACCGTGCACAACCTGGGCAACCTGGTGCGCGACGCGCGCGACCTGGCCTCGGTGCGGGTGGGCACGGTGGCCGGCTCCACCAGCGAGGTCTACCTGACCCGGCAGCGGGTGGATTTCGCGCGCTACGCCAGCGCCCTGGAGGGGATGCGGGCCTTGCGGGACGGCAAGCTGAACGCCTTCGTCTTCGACGAGCCGGTCCTGCGCTACATCGTCAAGCACGAGCTGACCGAGGGGCTCAAGGTGCTGCCCCGGCGCTTCGACGCCCAGGACTACGCCCTGGCGGTGCCCAACCACAGCCCGCTGCGCAAGGAGATCAACCAGGCCCTGCTGCGGCGCATCCACGGCGAAGCCTGGAAGGACATCGTATACCGCTACCTGGGCGACGACGCCGATCCGCGCGGCTCGGCGCCCCAGCCATGACCCCCAAACGGCCGCGAGCGGGGAGCGTCCAGGCCATCCCCGCTGGCGGCCAGCGAGGAGCGCGCATGCAGACAGCACCATGCCCGGCCGGCGGCCTCAGCCGGCGCGGGTTCCTGTTGGCCGCCGGCGCGGCGGCGTTCATGCCGGCCTGGCTGGGCCGGGAGGGCCTGGCCCGGGCGGCGGCCCTGGGGGCCGCCCTGCCGGCCGGGGGCGACTACTTCGGCCAGGCCTTCGGCATCGGTCCGGCCGAACTCAGGCGGATCATGGGCGAGGCCCTGGCCGGCGGCGGCGACTACTGCGACCTCTTTTTCCAGCACGGTCAGGGCACTTGGATCGTGATGGAGGACGGCTCGGTGAATCGGGCCTTCACCTCGGTCAGCCTGGGGATGGGGGTGCGGGTGCTCCGAGGCGAGCAGACCGGCTACGCCTTCAGCCAGGTGCTGGAGATGCCGGCCATGCTGGAGGCGGCCCGGGCCGCGGCCAGCCTGGCCGCCGCCGGCGGCCAGGCCCCCGGCGCCCGCGGAGTCGAGGCGCGCCCGCTCAAGGCCCGGCCCGGCCTGGATCTCTACCCCATGGCCAAGCCCTGGTCCGAGACGCCGGTGGACGCGCGCATCGCCGTGCTGAAAAGGGCCGGGGCGCGCATGGCCGCGGCCGATGGCCGCATCAAGAAGACGCTGTTGCAGTTCCACGACGGCGTGAGCCGCATCCTGGTGGCCAACAGCGAGGGCGCGCTGCGCGCCGACCTGCGCCCGCGCACCAGCCTCTACACCTCCTGCGTGGCCGAGCAGAACGGCCGGCGCGAGAACAACTACCGCGATATGACCACCCGGGCCGGCCTGGAGGTGTACACCGACCAACTCGTCGACGCCCAGGCCGACCAGACCGTGGCCGCCACCCTGGAGCTTTTCGCGGCCCGACCGGTCGAGGCCGGCGAGATGCCGGTGGTGCTGGCCCCCGGCTCTTCCGGCATCCTCTTGCACGAGGCCATCGGCCACGGCCTGGAGGCGGACTTCAACCGCCGGCGCATCAGCACCTATGCCGAGCGCATGGGGCAAACGGTTGCGGACAAGCAGG
Organism: Thermodesulfobacteriota bacterium; assembly: GCA_049322275.1. Taxonomy (GTDB): domain Bacteria; phylum Desulfobacterota; class Desulfarculia; order Desulfarculales; family Desulfarculaceae; genus JACRDC01. Next base: position 45,937 of record JBMORH010000002.1, read on the forward strand.
TGACCATCGTGGACGACGGGACCATCGCCCACTCCCACGGGGCCATCAACTTCGACGACGAGGCCGGCGACAGCCGGCGCACGGTGCTGGTGGAAAAGGGCCGTCTGACGAGTTTTCTGCACGACCGGCTCAGCGCCGCCTGGTACAAGACCAAAAGCACCGGCAGCGGCCGTCGCCAGAGCTTCGAGTACGCGCCCATGCCCCGCATGCGGGCCACCTTCATGGAGGCCGGGGCCTACGCCCCGGAGGAGATCATCGCCAGCGTCAAAAAGGGCCTGTACGCGGTGCAGTTCAGCAACGGCCAGGTGAACATCGGCGCGGGCGACTTCAGTTTCTACGTCAAAACCGGCTACGCCATCGAGGACGGCCGGCTGGCCCACCCGGTCAAGGACGTGAACGTGGTGGGCAACGGACCGGAGGCCCTGGCCCGCATCAGCATGGTGGGCAACGACCCCGCCCTGGCCACGGCCGGCTACATGTGCGGCAAGCTGGGCCAGAGCGTGCCGGTGAGCCAGGGCCTGCCGACGACCCTGGTCAGCAGCCTGAACGTGGGAGGCAGCCGTGGCTGAGACCAGCTTGGACAACCTGGCCACGGTGGCCCAGGCCGCCCTGGCGGCGGCGAAAAAGGCCGGCGCGGCCGCCGCCGCCGCCCACGTCACCCGGTCCCGCTTCGTGGACGTGGCCTTCCGCGACGACGCCCTGGAAAAGGCCCAGGCCAGCACCCGGCAGGAGCTTTCCCTGCGCCTTTTCGTGGAGGGCCGCTACGCGGCGCATTCCACCAGCGACCTGCGCCCGGAGGCCCTGGCCGGGTTTGTGGGCCAGGCCGCGGCGCTCACCCGCCTGCTGGAGCCCGATCCCCTGCGCTCCCTGGCCGACCCCGCCCGCCTGGCCCGGCCGCCGGCCCCGGAATTGGGGCTGTATGACGAAAACCTGCGCCAGAGCCCGGCTCAGCGCTGGGTGGATCTGGCCCGAAGCCTGGAAGGGCTATCGCGCGCAGCCGGCGCGGCGACCGGCGAGCTGGTCAGCGCCAGCGGCAACGCCTACATGGAGGTGAGCCAGAATCTTTTGGCCACCAGCGACGGCTTCCTGGGCCATCAGGAAGAAACCGGCGGCTTCGCGGTCACCGGCCTGGTGCTCATGGACCCTACGGCGGCCGGCAAGCGCCGCAGCGGCTACTGGTGGCGGGGCGGCCACGGCCTGGCTGGCCTGGACGACGAGAGAGCCTGCCGGGATTTGGCCCAGGAGGCGGCCCGGCGGGCGCTGCGCCAGTGTGGGGCCAGGCCGGGGCCTTCGGGGCGCTGGCCGGTGCTGGTGGAAAACCTGGCCGCCCAGCGCCTGGTGGGCGACCTCTTGGCCTGCCTGGCCGGCCCCACCCTGCAACAGGGCAAGAGCTACCTGCGCGACTCGCTGGGCAAATCCGTGGCCGCGCCGATCTTGACCATCCGCGACGAACCGCTGATGCCCGGCGGCTTCGGCTCGCGCTGGTACGACGGCGAGGGCGTGGCCGCTCGGCCCCTGGCGCTCATAGAGGCCGGGGTGCTGGCCAATTTCTACCTGGACACCTATCACGCCAGGAAGCTGGGGCTCATGCCCACCACCGGCGGCGGCAGCAACGTGACGCTGGCGTCCACCCGGACGGGCGGATTCGAGCAGATGCTGACCGAGGTTCAGCGCGGCCTGGCCGTCACCGGGTTCCTGGGTGGCAACTTCAACTCCACCACCGGCGATTTCTCCTATGGCGTGCAGGGCCTGTGGCTGGAGGGCGGCCAGGTGGCCCACGCGGTGGAGGGCATGAACCTGGCCGGCAATTTCGCGGGGTTGTGGGGGGCGCTCATTGCGGTGGGCGACGACCCCTTCCCCTATGCCAAGCTGCGCGCGCCCAGCCTGCTTTTCGGCGAAGCGCAGCTTGGCGGCGGCCCGCTTGCCTAAAGCCGGCTTCTGGCGGTAAGCTCGGCGGGAATTTCATCGCGCGGAGGCGACATGGGAATTTTCAAAGGCTCGGCCACCCTGAGCCGCTATCAGGTCAAGGGTGACAATCCACCTGATTTCTGGGATTTCGTGGACCGGCGCATCCGGGCCAACGTGTTCTTGGACATCGAGCAGAGCACCGACGAATCGGCGGTGGGCTGGGTCTCGGCCCACGACTTCATGGACACCGGCTTCGCCTACGCGGCTTACGCCCTGGACCCCTACATCGTGCTGGGCATGCGGGTGGATCAGCGCAAGGTCTCCACCAGCCTGGTGCGCAAATACCTGCGCATCGAGGTGAAGAAGGCCCTGGCCGCCCGCGACGGCCGTCCCCTGAGCCGCCACGACCGCGAGGAGTTGAAGGAGAAGGTGCGCCTGGATCTCCTGCGCCGCATCCCGCCCACCACCCAGGTCTACGAGGTCTGCTGGGACACGGCCAAGGCCGAGCTCTGGCTGGGCGCGGCCGGCCGGGGGGTGCGCGACCTCTTGGAGGACCTGTTCCGCCGCACCTTCGATCTCGCCCTTATCCCGCGCCTGCCCTACCTGGTGGCCGGCGACCTGATCGGCCCTGGCCCCCTGGCCCAGCGCCTGGAGGCGGCCCGGCCGTTGAGCCTCTATCAAGGGGAGGCCTAGCATGGACCTCATGAACCTGCTTAACGAGAAGGTGTTTTTGGGCCAGGAATTCCTGACTTGGCTCTGGCACCTGTGCGAGACCGAGCCGGCCCTGACCCTGCCCGACGGCCGCCAGGTGGAGCTGATGCTGGGCGACCGCCTGCTCCTGGGTCCGGCCATGGGCCAGGAGGGCACCAGGGTCACGGTCAGCGGCCGCGAGGCCTCCCTGGCCGAGGCCCGCCAGGCGCTCAAGCGCGGCAAGCTGGTGGAGGCCTTGCGCCTGGGGATCATGATCGACGGGGAGGAGTACACGCTGAGCCTCAATGCGGCCGAATTGGCCGTGAGCGGCCTCAAGACCCCGGCCACCGCCCCGGCCGAGGGCGGGCCGGAGGGCATGGAGGGCCTGGTGCTGGAGCGGGTGGCCCTGATCGAGGCGGCGGTGCGCGGCCTGGAGGGGCTGTTCGATCTGTTTTTGCGCGGGCGGCTGGCGGATGAGGCCGGCGGCGAGCTTTGGGCGCGGATGAAGGCCTGGGCCCAGGCCGGGGCGGCGGAGGCCTAGGCCGTGAACCATGCCCTGCGCATGCTGCTCTTGGTGGGCATGGCGGTGGCGGTTTCGCTGGTGATGGTGCTATCTTTCCAGCACCGCAATCTCTCGGAAGCCCAACTGGGCTGGTTCTGGATCGAGATGCTGCAAAAAGGCATATTCCCGGCCCCCCAGGTGCGGGAATGGTTCGGCGGCAACCCGCCCGCTCTGGCCCGCGACCTGGCCGTGACCTGGTGGCAGGCCCGGCCGCTCACCTGGTGGTGGCTGCCGGGGCTGGTGCTCCTGGCCCGCTGGCTGGTGCTGAGGCTGAGCCCCCGGCGGCGGGAAAGGTGAAACATCTTGACGCCATCAACGGTTATGGTTATTTTTGTAAAAAGGAAAGGGTAATGAGTATGTATCCCATGCCCGCAAATAACCTGTGTCATCCAAACATCGGTATGGTTGATTGCGTCTTCTCTGACGAAAATCAAGCACGCTGCGAGTTGGAGCGCCGCAAGGCAACTATGCCGAGCATGATCCATTCTGTTCAAAGCGAAATGGATTTCGTTGCCAAGCCGAGAATTATTGTTCGCAGTGAAACCCAACTTTCGTTTAGGCAAAGAATGAGGAATAACCTGTTTAAGGAACGTTTAACTGCTAGGACTCCATTCCTCCTTCCTATTTATTACTAAGGGACAAAATATGTCGGATCAAGAGCTTACGCCGGAACTAAACAAAGCGGCGGCGGTAGCCGAAGTATTTAGAGCTGTTGAACAAGTCAGGGCGGATGCTCATATCAAAGAGCTAGAATTTAATGATAAGGCTAATGAGCGCCAACTTCTCCAAGCACGCGAGCAACGCGAATCCAATGAAAAATGGTTTGCCAAAGTTAACAGACGTTGGTGGGGTGTCTATTCCCTTTCCGCGCTGGTTTTGATTGGGCTTATAGCATTCAGTTTTTACCTTATCGCAAGCCCTAATCCTGAACAGGTCGCAAATGGGTGGAGGATACTTGAAGTAATGGGATCTGCGGCTGCTGGTTTTGCAGCCGGTTGGGGTATGAAGGCAGTGAAACAGGGTTAAGGCGCGTTTGCCGATAAATGGGCCTTGCTGATCCTCTCCAGCAGGTACCCCACCTGCTCCGGGTCGTAATCGTCCACGTCAAAGCAATAACCGGTCTCCTGGAACAGGCCCTGGGGGATGGCGTTGCCCAGCTCCGCCGGGTCGTCCACCTCGTCCGCATAGAAGCACACCGACAAGAAGCGCACCCCGGCGTCCTCCACCACGTCCACCAGGAAAAAGACCGGGCGGGCGCGGCCGGCCGGGCGGGGGGCCAGGTCGTAGCGCAGGGAATGGCTGACGCCCGGCCGGGCGACGAAGGCCTCGCTGGCGTTGGGCAGGACCAAGGCGGCCTGGCGCAGCTCGGCCAGGGTCCGCTTCAGCCCGGCCTGGGTCGCGGGCCAGGCGGCGAGATAGGCATCCAGGCTTGGTTCGCTCATATGTCGGCTCCAGCGTAGTTGGTGTCCGCCGGCGCGCGGCCGGCAGAAGCGATATTCCCCCGCCAGCCAGGTCAGCGCAACCCCGGCCGGAGCGACGGCGTTTTTTCTTGTTGCCGCGGCAAGATTGGGTTATAAAGGTAAAAAAGTACCTAAATAAATATATAAACCCAGTGCTGCCACGGAATGGATCAAAGATGGAATTCTTTTGCAAGATGAAAGGTTGCGCCACCTGTCCGCCACGGGTCAGTTTCGGGGAGATGGCCTGGTCCTGGCTGGGGGCCTTCCTGGGCATCGCGGCCGTGGGCGGCATGCAGGGCCTATTCGTGAGCGGCCTGCCGCTGATGTTCCTCATCGGCTCCTTCGGAGCCTCGGCGGTGCTGATATATGGCGCGGTGGCGAGCCCCCTGGCCCAGCCCCGCAACCTGGTGGGCGGCCATGTGCTCTCGGCCCTGGTGGGGGTGGCGGCCTGGCAGCTCCTGGGTCAGACCCCCTGGCTGGCCGGGGCGGCGGCGGTGGCCACCGCCATCCTGGTCATGCACGCCACCCGCACCCTGCACCCCCCCGGTGGGGCCACGGCCCTGATCGCGGTGATCGGCGGCCCCCAGGTGCACGAGCTGGGCTATCTCTACGCCCTGGCCCCGGTGGGCGCGGGCGCGCTGGTCATGCTGGCCGTGGCCCTGGTGGTCAACAACCTGCACCCCGGCCGCCGCTACCCCCAGTTCTGGTTCTGAGAGCCTGCCGAAAAAGACCGCCCAGGACCGCGCGGAGCGCCTGGCGGAACCTTTGCCCCGACAGACTCCCAGCCTGGGCAAAACGCCGGCCTCCCTCCGGTCGCCAGGGTGGCCCATGGGGGCGTTGGGGAGGCTACAGCGGCATCAGGTGGATGCTGGCGCTGGGCAGGGCCAGCGTGACCGCCTGGCCGGGGCGCAGGTCGAGTTGCTGGACCTGGTAAAGCGGGGCGGTGACGGTGAGGCGCTCGCCCGCATCGCCGGGCAGGGCCAGGCTGAGCCTGACCATCTCGCCCAAAAACACCAGCTCGTCCACGCTCAGCCGCAATAGATTATCGCCGGCCGGATCGTCGAGTTCATCGCGCGCCACCAGCCGCACGGCGCTGGATGGCACGCACCAAGCCACCTCGTCACCGCGGCGAAATTGATCTTGAAGCGCGGCCCGCAGCTCCCGTCCCCGCCAGGCCAGCAGCGTCCGCCCTTGCGCGCGCCCGGCCAGCGTGGCCCGGAAAATATTTTTCAGATTGACCAGCCTGGCCACCTCCAGGCTGCTCGGCTTGGTCCTGATTTGGGCGGGCGGTCCAACCTGCAGGCAGCGGCCGTGGTGGATGATGCCGATGCGGTCGGCCAATTGGGCGGCCTCGTCCAGGTCGTGGGTCACCAACAGGACCGGGATGCGCAGCTTGCCGCGCAACTCGGCCAGCTCCTGGTAAAGCCCTTCCCGCGTGGCGCGGTCCACGGCCGAGAAGGGCTCGTCCAGCAGCAAGACCTGAGGGTCGCGAGCCAGGGCCCTGGCCACCGCCACCCGCTGCTGCTGTCCGCCCGATAGCTGATGGGGCCGGCGCTGTTCCAGCCCGCGCAGGTGCACCAGGGCCAGCAGCTCGCGGGCCCTGGCCGCGCGCCGGCTCCGGGGCAGATGATCCATGGCCGCCATGAGGTTGGCTTGGGCCGAGAGATGGGGAAACAGGGCGTAGCTCTGAAAGACCATGCCCACCGCCCGCCGGCGGGGAGGCAGGCAGAGGCCGCGTTGGCTGTCGGTCCACACCCGGCCGCCGCAGGCGACCCAGGCCTCGGCCGGCCGGTGGAGGCCGGCCAGGCTGCGCAGGATGGTGGTCTTGCCGCTGCCGGAGGGTCCCACCAGGGCCAGCGTCTGGCCGGGGCCGCAGGCCAACTCCAGGTCGAGCCGGATGGGGCCGTCCTGGCGCAGGCGAAAGCTTATGCCTTCGGTCTCAGGCATGGCGGTCGCGGCGGCGGTTGGTCAGGAGGTAGCTGGCGGTCATGGCGGCCAGGGATATGGCCAACAACAGGGCCGCCATGCGCCCGGCGGCCAGGTCGTCGAAGGCCTGCACCCGGTCGTAGATGGCGATGGCCATGGTCCGGGTCTCGCCTGGTATGTTGCCGCCCACCATGAGCACCACCCCGAACTCGCCCAGGGTGTGGGCGAAGGTCAGCACCAGGGCGGTGAGCATGCCCGGCCAGGCCAGGGGCAGCTCGATCTTGAACAGGCTGCGCCAGGGGCCGAGGCCGCAACAGGCGGCGGCTTCGCGCACCTCGGCTGGGATAGACTCGAAGGCGCGCTGCATGGGCTGGATGGCGAAGGGCAGGTTGGCCACCAGCGAGGCCAGCACCAGCCCCTGGAAGGAAAAAGCCAGGCCGTGTCCGAAGAGCGCCTGGTGCATCCGCCCAGCCCAGGAGTCGCCGCCAAAGGACGTCAGCAGGTAATAGCCCAGGACCGTGGGCGGCAGGACCAGGGGCAGGGCCAGCAACGCCTCCGCCAAGCCCTTGCCGGCGAAACGGCGATAGGCCAGGAACCGCCCCAAGAAAACGCCCGCCGGCAGCAGGATGGCCAGGGTCCAGGCGGCCAGGCTCAGGGAGAGCCGCAGGGCGGTCCAGTCCATGTCTCATTCCTCGCCGGGCAGGACGAAGCCGAAGCGCCGCAAAACTTCCCTGGCCGGTGGCGACTGCACGTAGTCATAGAAGGCCTCGGCCACCGGGCCGGCGCTTTTTAGCAGCGCCATGCGTTGGCGCAGCGGCTGATGCCACTGGGCGGGGATCAGGTCGAAGGAGCCCAGGGCCGCCAGCTTGGGCGACTTGACCAGGGACAGGGCGATGATGCCGGCCTGGCAGGAGCCGGAGGCGACGAACTGGCCGGCCTGGGAGATGTTCTCGCCCAGGACCAGCCTGGGTTGCAGCTTATCCCACAGGCCTGCTCGAACCAGGGCCTCACGGGCGGCCCGGCCATAGGGGGCGTGTTCGGGATTGGCGATGGTGAACTTCTTCAGGCGGCCGTCCTCCAGGGCGGCGGCCAGATCCTTGAGGCTGCCGTCGGCCGTGAGGAGCGAGGCGTGGGGGACCATGACGCCGATCCGGCCGATGGCGTACAGGACGCCCTCGTCCCTGGTCTTGCCGCGGGCGTGCAGGTCCAGAACATAGCCCTCGTCCGCCGACAGGTACAGCTCGAAGGGAGCCCCCTGCATGATCTGACGGTGGGCGTTGCCTGAGGAGCCGAAGGACAGTTTCACGGCCAGGCCGGTCCGCCGCTGGAAGTCATCGGCAACCTCGGCCAGGGCGAACTGGAGATCGGCGGCGGCGGCCACGACCGGCGCCTCGGCGGCCAGGGTCGGACGGCCGAGGCCTAGAACCAGCAACAGCATCGCCGACAGGAGGGTTGCCCCAATGCCAGCCATGTTAGCCTCCGCGTCCGGGTGATCGATGACGGAGCGTTTTATATTCAGGAATATAACGATAGACCAAAAAATAGTTTTGCGCAACTTCGAGTCAACGCCCCCTTTGCCAAAGCGCCGCTGGGCCGGCCGGGCAAACACGCCCCGCCGCCTCACTCCAGGGCGATTTCGCGGGAGTGAAGCCAAGCCTGGAACTCACGGACCTCATTCCAGAAAAAGTCCACCGCCCGCTCTCCGGCCGGGGTCAGGCGCGCCCCCCCGCCCCGCGCCCCGCCGGTGTGTTTTTCCACCAAGGGCTGCGGGGCCAGACAGTTCATCTCCTCCACCAGGTTCCAGGCGTGGCTGTAGCTGATGCCCATGGACTTGGCGGCCGCGGACACCGAGCCGTGCTCGGCGATGCGCTCCAAGAGAACCACCCGCCCCCAGGAAAGGAAGGTCTTGCCGTTTTGCTCGACCCAGAGACGGCCTTTCATGACCGGGCCGTGCTCGCCCCGCTCAGGGCCGTGGGCCAGGGCGTTGCGCTCCAGGGGCGCCTTGGGTTTGGGCATGATCTGGTCTGTGCTCCGCGCTCGCCGGCGGCGTTGCGTTGCGGTCAGGCAGGTGAGAACAACCTGACGTCGGTCTGCCGGCCGACCGATTATAGCACGCAACGCCGCGAGTTGACCCGGTTGGCATCGTCTCGCCGCGCCGCGCGCGCCAGGGGGCGTTGCGCCAAAAAAACCGGGTGAAAACAACTTTCAGCCGTTCCGGCCAGAAAGCGGAGAAAGCCGAGGTGCGCGTTTTGCGTCCCCATGTCCGGCAAGGGGTTCGTTATACGCTCATGGAGTTTTTCCACCAGGGCGAGGGGGAGCAGGCGCGCGTTGGCGCCATGCTGGCCGTGACCTCCAATCCGCTGACCACGCTTTTTTTCGTGTCCTACGCCCTGTGGGTGGTCCTTTATCTCGCGCTGGCCATGCTCACCTGGCGTTCCCCGGCTAGTCATTGCTTAACCCTTGGCCGTGGGCGGGATAGGCCGGCGGGGTCCTTGCCATTGACAAGGACCCCGCCGGTCTTGGGGGAGGTGGGAGCTTTATATCAGGTTCATTTGGCCGGGGTTCCGTGACCGGCGGACAGGGGCAGCTTTTTGAAGCGGCCGCCGTGGGTGATGGGGTCGCCGGGATAGCCCAGGGCCTTGAAGCCCAGGTAGTCGGTCTGGCCGATGAGCTTGCCCACGTCGCGACCCTGCGCCTGCATCCATTTGAAATCCGTGCCGCGCTGGGCCAGCTGCTTGAAGTTGGCTTGGCGGTCGTCCTTGTGGCAGCGGTTGCAGGTGTTGTCCCCAGTCAGGGACTCGTGGCACTGGGCGCAGCCCAGGGCCGCCTTGGCCGGCATGGTCTCGTGGGTGAGCCCCCAGTACATGCGGGTCTTGACCCACTGATACTGGCCGCTGAAAGGCTTCAACCTCTTGTTGCCGGGGTCGGCCTTCATGGCCTCCCGCATGCCGGTGGCGAAGGCCTTGCGCCAGGCCTGATCGATGGCCTCCGCCGGCACCGGCGGATCGAGTTTGCCGATGGTGGCCCAGAAGCCGCCCGGCCCAAAGAGATGCGGCACCAGCAACAGCTTCTCCACCGCGTCGGCGGGCTGCACACCCTCCATCAGCTTGAAGGGATAGATGCGGCTCTTGGGATCCTTGAGTCCGCCCAGGGGCTTGGTGATCTCGGTGACCGCGCCGGGGTCGATCTTGTCGCCCACCAGCGATCGCTTCACCGTGCCGTTGTACCAGGCGTAGGCCGGCTTGACGCTCTCCTCCCAACGGAACACGCCCTTCTGCCAGTTGTAGTCGGGCTCGCCGTACTTGTCCTTGACCGGCTTGCGCTCCTTGTGGCCGGCCTGGGACCAATCCCACCAGGTCTTGGTGGGCTTGCACTTGGCGTAGACCGGGCTGTGGCAGGTGACGCAGAACAGATGCTCCACGTGCCGGTTCAGGTGATGGTCCAAAAGCGAGTTGCCGTGATGGGGCTGGGCGGTGTGGCAATCCTGGCAGGTGCGCGAGCCCTCGGCCACCGGCAGGGAGAGCGAGCGCCCGCTGATCTGGTGGTTGCGGGTCTTGTGGCAATCCTGGCAAGAGAAGTCCATGCCGCCCATGTGCACGTCGCAGCTCTTGCTGGGGTAATAGAGGATGCCGTTCATGTCGCCGTGCTTGACCGCGTCGCCGCCGCCGCCCTGGAAATGACAGTCGCCGCAGTTCTTGCGCGAGGGATGCCCGACCTTCTGGGCGATGGCCTTCAGGTCTAACTGCGGGAAGGGGTAGCCGGCGGCGGTGGGCACCTTGCTGTAGGCGCCGGTGGTGTCGTGGCAGACCAGGCAGTCCATGCGGGTCTGGTCGTTGAAGTCGAAGTTGGCGTCGGTCCAGCCGTAGCCGGCGTGGCAGGAGGTGCAGCGCGGCCAGTTGGAGGGCAGGGCGATGCAGAAGTTGTTGATGGTGTTGGCGGCCTTGCCCAGGTCAATGCGCTTCTCGCCGCCCTGAGTGAAGGGCGACGGCCCCCGCCAGAGCCAGTGGGCGGCGCGTTGCAGGTGGTCGGCCGCCTCCTGGTGGCAGCGCAGGCACTCCTTGGTCACGGCCATGGGCTCCGGCTTGTCGGGCAGGTTGACCAGCTTCGCGTGGTCGGGCACCTGCTTGGCGTGGCAGTCGGTGCAGCCCACCGGACCCTGGCCCCGCTGCTGGTGGCATTCCAGACACTGGCGGTGATAAGCGGCCTTGAGCCCCAGACGGCCGGGCAGCTCCGGATTGAAGGAATCCTGATGGCAGGCCACGCAACGGGTGGTCTCGGCGGCCTCGGCCGCCGCCGGCCGGGCGTGGTGGCATTGCAGGCAATCGCCGCCCAGCGCGGCGGCGTGCTTCTTGTGCATGAAGCGCACCGCGCCGTACTGATCGCCCTCCTTGGCGATCAGCGGGCTGTCCAGCACCAGGTAGGGATGCTTGAGGTCCGCCAGCTTGGGCATGGCCTCGCCCAGGCGCGCGCGGCGCTGGGCCGGACTTTCCTCAAGCACCTGCTTGACCAGGGGCGGAACCTGGTGGGCGCGCTCCAGGGCCGCCACCTGGTCCACCGGCACCCAGGGCTTGCCCTTGTCGTCCACCTTGGGCGGGGGCGGCGGCGGGGGCTCTTTCCAGGCCTTGGCCGCGGCCAGGGCGTCATAGCCGGGGGCCGGGGCCGCCGGCGGGGCGCTGGGGGTCTGGGTGGCGGCCAGGGCCGCGCCCGCGACCAGCGCCGCCAAGATCGACCAGCCGGTCAGGGCCTTGATCCGGGGGAGGTTCATGCCGAGGCCTCCTTGTCGGCCGGGCTGAGCACCGGGAAGAAATAGACCGTGAAGCGGTAGGCCAGCATCAGCGCGGCGATGAAGCCGATGGTGATGGCCAGCTCGCCCACCGAGGGGAAGTAGGGCCGCGCCGGGTAGGGGGGCTGAAAGGACACCAGGAAGACGTTGATGCGGTTGAGCACCACCCCCGCCACCACCAGGAAGCAGGCGCTGAACAGCGAGGCGCGCCTGGCGCGCAGCGCCGGGACCAGCAGCATGAGCCAGGGGACGATCACCCCGAAGATCATCTCGACGATAAAGGACCGGGACTGGACCGAGCCCTCCCACACGTAGCCCCAGGCGTCGCGCGCGAACAGATCGCCGATCTTGAGCGCGCCGTAGACGCCCAGGAGCAGGATGGTGATGCGGGTGAGCTTGGCCAACAGGCCGGACTCGTCGGCCAAGTTGAAGGAGCCGCCGGCGATGGTGTTCTCCACCACCACCATGGGAAAGCCCACCGCCATGGCCGAGGTGAGGAACAACAGCGGCAGGATGGGCGTGTACCAGAGGGGATGCACCTTGGTGGGGGCGATGAGCATCAGGGAACCCAGGCCCGACTGGTGCATGCACGATAGCACCACCCCGGCGATGATGAACAACCACATCACCTTGTCCAGGCGGCGGTTGAGCCAGGCCAGGGGCTTGATGACATGGCCCAGGCGCTCGGCCACGATGGGGATGAACTCCACGTGCAAAACCGCGGAGTAGATCATCACGCACATGGCCACCTCGAAGAGCACCGAGTTGGGGTTCCAGAAGATCATCGGCTTCCAGATGGCCCAGGAGCGGCCGATGTCCACGAGCAGGGCCAGGGAGACGAAGACGTAGCCCAAGAGGGCGGTCAAGAGCGCCGGCCGCACCACCGGCTCGTAGGCGTGGCGGCCGAAGACGTGGGCCAGGGCCGCGGTGGTGAAGCCGCCGGCGGCTAAAGCCACCCCGGAGGCCACGTCCACCCCGATCCACAGGCCCCAGGGGTTGGATTGGCTGAGGTTGGTCACCGCTCCCAGGCCGCCCAGGTAGCGGGCCGCCACGAAGATCAGGCCCACCAGGGCCAGGGCGGCCAGGAGCAAGGCGCCGGGGCTCCAGAAGCGCGCGCGGCCCTGCAGGGGGGCCGGCGTGGCGTGCCCGCTCATGAGCGCTCCTCCTTTCCGCCGCCCTTGCGGCCGGTCAGGGCCATCACCCCGCCCAGGACTCCGAACAGGGCCAGCGGCGCCCAGAGGTAGGCGAAGACGCCGTGCTGGATGGTCTCGGTGAGCTGCGGCATGGGCTGGTCGGGCAGCTTCTGAAAGCCCAGGCGGGTGAAGGGCTCGGAGCTGATATAGAGCCAACTGGCGCCGCCGGCCTCGTGCTCGCCGTAGATGTGGGGCAGATAGCGGCCGGGGTTGTCGTCCATGCGGCGACGGGCCAGGGTCAGCAGATCCTTGCGCCGGCCGAAGGTGATGGCCTCCACCGGACAGGCCTGGGCGCAGCCGGGCTTGCCGCCGGCCTTGACTATGCGTTCGAAACAGAAGGTGCATTTGCGCACCCGCGGCAGGAGCGGGTCGGAATATTCGTAGGCCGGAATCTGGAAGGGGCAGGCCACCATGCAATAGCGGCAGCCGATGCACTTGCCCTCGTCATAGCGCACCGCGCCGTTGGGTTCCTTGGTCAGTGCCCCCACGATGCAGGCGCTGGCGCAGGCCGGATCCTGGCAGTGCATGCACTGCACCTTGACGAAGCTCGGCTGGGGATTGTTGCGCGCGTCGCGCCGGCCGGCGTAATAGCGGTTTATCACGGTGAAGGCCTGGTCGTCGGGACGGCGCTTGGCCTCCAGCACCGTGAGATCGTCGAAGGGCCGGGCCGGCGCGGGCAACTGGTTGACCTCGTTGCAGGCCCGCTCGCACTTGCGGCAGCCGATGCACACGGTCAGGTCCACCAGGCAGCCCAGGGCGTCGGGCGGCGGCTGATACTGCCGCGCGGCCTGGGCGGGCTTGGGTCCGGCCACGGCGGTCGCGCCGGCCAGGCCGGCCAAACGCAGGAAACTTCTGCGGTCTAGCTTCACGGCTTCCATCCTTGTCTTTGGCCTGGCCGGGCCGGACCAAAAACCGCATAGTTGTTCGCGGACTTGCTCCGGACCTTCAAGCAAAGGCCGTGCCTCGACAGGCCATTGTTGACTTTAACTATGATCTTATGTGGTTATGCTGAGCGGTGCAATTTAAAATAACATATTGAACTATCATTTTTAGGCATTTATATTTACACTTGTCTTGACACCTGTGAGACAGCCATGGATCTCGACCTGCTCGGCCGCAACTGGAAGCGAATCCTGGACACCCTGCGCGACGGGGTGGTGGTGGTGGATGTCTCCGGCCGGGTGAGGCTGGTTAACCAGGCCATCTGCCGCCTGACCGGGTTCAGCGAGCAAGAGCTGCTGGACCTGCCCTGCACGGTCTTCAACTGCGACGCCTGCGCGGTGATGCGCAAGCCAGGCTCGGCTCACTGGTGCGAACTTTTCGCGGGCCGACTGGCCGAGAACCGGGAGCAGGCCTGCACCCTGATCCACAAAAACGGCTCCTGTGTGCCGGCTCTCAAGACCGCCAGCCTGTTGCGCGACGCCGACGGGCGGGTGCTGGGGGTGGTGGAAACGGTGACGGATGTCTCGGAACTGGAACGCCGGGACCGCAAGATCGGCGAGCTGTCGCGCCAGTTGGCCCAGGAGGGAGGCTTCATGGGCATGGTGGGCGTCAGCCCGGCGATGAACCAGGTCTTCGACTTGATCGGCAAGGCCGCGCTTTCCGACGCGCCGGTGATGATCTACGGCGAGAGCGGCACCGGCAAGGAGCTGGCGGCCAAGGCCATCCACGACCTCAGCCCTCGGCGGGAAGGACCCTACGTGGTCTTCAACTGCGCCGCCCTGAGCGAGCCGCTTTTCGAAAGCGAACTGTTCGGCCACGTCAAAGGCGCCTTCACCGGCGCCCACCGGCACCGCCGGGGGCGGCTGGAGGAGGCCGACGGCGGCCTGCTGTTCATGGACGAGATCGGCGAGCTGTCGCTGACCGGCCAGGTCAAGCTGTTGCGGGTGCTGGAAAGCAAGAGCTTCGAGCGGGTGGGCGACCAGCGCCCCGTCCAGGCCGACGTGCGCTTCGTCGCCGCCACCAACCGCGACCTGCGCGCCATGGTCGCCGCCGGCGAGTTCCGCCATGACCTGTTTTTCCGCCTCAACGTCATCCCAATATTCATGCCCCCCCTGCGCCAGCGTCCGGAGGACGTGCCGGCCCTGGTGGATCATTTTTTGGCGCGGCTGGTCAAGAGCACCGGCAAGGCCATCACCGGCGCCTCCTCCCAGGTCATGACGCGCCTGATGAACCACGCCTGGCCCGGCAACGTGCGCGAGCTGCGCACCACCCTGGAATACGCCTTCGTGGTGGCCGACCAGGGCCGGATCGAGCCGCGGCACCTGCCGCCGGGCCTGGCCCCGGCCGCCGACTCCGCCGCCGACGCCCCCAAGGGGCGGCCAGACCCTGCGCCACCGGCCCAGGCAAGGCCGGAGGGCAAGCCCCGCGACGCCGAGCTGCGCCAGGAGCTCCTGGAGGCCCTGGAACTCTGCGGGGGCAACCTGAGCCAGGCCGCCCGCCGGCTGGGGGTCAGCCGGGCCACGGTCTGGAACCGCATGCATCGTTTCGGCCTGGTGGTGCGCCGGGTGACGGCCGACGCCCGCGACGACGTCCAGTAGACCCAGGACGCTTGGCCGACAAGTAGCTGCCAAATCTAAAAAATAAAATAAGTAAGTAATCGTGGATGATTTTTGCCCGCAGGGCTTGACGCACCTTTGCGCATGCCTTATTATGAACATAAGTTCAAAATAATAAGGATCGGACCATGCCTCGTCCCCGCATCTGCCGCTTGGTGCAAGACGCCCCCCGCGCCGACTACTACAAGCCCCGCGGCGTGCCGCTGGTCCGGCTGCGGGAGGCGGTGCTTCCGCTGGAGGGCCTGGAGGCCCTGCGCCTGGTCGAGGTGGATGGCTTGGATCAGGAGGCCGCCGCGGCGTGCATGGGTGTGTCGCGTCCAACCTTCTCGCGGGTGCTGGCCGAGGCCCGCCGCCTGGTGGCCCAGGCCCTGGTGCAGGGCTGGGCGCTGCGCATCGCCGGGGGCGACTATCACCTGGCTGGCGCGGAGCCCGAAAGCCCCTGCCAGTCCGGCCAGGGGCGCGGGGGCGGCCACGGGCGCGGAAGGGGCAGGGGTTGGAAATCTTAGGTGCTCGCCGCGATGATCTCCGGCGGGCCGGTGAAGCCACAACGCCAGCAAAGGAGGCAGTCATGCCATTTCGCGACGGAAGCGGACCCATTGGTGACGGGCGGCCGGGTAGGGGGCGGGGGACCTGCGGGCTCGGAAGGCGCAGTGGCGGGTTCGGCATGGGAGGCGGTTACCGTTGGCGGGCGCTCAGCCCGGCCGGCGCCAGCCAGAACCAGGCCGGCCTGGCCCGCCGGGTGAGCGAATTGCAGGCCGAGTTGGATGCGCTGCGCGGCCGCCTGACCAACGCCCCGCCCGCGGCCCAAGGCTGCGCCAACGTCTGCGCGAAGGCGAATGCGCCAGCTATGCAGGCCTGGTGGGTCAGTCGCCGGCCGTGCTGACGGTTTTTCAGCGGATCGAGGAAGCCGCCGCCGTGATGGCTCCCGTGCTGATCACGGGCGAAACTGGAACCGGCAAGGAAATGGTGGCCAGGGCGATACACGGCCTTGGCCCGCGTTCGTTCGCGCCCTTTGTCACCATCAATTGCGGCGCGGTCACCGAAACCCTGCTGGAAAGCGAATTGTTCGGGCATGAGCGGGGCGCCTTCACCGGCGCCATACGAGCTCGGCGCGGGCGGCTGGAGATGGCCGACGGGGGCACCCTGTTTCTGGACGAAGTGGGGGAGATATCTCAAAAGATGCAGGTCGCCCTGCTGAGGGTGTTGGAGGAAAAGCGTTTCCAGCGCGTGGGCGGCAACCAATACCTGGCCAGCGACTACCGGCTGATCAGCGCCACCCACCGCGATTTGGCCACCCTGATCGAGGAAGGTCGTTTCCGGCAGGATTTTTTCTATCGCGTCAAGGTTCTTTCCATCGCCATACCTCCGCTGCGCGAGCGCACCGAAGGCATAATCCCCCTGGCCGAGCATTTTCTGGATATTTTCGCGCCCAAACCGGCAAGCCCAGGCCAAGGCTTGAGCCGCGGGCCGGACGCGCCTTGCAGGCCTACCCATGGCCGGGCAATGTCCGCGAGTTGAAAAACGTCATCGAACGGGCGGTGATCGTGCTTCAGGGCGACAGCGTGGGGCTGGACAAGCTGACCTTCCTCAACCAGCCGGGGTCAACCTAATCGGCCGCGCTTTCCTTGGCCGAGGTGGAACTGGCCCACTGCGCTTCATGGATAACGGAGCCAGGGCGCCGCGCGCCCTACT
Source organism: Thermodesulfobacteriota bacterium (assembly GCA_049322275.1). GTDB lineage: Bacteria > Desulfobacterota > Desulfarculia > Desulfarculales > Desulfarculaceae > JACRDC01. The sequence goes on from JBMORH010000002.1 coordinate 62,709, forward strand.
GCTGGAGCGCCTGACCAAACTGGCTCCAGCAGCAGAAGCCAGCCGTCTTGGTAGGGGGAATCGGCCACGCAGCCGCCCCCCCTCAGGGCCGCGGGATTGCGGGCCACCACCACGCCTTCCACCGGGCAGACCGCGCGCGCTTGGTTGCCCTGGCGCGAAAATCCCAGTTCCCGGCCGCCGCCGCGCACCGCTTCGCCCAGGCCGGGCAGGCGGAACTCGTCCGCCTTTCCGAACAGACGGCTGGCGAAGTCGTCCAGACCCACCCGCACCCGGCCGCCGTATTCCACCCTGGCCCAGGTGTGGCCGTTGTGGAAATAATAGCCATCGGCGACCTCGAACCCGGCTGCGTTATGGGTGCACACCGCGTCGGTAGGCTCGGCCAAGGCCCGCTCCTCCCAGAGCTGGTCGTACTCGCAACTGGCGCATTGGAAGCCGTTGATGCAGTACATCGAGGGCACCCAGCCCGAAAGCATGTGGCGACACTTGCGTTCCAGGGCCGGGGTGCGCACCCAGCGCTCCTGGCTCCAGAGCCCATTCTCCGAGGCCGGCTGATCCAGGCCGGCGGCGTACCAGCCGTAGGTCTTCTTGCGCTGCATGGCCTTGTCGAAGGAGCAACTGATGCAGTCGAAGGCGTTGTGGCAGAGCTTGGGAGCCACCGCCCCTGCCTGGGACCAAAGGCAGAATTGCTCGCTGAGATTGAAGACCTGGGGCACCTTGGCCTTGCCGAAGCGTGTTGCCTTGGTTGTCATCGCGCACCTCCCTGGTTGCAATGTGGTTTCCGGGACCTGTGCAAACTTGGTATAAGCAGGTGGCGTGCCAGCGGGAGGCTAGAAGATAATTATTTAATATATCTATTGTTTTGTGATACGAGCATCACTGCGGGCTTCCTGGGCCTGCCCGCGCGCGGCATAATGCCGTCCAAGGCGTGGACTGGACAGAGGCTGATCAATAATTGATTTGGATTATAAATAGGTTGAGAATGGTGGGGCAAAAACTGGCAGCCTGGGCGTATTGCCGGGGCGTTCACTCTCCGCGCCGCGGTGCGGCATCTTGCCCCAATTCGATGGATGGCGGCCAGGTTGCACAAGCCGCATGCAATTCGTCATGCCCCCAAGCGGCTCACTCCGGCCAGGGACCGTGTTGGCCTGCCAGGTCGGCCGGGGCGGCAGCTTCTGGTTCATGACGCCGGCCATGTTCTGACCCAGGCAACGTTCGCCCAGCGGTTCGGGCGCCTGGGGCCTGGCCGCGCCGGCTCAGGGCTCAAGACCCGATTCTTGCCGGCCCGAACCCGCCTCCAGCGGCAGCCTGACGATGAAGGTGGCCCCGCTGCCCAGCGCGCTTTCGCAGAATATCTCGCCCTGATGCCTTTCCACCACCGCGGCATAGGCGATGGCCAGGCCCTGGCCGGTGCCCTTGCCCACCGGCTTGGTGGTGAAGAAGGGATCGAAAACCCGGCGCTGTATCTCCGGCGCGATGCCGGGGCCGGTGTCGCTGACGCGAATCTCGGCCCAGCGCTCCACCTGGCGGCTGCTGACGGTGATAAGCCCCTTTTCGATCGGGCATTCCCCCAGCGGCCCGCCGATGGCCTGGGCGGCGTTGACGACGATGTTCAACATGATCTGCTGCAAATCGCCGGGAATGCACGGGACCAGGGGCAAGTCCGGCGACAGGTCCAGTTTTATGTCGGCCACGTATTTCCACTCGTTGCGGGCCACCATGATGGTGTTTTCGATTACATGGTTGATGTCGGCGAGGGTCTTTTGCTCGGAGCCGGGGTGGGCGAACTCCTTCATCGAGCGCACTATCTCGGAGACGCGCCGCAGCCCCTCCTCGATCTGTTCGATGGCCACGGGCACTTCCCGCAGCATGTAGTCTAGATCGATTTCCTGGGCCGTGCGCTCCATTTCGGCGGTCAGTTCCGGGAAAGCCCCCGCCGCCTTGGTCAACTGGGCCAGTTCCAAGTGTTTGTTGAACAGTTGGGTGAAGCTTTCCAGCGAATCGCGGATGAAACGGGTGTTGTCGGAGACGTACTGGATCGGGGTGTTGATTTCGTGGGCGATCCCCGCCGCCAATTGACCGATGGCCTCCAGCTTCTGCGATTGCAGCAACTGGTTCTCCAAGAGCTTGCGCTTGCTGATGTCGGTGATGACGGCCAGGAAGCCTTCGTAGTCTCCGTTGGGGCCCAGGATGGGCCGGGACGAGAACAAGGCGTGAAACCGGCCGCCGTCGCGCTTGGCCAGGGCCACCTCGTAGGAGTCGGTGAGACCCTGTTGCCGCCGCATCCGTTGATAGAGCATGATGTCCACGTTGGCCTGATCGGCGGCCAGGGTCAGCACGTCCCGACCCAGGAGCTCATCCCGCTGGAAATCCAGCATCCGGATGACTTTTTCGTTGACGAAGACGATGCGGCCTTGGCCGTCCCCCCGGATCACGCCTTCGTTCATGGTCTCCACCAGGAACCGGTAGCGCTCCTCGGATCGCCGCAGGGCCAGGTTGGTTGCCTCCAGCTCCGCGGTGCGCTCCTGCACCCTGGCTTCCAGTTGCTGCCGGGCGTTGCGCTTGTTCTCGGCCAGTTGCCTGCGGAGGATGGCGAACTGGAGCGTAAGCCACAGCATCCGCATCTTGACGTCGTTCTTGATCAGGTATTCCTCGGCGCCCTTGCTCAAGGCGGCCAGGGCCATTTCCTCCTCGCCCAGGCCGGTGAGGACCACGACGGGAACGCCAGGGGCGACGCTGAGCATCTGGTCCAGGGTGTCCAGTCCGCTGCTGTCGGAGAGGTTGAGGTCCAAGAGGACCGCGTCGGGGGTGTGATCGCTCAACCAATCCATGGCCGGTTTGAGAGCCGTGAAATGGGTCACCGATAGATTCGGCCCAGCCGCGGTTGCCAGCATCCGCATCACCAGGTCGGCGAACATCTGTTCGTCCTCCAGGAAGAGCAGATTTATCGCGCCATCGGCCATGTCCCAGCCTCCGAGGCATGATGATCGCCGCCGCCAAACTGCCCTTGAAAGGCTCCCCGCGTTCTTCCGTCAATATACACTTATTGTGCAACTGGCGGTGATGCTGAGCCAATCCATGATCGGCCCGCCGGGCGCCCATTCAACTTCGGGACCGCGCCAGGCCGCTGGAAGGAAAAGGTTGATGGCGGGCCAGGCCCCCGCCGCAACTTCGAAACAAGCCCTGCTCCCCGGTTGACAGGGGCGGGCCGCTGGCCTAATGCTATGGAAACTATTCACACCCAAATCCACACCGGGTTTTCCGGCGGGGCTCCGGGGAGAGCGACGTGGCTAGCGATCTGGGCCAGAACCTGGCCAACACCCTGCTGCAGCACCGGCTCAGGCAGGCGGACATCATGCGCCTGCTGGACCAGTTCAGCCTGGAGGTCAAGGACCAGTTCGTCGCCAAGCTCTCGGACATCCTGAGCCGCATCACCGCCCTGTTGGCGGTGGCCAACGAGGTCTCCGACACCCTGAGCCTGGACACCCTGCTAAAGCGCATCATGGAGATAACCGCGGAGGCCGCCGGCGCCGACCGCTCCACCCTGTTTTTGAACGATCCGGAAACCGACGAGCTGTTCGCGCGGGTGGCCCAGGGCGACCTGACCAACGAGATACGCTTTCCCAACCACCTGGGCATCGCCGGCAGCGTCTACGCCAGCGGCCAGGCGGTGATAATCCCCGACGCCTACGCCGATCCCCGCTTCAACCAGGAGGTGGACAAGAAGACCGGCTACCGCACCCGCAACATCCTCTGCGTGCCCCTGCGCACCCGTGAACGCAAGATCATCGGCGTCACCCAGCTTCTCAACAAGAAGGAGGGCGATTTCAACCCGGAGGACCTGGCCCTGCTGGGGGCCATCACCTCCCAGGCCTCCGCGGCCCTCTTAAACGCCCAGCTTTTCGAGCAGGTGGAGAAGGCTCGCCAGGAGGAGTCCCAGCTTTTGGAGATAACCCAGGCCATCTCCTCGGAGCTGCACCTCCAGCCCCTGCTGCAAAAGATCATGGCCACCACCACCGAGATGCTCTCGGCCGACCGCTCGACCCTCTTCCTGCACGACGCCAAGACCGGCGAGTTGTGGTCCAGCGTGGCCCAGGGCCTGGAGACCCGCCAGATACGCTTTCCCTCCCACCTGGGCATAGCCGGCAGCGTCTTCACCAAGGGCGAGACCATCAACATCCCCGACGCCTACGCCGATCCACGCTTCAACCAGGAGGTTGACAAGAAGACCGGCTATCGCACCCGCTCCATCCTTTGCATGCCGGTGAACAACAAGGAGGGGCGGATCATCGGCGTGGCCCAGGTGCTCAACAAGAAAGGCGGGCCATTCACCCGCCTGGACGAGAAGCACCTGAAGGCCTTCACCTCCCAGGCGGCCATCGCCCTGGAGAACGCCAAGCTCTTCGACGACGTGCTCAGCATGAAGAACTACAACGAGAGCATGCTGGAGAGCATGAGCAACGGCGTCATCTCCCTGGACGACGAGAACCGCGTAGCCAAGTGCAACGCCGCCGCCGCGGCCATGCTCAAGATGGGCGAGGACGTGCTGGTGGGCCGTCCCCTGGAAGAGGTCTTCTCCGGCCCCAATCTGTGGGTGGTCCACAGCGTGGACAAGGTGCGCGAGAGCGGCCGGGTCGACATCAGCATGGACACCGAGCTATGGTTGGGCGAGAAGGACCGGCTTTCGTCCAACCTCACCGTGGCCCCGCTCACCGGGGCCAAGGGCGAGCGCATCGGCTGCCTGATGGTGATCGAGGACATCACCCAGGAGAAGCGCCTCAAGGGCACCATGGCCCGCTACATGACCAAGGAAGTGGCCGAAAAACTCCTGGAGGGCGGCGAGGACGCCCTGGGCGGCCAGGAGCAGGAGGCGGCGGTGCTGTTCTCAGACATCCGCAGTTTCACCACCATCTCCGAGAAGCTGGGGCCGCAGCAGACCGTGGCCATGCTAAACGAGTACTTCAGCCTGATGGTGGACGTGATCTTCTCCCAGGGCGGCATCCTGGACAAGTACATCGGCGACGCCATCATGGCCGTTTTTGGCGCGCCTTTTCCCAGCGACGAGGACTCGGACCACGCGGTGCGGGCCGGCGTGCAGATGCTTCAGGCCCTGCGCGAGTTCAACCAGCGCCGCCGGGCCCACGGGCAGGACGCCATCGGCATCGGCATCGGCATCAGCACCGACGTCGTCCTGTCCGGCAACATCGGCTCGCCCAAGCGCATGGACTACACGGTCATCGGCGACGGCGTCAACCTGGCCTCGCGCCTGGAAGGCGCCTGCAAGTTCTACGGCGCCCTGCTGCTGATAAGCGAGTTCTGCCACGCCCGCCTGAAGGGTGATTTCCTGTGCCGGGAGATGGATCTGATCCAGGTCAAGGGCAAGACCAGGCCGGTGGCGGTGTTCGAGGTGCTGGACCACTATGATCAGCGCGGCTTTCCCAACCTGGAGCAGGTGGTGGATGTATATCGCGACGGCCTGCGGCTCCACCGAGCGCGGGACTGGGCCGGGGCCATCGGCCGCTTCGAAAAGGCCCTGACCCTGCATCCGGGCGACAAGCCCAGCCGCCTCTACCTGGAGCGCAGCCTATACTACCGGGACAATCCGCCCCAGGACGATTGGGACGGAGCGTGGGTCATGCAGAGCAAATAGGCCCTCGGCTCAAGTTGGCATCCGGAAGGCGGTGGAGCGTCGCGCCGCCTGATCAAGCCAAGGCGCGATGCGCCGCTTGACCGGACGTGGCCGGGACACCATGCTGACCATGAACATGCCCGCGCCCGGCGTGGATGCCGAACTGGCCGGAAATCCGAAACCGGCTCCGGAGCGCTAAGCCCAGAGGAAAGAAACGTCCATTGGCCATTTAGGCGGGGAGTGCGGGGGCATGCGCCGCTATCGAGCCATAGCCCTGCTCTTTGTTTTGGCTTCCTCATTGGCCGCGGCTGGCGTCGCCCACGCCGCCTCGGCGGTCGACCAGCTCTGCGGGGCCGCCGGCTACGGACCCGGCTGCATCAAGGCCTTCAAGCCCGCCCCCACCCCCATGATGCGATCCGGCGGCATGTCCTCCGGCGGCGGCATGTTCGGCGGCGTGGCCGGGGCCATCGCCGTCATGACCATCTTCAGCGCCCTGGACGCGGGCGACTCGTCCTTGTTTGGCGATGCCGGCGGCGCGCCGGACCCGGCCCTGCAGGCCAGGGCCGAGGCCCTGCGCGAGGCGGTGGAGCGGCAGCGCCGCCTGGAGCAGGAGCGCCAGGACCGGCTGATGGGTCAGATGCGCGACGCCCCGGCCAGCCAACTGCTGGACAGCCCCCAGGACCTGGCCATCATGGAAGACATGCGGGCGGCGGCGGGCGCGCCCTTTGACGGCAACGCCCCCCTGGGATCCAATGTGGACTGGGCCGCGGCCCAGGACGCCTGGTTCTCGCCGGAGGCCATCGGGAACCAGGCCGGAGCCAGCATCGTACCCCTGGGCGGCCAGCGGCTGAGCGTCTCCCCTGGCGGCATGCAACCCCTGCAATGCGCGGGGCGTCTCTGCCCCTTCCCGCATTCCATGCCGCCGGCAATAACCCTGCACCGCTTGCCGCCGCCTCTGCCCAAGCCCATCTCCACGCCCAGCCCGCCTCCCGGCGGCGGCCCCGGCGTGCTCACCGAGGTCCGCGAAACCCCGGCCGGCCTGGTGTGGTCGGCCGGCCAGCCCGCGGACGTGGCGGGCCAGGCCCAGACCCAGTTGTCCATCTACTTCTCCGGCGCCTCGCTCTATAAGGGCAAGGGGGTCATGGGAGACCTGCAAAAGAAGGTGGCCGACAAGGGTCGCGACTTCTACCAGCGCCTGGTGTCCAGGCTCATGGAACAGATCATGGACATGCTCAACGATCTGGTCTACGGCCGCCACCAGGAGGCCATGGCCAAGAGCGACCAGATCGACCGCAATTGGGCCCAGGGCATGCAGGAGTACAAATTGGTGGAGGCGTCGCTGGGCGGGGACGCCAAGAGCCTGATGGCCATGGCCACGGACAAGACCATGGGCTACGCCCAGGGGCAGGCCAAGCAGTTTTATCTGGACCAGGGCAAGCACTGGCTGAAACGCCTGGGCAAGGGCGGCCGATGAAACGGTGCTCACTCCTGGCGCTCTGGCTGGTCCTGCTGATCGCTGCGGCCGCGCCGGCCTGGGCCGCGGCGCCGGGCCCCAGCGTGGGGGTGTGGGCGGGGGCCAAGCTCACCGCCCTGCTCAACCCGGCCGCGGCCGCGCGCTGGGGCCTGGAGCCCGGCGGGCAGTTCGCGGTGCTGGACGACGGGCGGGTGGTCCTGCTCACCCGCAACGGCGAGTTTTTCGACCTGGGCGACGGCAGGCAACTGCCCGCCCAGGCCCCGCTGGGGGTGAGCGCCTTCACCGCCGACGGCCCCCTGCTCATCACCGTGCGCGAGGATCGCCTGGGCTGGTATGAGCAGGGCGTCGTCCAGGAGAGCCTGCGACTGCCCCAGGCCGGTCTGGGGATCGTGGCCGGCCCCGGCCAGAGGCTCTATCTCTTCGGGCCGCGCGGCCAGGGCTCGGCCATCCACCTGTTGGAGGACGGCCGGGCCGCCCTGCTGGTGGACCTGCCCCAAGGCGCCATCTCCGCCCTGGCCGTTTCCGGCGAGCGGCTGTTTTTCGCCGTGGGCGGTGAGATCTACACCCTGGCCAAGGGCGAGCGTCCGGCGCTGTTGTTCCTGGCCGCCGGCCAGCCGCGCATCCTATCCCTGGCCGCCGACCCCTTCAGCGGCATGCTCTACTTCGCCACCGCCGACGCGGTCTACGCCATGCGGGCCGGCGTGGCGGTTTCCATCCTCAAGGGCCTGGGCGGCGTCCTGCGCCATGCCGGCGGGGCCTTGTATGTCCTGGACCCGAAGCGAAAGACGCTGGTGAAGCTGCAGGGGCTGGAGAAGCTGGTGGGATTGACCGGCAAGACCGGCGTCGGAAGTGGTCCGGCTCCAGGTCAATTTAAGGAATGAGGCCAAGTGGCAGGTGACCGCCCGCCTTCGCCATGGAGGACAAGAGTGAGAGACAGGGCATGCTTGGTCAAAGCTATGCGGCCGGTGGTTATCCTGCTTATGCTGGCGGCATTGTCGTTGTCCCTGGCCGGTTGCGGCATCCTGAGCCAGCAAACGTGTAAAAAAGTCTTCGCGGAGTTCCAGCCAGCAACCATCAAAGCCGAAGGAAAAATCGACGCCAAGGTGCGCCTGGTGACTTCCCACGAACTGTCGCCGGAGCGCTTCAATGATTTTACGAGCGCCTACATGGGGAACAAGGAAACAACCGAAAATTATTGCAAAGCCATGGGCGAGCTTGTCTATGAGGACATGGTGCGCTCCGGTCTTTTTGCCAGTGTCAACGCCTCAAGCGCCGACCAGTATGATGCCCTGGTCAAGGTAGTAACCTTTGAGGACAGGATCGGCGACCAATATAAGGCAAAGATTGAGGTGGCAGTGCTCGACAACAGCGGAAAGGAGTTGATCGCAACCTATATAAGGGAGAAGAGCCTGGCCGCCGGTAGCGCCTTGACCGCGGTTTATGGCAGTGCATATGACAAGAAGGAGTATGGCAGCTGGCTGATTTCTGGCCTGGCCTCGATTCGCAGCCAAATGCTGGCGGAGTTGAAGGACGGCAACGGGATAAGGGCGGCCCTGGCGGTCAAACGCGCCACGGCTGTCTCCCAAATATTACAGCAGGCGCAGGGTGCGCTGACCCAAAGCGACTACGCCGCCGCCTGGACGGCGTTGCGCCAGGCATTGGCCCAGGACCAGCGCAGCCCCGCCCCGGCCCTGGCCGCGGCGACATTGCTGGCCCGGCTGTGCGACGCCGAGGGCGTCCGCGCCATGCAGGCCGAGGCGCAGCGGCGCGGCGCGGCCGGCGCCGCCCCCCAGCCCCCCGCCGAGCCCGACCAGCGCGCCTGCCAGGCCCAGGCCCTGAACAAGGATGGCGTGGCCCTGGCCCGCCAGGGCAGCCCGGCCGAGGCCCTGGCCAAGTTCGACCAGGCCCTCAAAACCACGCCGGCCCCCCTGCCCAAGGCCAACTACAACGCGGCCCTGGTCCTGGAGCGGCAGGGCCAGGCCCAGGCGGCGGCGAGGCAATACCTGGCCGCCCATCAGGCGTTCCTGCTGGCTTCCGAGCAGAACGAGGCCCTGACCAGGCTGCTGGCGCTTGCCCAGCAGGCCAAGCTGGGGGTGCCGGAGGCCGCCGACCAGCGCTACCGCCTGGGGGTGGTGCGGGCCAAGCAGAAACGCCATGCCGAGGCGGTGGCGGAGTTCGAGGCGGCCCTGCAGGAGGCCCCCTGGCTGGTGGACGCCTACTACAACCTGGGCCTGGTCTATGACTTCGTCAACCGGCCGGCCGACGCCCTGCGGGTGCTGCGCATCTACGTCCAACTGGCGCCCAACTCGCCCAACCTGGGGCCGGTTAAGACCAAAATCGTGGAATTGGAGGACAAGTTAGGCCTGATTGCGCCAAGGTAACACAGGGCGTTTTCATCCGGCCAGGGATGGGCGGTTGGAGCGGCGGGTGACCTCCAGGCCGGGCGGCTTGGCGCTGGGAGCAGGACCAGGGCCAACAAGCGGAAGGCGGGACGCCATGGGTTTTACCCCTGTGCATCCCGCCGGTGTATCCGCCCTGGGAGGGCCTGCGGGGCCTGCGCCTAGTTTGCAAGAGATGGCAGGCGGTTGGCCCTGGTGTTCTTTTGGTGGAGATGATGGGACTCGAACCCACGACTTCCACGTTGCGAACGTGGCGCTCTCCCAACTGAGCTACATCCCCAAGGGAGCGTCAGCGGCTTGTGATGTGATTACGCCAAGCTGTGTATGCCAAGCCGGCCGGCGTCCGTCAGGCATTTATACCGGCCGGCCGGGGCAAAGTCAACCGGGGCCGCGGGCCGCCCAGCGGGGTCCGGCGCGGCTTGGCCTCGACAGACGCCGCCCGCCGTGTTAGCATGGGTTGTTGCGGACTTGGGGCAACGGGCCCCGGCCGCGGCAAGGCCAAAAACCAGGGCTTGGGGAGAGTCATGGCGCGCCAGGCGGTGATCGAGCGGACCACCAAGGAGACCAGCGTCCGCCTGACCCTGGACCTGGACGGCCAGGGCCGGGCCGAGATCGCCACCGGGCTGGGCTTTTTCGACCACATGCTCACCCACGTGGCCTTCCACGGCTATTTCGACCTGACGCTCAAGGCCCAGGGCGACCTGCACGTGGACCCTCACCACACGGTGGAGGACGTGGGCATCTGTCTGGGCCAGGCCCTGCGCCAGTGCCTGGGCGACCGCGCCGGCCTGGTGCGCTATGGCAGCGCCAGCGTGCCCATGGACGAGTCCCTGGCCCAGGTGGTGGTGGATCTGAGCAACCGCCCCATCCTGGTGCTGGACCCGCCCCGGCGGCCGGGGCCGGTGGGCCAGTTCGACGGCCAACTGGCCGAGGAGTTCTGGCGGGCGCTGGCGCTCAACGCGAGGCTGACCCTGCACGTGCGCCTGCTCTACGGCGACAACGACCATCACTTGCTGGAGGCGGCCTTCAAGGCCCTGGGCCGGGCCCTGGACCAGGCCACCAGCCTTGATCCACGGGCCAGGGGCGTGGTTTCCACCAAGGGGGTGCTATGAAAGGGTTGACTATGCGGCGGATGGGGGCTGGTTTCGTCCTGCTGCTGGCGGTCGGCCTGCTGGCGGCCTGCCAGGGCATGCAGCCGCAGGAGCGTCAGGTCATGGACTGGCAGCCCAAACGGGTGGCGGTGCTGCCCTATGGGATCGCCACCGGCGGCGACGAGGGCAACGTGCGCTCTCCGCTCACCGGCGCCTCCTTCCGGCCCGGCGCGGTGGCCGAGGCCGCGGGCTTGGCCCTGGACGCCGCCCTGGAGCAGCAACTGCCCAAGGTGGCCAGCTTCCAGGTGGTGCCCGCCGGCCAGGCCGGCGCGGTCTACGAGCGCCTGCGCCGCGAGAACATCTCGCTGGATTTGATGCAGGCGGTGCAGACGACCGGCATGAAGCTCAAGGCCGACGGCGTGCTCATCGGTTTCATCTACCGCTTCGCCCAGCGGGTGGGCGGCCCCTACGCCGCCGACCGGCCAGCCTCGGCCGCCTTCGACCTGGCCATGGTGCGGGTAAGCGACGGGGCGGTGCTGTGGAAGAACAGCTTCGACGAGACCCAGCAGGCCTTCAGCGAAAACATTCTCAGCGCCGGCCAGTACATGGACCGCGGCCTGCGCTGGTTCACGGTGCAGGAGTGGGGCGAGATCGGCATGAAGCAGCTCCTGGAGCGGCTGCCCTGGCGCAAGGACGCCGGCCCGGCCCCGGCCAGGGCCGCCAAGGAGTAGCGGCTTGGAGGTCATTCCCGCCGTCGATCTGAAAGGCGGCCGCTGCGTGCGCCTGCGCCAAGGCCGCATGGACGACGAGACCGTCTTCAGCCCCGACCCGGTGGCCATGGCCCGGCGCTGGCGGGATATCGGCGCCCGCCGTCTGCACGTGGTGGACCTGGACGGCGCCGTGGCCGGCCGGCCGGCCAACGCGGGCGTCATCGCCGCCATCTGCGCCGCGTTGGACATCCCGGTGCAGCTGGGCGGCGGCGTGCGCGACGCGGCCGGCCTGGAGGCCGCGCTGGCTCTCGGCGTGGACCGGGTCATCCTGGGCACCCTGGCCGCCAGGCAGCCCGAACTGGCCCTGGAGCTGGCCGCGGCCCAGCCCGGCCGGGTGGTCATCGGCATCGACGCCCGCGACGGGCTGGTGGCCGTGGCCGGCTGGACCGAGACCAGCCAGATCGACTTCATCGACCTGGCCCGGCGCTTCGACCGGCCGGAGGTGGCGGCGGTGGTATTCACCGACATCAGCCGCGACGGCATGCACAGCGGCGTGAACCTGGACTCCACCCGCCGGCTGTGCGAGAGCATCGGCCGGCCGGTCATCGCCGCCGGCGGGGTGCATGATCTCGACGACGTGCGCCGCCTGCTGCCGCTGGCGCCCCTGGGCCTGGCCGGCTGCATCACCGGCCGGGCCATCTACGAGGGCAGCCTGGACCTGGCCCAGGCCCTGGCCCTGGCCGCCGGGGCCTGATCCACCCATGCGCCTGGCCGTCCACGGCCGGGTTCTCTTGGCCGGCCTGGCCTGCCTGATCGCCCTGGCCGGCTGCCGCCCGCCTGCGCCGGCCCTGCTGGAATCCGCCAAGCTTCCCCAAGACCCCCGCGCCTACCTGGAATCCGCCGCCTGGGCGGTGGACCCGGCCTGGCAGCAGCAGAGCCACCTGGCCTGGCGCGCGGCCCACTACGCGCCCTGGGACCAATACGCCCCCCGTCTGGACCGGGAGCGTTTCGCCGCCGAGGTGGCGGCCCTGGCCGCCCGGCCGGGCTATGGCGAAAACACCCTGGCCCGCGGCGCGGACTGGACCCGCGCCCTGACCGAGCTGGCCGACGCCGAGACCTATCCCAACGCTGGCTGGCCGGGCCTCACCCTGCACGCCGTGGACCTGCGCGCCCTGCCCACCCGGCGGCCGCTGGTCAAGGGCTTCGACCACAGCGGCCAGGGCCTGGCCTTCGACCGCCTGCAGGAGTCGCTCTTGCCGCCGGGCTCGCCGGTCTTTGCGGCCCAAGCCAGCCGCGACGGGGCCTGGCTCTTTTGCGACACCGCCATCGGCTCGTTCTGGCTGGCCGCCGAGCGGGTGGGGCGGGTGGACAAGGACCTCATGCGCCGCTGGCGCAGCGCCACCCTGGCGGCGGTGCTGGCCGACGGCGTGGGCCTGGCCAGCGCCGACGGACGCTTCGTCTGCCAGGCCGGCCTGGGCGCGGCGCTGCCCCTGGCCGGCCGCGAGGCCGGCGGTCCGGTGCTGCTGGCCCCGGAGGCCTGCCGGGGCTGGGCCCTGGCCACGCCGGTCCGGGTGGAGCCGGGCCAGGCCGCGGCCATGCCCCTGCCGCTGACGCCCCCGGCCCTGGCCGGGCTGGCCGCGCCGCTCATGGGCCAGGCCTACGGCTGGGGGGGCAGCTTCGGCGGCCGCGACTGCTCGGCCCTCATGCGCGACCTGTTCACCCCCTTCGGCATCTGGCTGCCGCGCAACTCCGCCGACCAGGCCGCGGCCGGGGCGCAGCGGGTGGACCTGGCGGGGCTCGACCCCGGCGACAAGGAGCGGACGGTGCTGGCCCAGGGCGCGCCCTTCCTGAGCCTGCTCTACATGCCGGGGCACATCATGCTCTATCTGGGGCCGGCGGGGGGGCGGGCGGCGGCGCTGCACAGCGTCTGGGGCCTGCGCACCCTGGCCGCCGACGGCCGGGAGGGGCGCTGGGTCATCGGCCGGGTGGTGATCAGCGATCTCTGGCCCATGGCCGGCGAGGGCCAGCGGGTGGCGGAGGGCTCGCAACTGGCCGAGCGTCTGAGCGCGCTGGTCAACCTGGTTCCGCCCCAGGCCCTATCGCTCCAGCCCAGGCCGGCCTGGCGGGCTAGGCCGGCAGCTCCCGCTCCAGGCGCTGGCCCAGGGGCGCGATGAGCGCGCGCAACTCGGCCAGGGCCTCGACCGCCTGGCCCAACTGCTCCTCCCGGCCCAGCATCTCCAGGCGGCGGGCGGCCTCCCAGATCGGCCCCCGGTCGAAATAGCCCAGGGAGCCCTTGAGCGAGTGGGCGTGCAAGGCCAGCGCGGCGGCGTCGCCCTGGGCCAAGGCCTCGGCCGCGGCCCGCAACTGGCGCGGATATTCTTCCAAAAACACCCGGACGATCTCAGGCGGCAGCGCGGCGCCGTCCAGCCCGGTTTCGGGCGCGGACTGGCAGGCGGCCGCGCCGGCCCCGGCCTCGGCCGGCGCGGGCGGCGCAGGTCCGGCTCCGGTCAGGCGATCCAGCAAGGCGAACAGCTCGGCCGGGCGGAAGGGCTTGAGCAGGTATTCGTCCATGCCGGCGTCCAGGCAGCGCTCGCGGTCGCCGGCCAGGGCCTGGGCGGTCACAGCCACGATGGGCACCCGCGCCCGCCCGGCCGCCGCCTCCTCGGCCCTGATGCGGGCCGTGGCCTCCAGGCCGTCCAGGCGCGGCATCATCACGTCCATGAGGATCAGGTCCCATCCCCCCCGCCGCCAGGCCGCCAAGGCGGCCAGGCCGTCCTCGGCCACCTCCACCCGGCAGCCCCGGCTGGCCAGCAGGGCGGTGGCCAGTTTCTGGTTGAGCGGGCTGTCCTCGGCCAGCAGAACCCGCAGGCTGCGGGTCCGGGCGATCGCCGGCGGGGACGCCGGCGCGCCGGCGCTGGCGGCCTCCCCACCCGCCAGCAGGCCGCGCGCCGCGGCCAGGAGCTTTTCCCGGCGCACCGGCTTGGCCAGCACCGCCGCCGGCCGGGCCGCCAGCACCCGCATGCGCTCGCCTGGGTCGTGGTCGGTGGCCAGAAAGACCACCGGCAGCCCGGCGCCCCAGGGCGTCTGGCGCAAGGCCTCCAGGAAGGCCGGGGCGTCGGTCTGGGGCAGGCGCCCGTCCAGGATGAGCAGGTCATGGGGGCGTCCGGCGCGTTGGGCCGCTTCCAGGGCCTGGTCGGCGGCGGCCGCGCCGCCCGCCTGGTCCGTCTCCAGGCCCAGGCCCTGGGCCAGTTCGGCCAGGACCCGCCGGCTGGCGGGGTTGTCGTCCACCACCAGGGCGCGCCGGCCGGTCAGCTCCGGGGGCAGCCGCTCCTCGGCCTGCTCGGCCCCCTGGGCCAGCTCCAGCCGGGCGGTGAAATGGAAGACGCTGCCCTGGCCGGGCTGGCTTTCGGCCCAGATGCGCCCGTCCATCATCTCCACCAGTTGCTTGGCGATGTGGGTGCCCAGGCCGGTGCCGCCGTAGCGGCGGGTGGTGGAGCCGTCGGCCTGGGTGAAGCTGTCGAATATTCTTTCCAGGCGGTCGGCGGCGATGCCGATGCCGGTGTCGCTTACGCTGCCCTTAATCAGCACCGCGCCCTCCAGCCGGCGCGTCTGCGCCACCTCCACCAGCACCTGGCCGTGGTGGGTGAACTTCAGGGCGTTGCCCAGCAGATTGAGCAGCACCTGGCGCAGGCGCAGGGGGTCGCCGGCCACCCGGCGGGGCAGGGCGGGGTCCACCCGCAGGACCAGCTCCAGGCCTTTTTCGTGGGCGCGGAAGGCCAGGGTGTCCACCGCGGCCTCCAGCAGCGGGCGCAGCTCGAACTCCACCCGCTCCAGGGCCAGCGCGCCGGCCTCGATCTTGGACAGGTCCAGCACGTCGCTGATCAGCCCCAGCAGGGATTCGGCCGCCAACTGCACCGCCTCCAGGTATTCGCGCTGCTGGGGGCTGAGCCTGGTTTCCAGGGCCAGGGCGGTCATGCCCAGGATGGCGTTCATGGGGGTGCGGATTTCGTGGCTCATGTTGGCCAGGAAAAGGCCCTTGGCCCGGCTGGCCGCCTCGGCCTGCTGGCGGGCCTGGACCAGGGTGGTGATGTCGATGACGTTGAGGATGAAGCCCTGGCGCTGGCCGTGGCCGAGGATGGGTTGCAGACGCAGGGAGAAATGGCGCTCTTGCAGACTGCGCTCGAAAACCACCGACTCCGGCGGGGCCTCGGCCTGGGCCAGCCTGGCCAGGGCCTGTTCCAGCGGGGCCAGCCAGTCGTGGGGCACCACGCCTTGGTAGGGCCGGCCCACCGGCTCCACCCGGTAGCGGCCGAAGGCGTTGAGGAACCAGGAGTTGACCTCCAGCACTCTGCCCTCGGCGTCCACCACCAGCACCCCCGCGTCCATGCCCTCGATCATGGCCCGCAGCTTGCCGGTCTCCAGTTGGGCCATGGCGGCCATGGCGCTGGCCTCGTCCAGGGCCCCGGCCAGGGCCTGCTTGGCGCTTTGCAGGCTGCGGCGCATGAACTCGGCGCTGACCAGATAGCTCAGGATCTCGGCCAGGTACTGGAGCATCTCGGCCTGGTCGGGGTCGGCGGGCGCTGGCTTGACCAAGAGGCCGCCCAGGGTGTGGGGGCCGGCGGCCAGGAGGTGGACGCTGCCGCCCTGGCAGCCGGGCAGGCCGGCCAGCGCCTCGATGACCGAGGCCCCGGCCGGCAGATCCAGGGGCGCCTCCGGCGACTCCCAGGCCCCGGCCCGGCCCCAGAGGCGCAAGCGCCGGTCCTGGCTGGGAAAGGCTTCGGGCAGGGGGTGGCCGCCGGTCTCACCGGCCGGCTCCGCCAGCCAGATGGCGGCGGCGGTCAGCCCCAAGCTGGGCAGGAGATGATCGCAGCAGACCTGGAGCTTCACCTCCAGGTCCAGGTCCTGGTGCAGGAAGGCGCTCAACTCGGCCAGGTCGGCGCGCCAGCGGGCGCGGGCCTGGAGCAGGTCCTCGGCCCGCTGGCGTTCGGCCACTTCGCCGCGCAGCTCGCGCACCGCCTTTTCCAGGGCGGCGGTGCGTTCGCGCACCAGCTCCTCCAGGTGGCCGCGGTGGCGGATCAGCGCGTCCTCGGCCTGGCGGCGTTCGCCCAGTTCGCGGTTTAGCTGACGGTTTAGCGCCTCCAGCTCGGCCTGATTGTCGCGTTGGCTTCGCACCAGCTTGGCCAGGGAGGCGCAAAGCGCGGCCACCTCGGTCGGGCCTCCTTGGGGCAGGTCCCCGTCTTGGAGCGGCAGGCCCTGGCGGGCGCGATCGGCGGCCCGGGCCAGGCGGCGCAGGGGCAGGGAGATGCGCCCGGCCAGGAACCAGCCGCCCCAGGTCAGCAGCGCCAGGAGCAGCACCGCCCAGGCCACGATCTGCTCCTGCAGCCGGCGCACCGGGGCCAGGGCCAGCTCCAGGGGCTGGCGCACCACCACCAGCCAGCCCAGGCCGGGATAGTCGGCGTGGCCCTGGCAGGCCGCGGCTCCCAGCAGGAAATCGCGCCCCTCGCCGTCGGCGTGGCTGATGAAATGGCGGCTGGCCTGGGGGGCGCTGGCGGCCCGGAGGCGCGCCATCAGCTCGGCCGGCCAGGTTTCGACGCCCGCGCCGGGGCCCAGCAGCACCGCGCCGGATTGGCCCAGCACCAGCACCGTGGCCTGGCCGCGCTGGGTGTCGGGACGCAGCAGCGACGCGCCGACCTCGCGGGCCCATTGCCAGCTCAGGTGGGCGGCCAACACGCCGACCGCGCCGCCGTCGGGCGCGACGACCGGCGCGGCCACGTCCACCAGGCGCAGGGGATCGCCCACGCTGGGCGGCAGCAGCTTGGCCAGCAGGAAGGCCTCGTGCACGTCGCCGGCGAAAGGCCCCCGCAGGCCTTCCCGGAACCAGTCGCGCTGGGCCACGTTGCGGCCCTCCAGCAAGCCGCCGGTGGCCGCGGTGACGATCCCCTCCGGGTCGGTCAACCCGATCCAGGCGTAATGGGGGAACGTCTCGCGGACCTTTTCCAGGTATTGGCGCTTCTCGGCCGGGTTGCGGGCGGGGTCGCGGATGACGTCCAGGTTGGCCATGAGCAGGGTCTCGCGCCAGCGCTCGAACATGCCCCGGTCCAGCTTGTCGGCCAGGTGGAAGGCCAGCTCGGCCAGGCCGCCGCCGGCCTCCTGGACCAGCTGCTCCCTGGCGCTCAGGCCCACGACGAGCATGGCCAGGGCGCAGACGGTCAAGGCCGCTCCGCCGATGGCCAGGGCCAGGCGCGCGCGGAAACCGCGCCAGAAACCGCCCTGTTCGGCCTGGGGCGGCTGGTCGGCGGCGGGGGTGCGAGGCTGGTCCGGGCCGGTCATGTCTGTGTTCCGGTTGGGCGACGCTGTTTCGGATAGTCCTCAGTTTATAGCTTTTGCCGGGGGCGAGCCAAAAACTTTAGCCCGCCCCCGGTCCGTGGCGGTTGCCGGTGACGCCCAACTGAGGTATATGCGGGGTAGGGCAATTCAAAACCTGCCGTCGGCCGCGGAGGACAGACTTGGACAAGTTGGATTTCGGCTTGACGATCACCTTGGTGGGCATGGGCGGCACGCTGCTCTCGCTTTGGGTCCTGACCCTGGTCATGAAGGCCATGAAGCGGCTGTTCCCCGAACCCCGCCAGGCCGGTGCGGAGCAGAAAGAAGGCCGGGCATGAGCGATCTGCTGCTCAACTCCCTGGGCTTTCTCACCACCGGCTTCGCGGCCCTGACCTGGGGTCAGGCCGCCATGATCCTGGTGGGCGGCTTTTTGATATACATGGGCATCGCCAAGGGCTACGAGCCACTTCTGCTGCTGCCCATCGGCTTCGGGGCGGTGCTGGCCAACCTGCCGCTCACCGGTCTGACCGACCCGGACGGCCTGCTGAATTTCTTCTATCGCCACGGGGTGCTGAGCGAGGTCTTCCCCTGCCTGATCTTCGTGGGCATCGGGGCCATGACCGACTTCACCCCCTTGTTGCAGCGGCCGGGCATCCTGCTCCTGGGCGCGGCCGGCCAGTTCGGCATCTTCCTCACCCTTTTGCTGGCCCTGGCCCTGGGCTTCAAGGAGCTTGACGCGGTGGCGGTGGGCATCATCGGCGCCTGCGACGGCCCCACCGCCATCTACGTCACCAGCCAGTACGCCCCCCACCTGTTGGGGCCGGTCTCGGTGGCGGCCTATTCCTACATGTCCCTGGTGCCCCTGGTGCAGCCGCCGATCATGCGGGCGCTGACCACCAGGCGCGAGCGCGAGATCGTGATGAAGCCCACCAAGGACAAGGTGAGCAAGCGGGTGCGCATCCTCTTCCCCATCGTGGTCACGGTCATCACCTGTCTGATCGCGCCCAAGGGCGCGCCGCTGATGGGCATGATCATGCTGGGCAACCTGCTGCGCGAATCCGGGGTGGTGGGCCGCCTGGTGGGCGCGGCCGAAAACGAGATACCCAACGTGGTCACGCTGCTCTTGGGCCTGTGCATCGGGGCCACCATGCAAGCCGACCAGTTCCTGCGCGCCACCACCCTGCTGGTGCTGGGCCTGGGGCTGGTGGCCATCATCCTGGACACCGCCATGGGCGTGATCTTCGGCAAGCTGATGTGCCTGTTCACCGGCGGGGCCATCAACCCCCTGATCGGGGCGGCGGGCATCTCGGCCTATCCCATGGCGGCAAGGGTGGCCCAGACCCAGGGCCAGCGCTACAACAAGCGCTCGTATCTGCTGATGCACGCCATGGGGGCCAACACCGGCGGGCAGATCGGCAGCGTCATGGCGGCGGGCATCATGCTCTCGGTGCTGGAGGGCATGGGCCTGGGCTAGACGACTGGGCCGGATTCGGCTTTCCATGGCGGGGGATTATGACATATAAATAGGCCAGCGAGCCGCGTCCGGATCCCCCCTGGGGCATGAGGCAAGCAAGTGGTCATCCAGGTCGAGCGTCTGGCCCCCTATTACCGCCAACTGGCCCGCAAGATCGTGCTGGCCATCATCGCGGTGGCTTTTCTGCCCTACGCCCTCACCTACAGCGTCTTCTACACCTCCTACAACGCCTCCGTCCGCTCACAGGTGGTGCACTCGCTCAGCAGCATCGTGGAGTCGCACAAGCGGGCCATCGACGACTTTTTGGCCGAGCGCCTGGCCAATCTGCAGAACGTGGCCAACCTGCGGGGCGTGGAGGGGCTCTCCCTGCCCCACGAGCTGCAGGACACCCTGCGCTCGCTGCGCGAGGTCTACGGCGCCTTCGTGGACCTGGGGCTCATCGACGACGAGGGCCACCACGTGGCCTACGCCGGCCCCTACGGCCTGGAGAAGGCCGACTACAAGGACAGCTTCTGGTTCAAACAGGTGCTCCAGCAAGGGCGCTACATCAGCGACGTGTTCCGCGGCCATCGCGGGGTGCCCCACTTCATCGTGGCCATCAAGCTGCCCCGGCAGGGGCGCAACTACATCCTGCGCGCCACCATCGACAGCGCCCGCTTCAGCTCCCTGGTGGAGGGCGTGCGCCTGGGCGCCACCGGCGAGGCCTTCATCGTCAACCGCCAGGGGCTCTACCAGACCCAATCGCGCACCCACGGCCAGCTCCTGGCGCCGTCGGACCTGGACATGCCGGAGCCGTTCCAAGGGGTGCGGGTGCTGGAGGACGTCTCCCGGCGGGGGCGCGACGTGGTGGTGGCCAAGACCTGGCTTAAAGGCGGGGACTGGCTGCTGGTCTGCCAGCAGGACACCTCCGACGCCTTCGGCTCGCTTTTCGAGGCCCGGCGCAACGCGGTGCTCATCGGCGGCCTGGGCGGCATCCTGGTCATCGCCATCACCGTCTTTCTCACCCGGCACCTGGTCTGGCGCATGGCCGAGGCCGACAAGGAGAAGGAGCTTCTTAACGAGCAGATCATCCAGTCGGGCAAGCTGGCCAGCCTGGGCGAGCTGGCCGCCGGGGTGGCGCACGAGATCAACAACCCGGTGGCCATCATGGTGGAGGAGGCGGGCTGGATCCAAGACCTGATGGAGGAGGAAAAGGACCTCGTCAACCAAAGCCCCAACCGGACCGAATACGAGCGGGCGCTGAAGCAGATCCAGACCCAGGGCCGGCGCTGCAAGGAGATCACCCACAAGCTGCTGGGCTTCGCCCGGCGCACCGACGCGCCGGTGCAGGCGGTGCAGATCAACGACCTGGCCAAGGAGGTGGTGGCCATCCTGGAGCGCCCGGCCGCCTACAACAACGTGGTCATCGCCTCCGAGCTGGCCGGCGACCTGCCCCCGGTGGCGGCCTCGCCGGCCGAGCTGCAGCAGGTGCTCATCAACCTGGTCAACAACGCCATCGACGCCATGGAAAAGACCGGCGGGCGCATCCTGGTGCGCACCCGCGCGGTGAGGCCCCACGAGGTGGAGCTGACCGTGCAGGACAACGGCCCCGGCATCCCCCAATCGGTGGTGGGCCGCATCTTCGATCCCTTCTTCACCACCAAGCCCGTGGGCAAGGGCACCGGCCTGGGGTTGTCCATCTGTTACGGGATCATCCATAAACTGGGCGGGCGCATCGAGGTGCAAAGCGGAGAAGGCCAGGGCGCGGCCTTCACGGTGCACCTGCCGGCGGCCAAAGGCCAAGGCCAATCCAAACCGGCCTGAAAGCCGGCCCCGCCCGCGGCGAGGGAAGCTAACCGATGCCTGAAAGGATAGCCGAGGGCGACCGGCCCCTGATCCTGCTGGTGGACGACGAGCGCGAGTTCGCCGCGGTGATGGCCAAGCGCCTTAACAAGCGCGGCTACCACGTCGTCACCGCCAACAGCGGGTTGGAGGCCATCCGCCTGGCCAGGGACCACGACTTCGAGGTGGCGGTGCTGGACGTGAAGATGGAGGGCATGGACGGCCTGGAGACGCTCAAGACCCTGCGCATGCTCCTGCCGCGGCTCAAGATCATCATGCTCACCGGCCACGGCTCGGCCGAGATCGCCCGCCAGGCCATGAGCCAAGGCGCCCGCGACTATCTGACCAAGCCCTGCGAGCTGGGCGAGCTCATGGCCAAGATCGAGCAGGCCCTTATCAGCGCCTGAGCCAGGCTGGCGGCCCTGGGGTGAAACCTCCACCGCCCCCCGCCGTCCATCCATCCGGCCGGCCGACGGTCGGCGGGCCTCCTTAGGCCTTTTCATCTCATCTCACTAAAATCACGTCAAAAAGCATCCTAGACATCTCGCCGGATCGGCACGGTCGGGGCCTTGCGTGTTTCCGCGGCCCGGCGTTTGGGGGTTTTACCTAGGCGGGGTTGGGGGCCTCACCCCGCCAAATTGATACCTTTTCCGAAGCCAATAGGGGCCTCGGTTCTATTCACGGAAAACGTGCGATGCCATAAATTGCCTACAGTGAGGAAGCAGGAGGCCGGCATGCACCCCCAGCGCGAGCCCAAGAGCCAGGCAAAGGCGGCCCGGAGAGCCGGCCGCGGCTTGGTGCGGGCTGGAGAGGCAGTCCGGTCATCGTTTTTGGGGAGCCAGGTCTGCCCGGCCAAGGGCGACGCGGGGACGTCGGCCTTGACCCGGCGGACGTGGCGGTTGCCGAAAGTTACGGATCAAATCTCGCTGTGAAGACGGAGGAAGGTATGAGAAGGCGAATTTTTGGGCTGGGCGGCCTGGCGGCGATCCTGGCCATGCTGCCCGGTTGGGCCTGGGCGGCCGGGGAAAAGGCCGCCGATCTGGTGGTGGTGGCGGACACCCGCGCCCTGTCGGGGTGGAACCTGTATTTCGCCACCCTCTACAACGAGGACATGTGGCTTTTCGCCATCTGGGCCGTGGTGCTGACCACCGCCATGGGCATGGCGCTGGGGCTCATCATGGACTTCATCATGAAGCGCACCGGCATCGACCTGACCAGCCGCAAGATCGTCGAGCACTAGGCGGCGGCCAACCCCAGCGGAACAAGGAGCGTAAGCTATGGACTCCATTTGGATCATGCACATGCCCATTTCGGGCGTGGACATCTTCTGGCCCGGCCTGGTGCTCATCGGCTTCTCGGTGGGAACCATCGGCGGGTTCTTCGGCATGGGCGGGGCCTGGATGGTCACCCCCGGCCTGAACATCCTGGGCTTCCCCATGGCCTTCGCCATCGGCACCGACATCGCCCACATCGCCGGCAAGTCCATGATCTCCACCATGCGCCATTCCAAGTTCGGCAACGTGGATTACGCCCTGGGCGTGGTGATGCTGGTGGGCACCATGGCCGGCATCGAGGTGGGCGCCCAGGTTGTCATGGCCCTGGAGCGCGCCGGCAACATCGGGCCGGTGGTGCGCTGGGTCTACGTGGTCTTCCTGGCCCTGATCGCCTTCATGGTCTTCTATGACTACGCCAAGGCGGTCAGGAGCGACAAGAAGAAGAGCGACGACCCCAGCCACACCGGGGCCACCGGCGGCATCAACTGGGCCCCCACCCTGCACAAGATCAAGATTCCCCCCATGGTGCACTTCAAGGTTTCGGGCATCTACTGCTCGGCCTGGCTGCCCATCTTCGTCAGCTTCCTCACCGGCGTGCTGGCCGGCTTCCTGGGCATCGGCGGCGGCCTGCTGCGCATGCCGGCCCTGATCTACTTCATCGGCTGCCCGACCCACGTGGCGGTGGGCACCGACCTGTTCGAGGTCATGATCTCCGGCCTCTACGGCGCTTTCACCTACAGCCTCAAGGGCCGCATCGAACTGGTGGCGGTCTTCGTGATGCTCCTGGGCGCGGCCATCGGGGCCCAGATCGGCACCGTGGCCACCAAGTATGCCAAGGGCTACGGCATCCGGGTGCTGTTTGGCAGCGCGGTGCTGGCCTGCATGGTCTCCATCATCTGCAAGCAGTACGGGTATGACGCCGCGGCCACGGTCATCATCCTGGGCGCCATCGGCATCATCTGCATCTACATCTGCAAGGTCATGATCGCCGGCGCCATCGACGAGGTCCGCGAGAAGAAGAACAACCCCTCCGCCGCCTCGGCGGGCCACTAGGCCAGAGGGAGGCAAGCACATGAGAAAGATGCGCGTCATCACCGTCCTCGGCGCGGCCCTGATCCTGGCGGCCTTTGCGGCCACCGCCCTGGCCGGCGAGGTCTTCCAGGGCGTGGCGGTCTCCTATGACGCCGCGACCAAGAAGCTGGTGCTCAAGAACACCGAGCCCGACCGCAACAAGGTGCCCAAGGACATGGCCGAGGTTACCTTCGACACCGGCCAGGCCAAGATCGGCCTGCTGCCCACGGCCGGCGACAAGGTCCGGGTGGCCTATGACAAGCAGGGAGACAAGCTGGTCGCCTTGAAGATCATGAACGTGACCAAGCAGGATCTGCGCAAGAAGTAAACCCAAGTCCCTCCACTCTCCGGGCTCCGGGGCTTCCCACAGGCCCCGGGGTCCGGAGCACCCCGCGCAGGAGGCCGCCCGTGAGTCTGAACCGGTTCGCGATCCTGGCCATGATGGACGTCCTGTTGGTGGCCGAGCTGTTGCTGGCCATCCACTTCGCCCGCCAGGACATGGCCGAGATAGCCTACACCTTCATGAAGATTTTTCTGCCCCTGGCCGCGCCCACCGTCATCGCCGCTAGGCTCGCCCTGCGGCGCTGGGCGCCCCAGGACGTGCGCGATCAATATCGCCCGGTGGGCATCGTCGGCCCCCTGGGCGGCAACTGGAAGGACGGGGGAGGAGCCTAGGCCTTGGTGCGCAAGCTGGCAGAACGCCTGGGCCGTCTGTTCGGCGGGCGCCAGCCCGCCTCGGCGGACTTCCAGGACCTCAAGCTGAGGTTCCGGGAGTTCAAGTACTTGTTGCGCGCCAACAACGAGGTGCTGGCCATCATCGCCGAGATCGAGGGACGGCTCATGGACGGCGGGGCGGTGGGGCTGGATTTCATCCGCTCGCGCTACATCGCCGCCAGCGCCAAGGTCTACAAGATGATCCGCCACCTGGGCCGGCTTTCCGGCGACCGCTATCCCGGCCTGCTGACCGCCTTCGACGCCATCCGCCACGACATCGACGACATCCTGGCCCCAGGCGAGGGCGTGGGCGAACTGGCGCTGCCGCTCAGGATGGTGGAGCGGGCCCAGGGCCATTTGGTCGGCAACAAGGCGGCCAACCTGGCCCAGATCGCCCGCTCCGGCCACCCGGTCTGCGACGGCTTCGTCATCACCACCGATTCCTTCCGCCGGTTCCTGGCCTTTTCCGGCCTGGACGGCCAGGTGCGCCAGGAGGTGATGCTGCTGGAGGAGGCCAGCTACCAGAGCCTGTTGGAAGCCAGTCGCCGCTTGCAGGACAAGGTGCGGCGCGCGTCCTTGCCACCGGAGCTCCTTGACGCCATCAGCGAGGCGGCCGAGGATCTATATGACCGGCTGGGCGGCGAGGCTCCGCTTTCGCTGCGCTCCAGCGCGGTGGGAGAGGACAGCGAGACCAGCTTCGCCGGCCAGTACACCAGCGTGCTGGGGGTCGGGCCGGGGGAGTTGGAGCGGGCCTACCGCCAGGTGCTGGCCAGCCTGTATTCGCCCCAGGCCATCATGTACCGGCGCAAGAACGGGCTCAAGGACGAGGACGCCGAGATGGCGGTGCTGGCCCAGGAGCTTCTAGACCCGGTGGTCAGCGGCGTTCTCTACACCCGCGACCCCCTGGACGGCCGGGCGGACGAGCTCATCATCAGCGCGGTCTACGGCCTGGGCCTGGGCCTGGTGGACGGCACGGTGACCCCGGATGTCTACCGGGTGGCGCGCGGCCAGCCCCCGCGCCTGCTTGCCACCCAGGCCGGGGACAAGGCCAGCCGGGTGGCCCCGGCCGACGACGGAATCAGGCGCGAGGCGGTGCCGGCCGAACTGGCCGGACGGCTGGCGCTCGCGCCGGAGCAAGCCTTGGAATTGGCCCGTTTGGGCCTGTCGCTGGAAAAGGAATTTGGCCGCCCCCAGGACGTGGAGTGGGCCCTCACCCGCGATTCTCGCTTCATCATCCTACAGTCGCGCCCCTTGCAACTGCTGGCCGCAGATCGGGGCCGCGCCGCGGCCCGGGTCCCTGGCGAGACTCCGCTCCTGGAAGGCGGCCAAACCGCCAGTCCCGGCGCCGGCGCCGGCCCGGTGCATCACGTCCGCGGCGAGTCCGACTTGGCCGGATTCCCCGACGGGGCGGTGCTGGTGGCCCGGAACTCATCGCCGGCCTTCGCGGCGGTGCTGCACCGGGCGGCGGCGGTGGTCACCGAGGTGGGCGGAGTCACCGGCCACATGGCCTCCCTGGCCCGCGAGTTCCAAGTGCCGGCGGTGGTGGGCTGTCCCGGCGCGCTGGGGGCGCTGGCTCCCGGCCAGGTGGTCACGGTGGAGGCCGGCGGCTGCCGGGTCTACGCCGGGCGCATCGAGCGCCTGCTTCGGGCGGCGGCCCCGGAGGCGGCGGCCCAGCGGGCGGCGGCCAAGGTCAAGCCCTCCTGGCACCGGGCGGCCCAGCTCATCACCCCGCTCACCCTGACCGACCCCCATTCGCCCGGCTTCACGCCGGCCCGCTGCGCCACCTTCCACGACCTGATCCGCTTCGTGCACGAGAAGTCGTTCCACGAGATGTTCGTGCTGGGCGACCGCATCGGCCAGGCCGCCAGCGGGCAGGCCCGCCGGGTGGGGCACAAGCTGCCCTTCGAGCTGTGGGTCATCGACCTGGGCGGCGGCATACGCGAGGGCGCGGGCAACCTGGTCTGGCTGGAGGACGTGGTGAGCAGCCCCGGCCGGGCCTTCATGGACGGCCTGCTGGACCCGGCCATCGCCTGGGACCGACCCAGGCCGGTCAGCCTCAAGGGCCTGGCGAGCGTCTTCAGCTCGTCGCTGTTGACCCAACCCCAGGATGGCAAGGTGCGCGAGATCGGCCAGAAGGCCTTCGCCATCGTCAGCGGCGACTATCTCAACTTCAATTCGCGCGTCGGCTACCACTTCGCCGCCCTGGACAGCTTCTGCGGCCCCAACCAGAACGACAACTACGTCAGCTTCCGTTTCGTGGGCGGGGCGGCCACGGAGGACCGCCGGGTGCTGCGAGGCGAGCTGATCGTGCGCATTTTGGCCGAGATGGGCTTCACGGTGGAGCGCACCGGCGACGCGGTCAGCGCCTTCCTGAAGAAGTACGACCAGGAGGCCTCCCTGGAGCACCTGAAGGCCCTGGGCCGGCTGGTGCTCTTCACCCGGCAGATGGACATGCTCATGCATGATCGGCGCATGGTGGACTGGCTGGCCCGCGCCTTCCGCGATGGCAACTACAATCTGGAAACCGCGCCGGCTGGAGGCGGAGCATGATCTCCCCCTATCGCCAACTGGCCCGGCGCATGCTGGTCACCGCCCTGGTGGTGGCCCTGGCGCCGCTGTACATCATGGGCGCGGCCATCTACTTTTATTTCAGCGTCACCGAGCAGGAGCGCAGCAAGGAGGAGATGCGCACCCGTGCGGCCAACCGGGCCAGCGCCATCCAGGTTTTTTTGGCCGAGCGCACCTCGCTGTTGGAGGTGCTGGTGCACACCGCCAACCTGGCGGACCTGACCCGGCCCGGCCAGTTGCAGCAGGTCTTCAGCCTCTTGAACCGCCGCTCCTGGACCTTCCTGGATCTGGGCATCATCGACCAGAACGGCGACCATCTGGTTTACGTGGGGCCATACCCCCTGGAGCACCAAAACTACAAGGACGCGGTCTGGTTCCAGCAGACCATGCAGCGCGGGGTCTACGTGTCGGACGTGTTCCTGGGCGCGCGCGGGGTGCCCCACTTCGTCATCGCGGTCAAGCACGGCAACGGCGACGACGCCTGGATACTGCGCGCCACCATCGACAGCGACGTCTTCACCAAGCTGGTGAACCTGGCCCACGTGGGCACCAGCGGCGAGGCCTACATCCTCAACCGCGAGGGCCAGTACCAGACCCCGCCCCGTTTCGGCGGCAAGATCATGGACCCCTCCGGCCTGGATATGAAGGCCGTGCCGCCGGGGGTCAGCGTGTCTTTCCGCACCGACCACCAGGGCCGCGAGCGCATGATGGCCTTCGCCTGGCTGTCCAAGGAAGACTGGCTTTTGGTGATCGAGCGCGACTCCGGCGAGTCCGCCGGAGCCCTGGCCCTGGCCCGCAACATGGAGATCCTGGTGCTGGGGCTGGGCAGCCTGCTCATCGTGGCGGCCATCGTTTTCCTGGTGCGGCTGTTGGTGCGCCAGATGGAGGCCGCCGACCGCCAGCGGGCCGACTGTGACGCCCAACTGGTGCACTCGGCCCGTTTGGTCAGCCTGGGGCGCATGGCCGCCGGCGTGGCGCATGAGATCAACAACCCCCTGGCCGCCATCGGGGAGCTGGCCGGCCTGATGGACGACCTGATGGACCCCCAGTTCGTGGAAAGTTATCCCCGCGGGGCCAAGTTCAAGGAAAACGTGGCCAAGATACAGAACCACGTGGATCGGGCCCGGGCCGTCACCCATCGCCTGCTGGGCTTCGCGCGGCGCATGGAGCCCAAGCAGGATTCGGTGGACGTCAACGAGGTGCTGAGCGAGACCTGCTCTTTCCTCGAAAAGGACGCCCTGTTCAAGGAGGTCGTCATCAGCAAGTCGCTGGCCGAGAACCTGCCGCGCATCAAGAGCGACCGCTCCCAGTTGCAGCAGGTGTTCTTGAATCTCATCAACAACGCCCTGGACGCGGTGGGCGACGGCGGGCACATCATGCTGACCACCCGCCAAGCCGGCCAATTCGTGGAAATCCTGGTGACCGACGACGGCCCCGGCATACCGGAGGACCTCAAGGACCGCATCTTCGATCCATTCTTCACCACCAAGAGTCCGGGCCAGGGCACCGGTCTGGGGCTTTCCATCAGCCACTCGATCATGCAAAGATTGGGCGGCAGCCTGACCATGGAAAGCCAGCCCGGCCAAGGCGCCACCTTCATTGTCCGGGTGCCGAATCTTTCCACCGATTAGAGGGAGCGAAACCGGTGAGGACCTTCAGCGTGTTGGTGGTGGACGACGAAAGGGACTTCCTGGAGCCCCTGGTGGAGCGCCTGGAGCTGCGCGGCCTGAACGCGGCCGGCCGGGACAACGCGGCCGACGGCCTGCGCTATCTGGCGGAGAACCCGGTGGACGTGGTGGTCCTGGACGTCAAGATGCCGGGCATGGACGGCCTGACCGCCCTCAAGCGGATCAAGGCCAGCCATCCCTTGGTGGAGGTCATCCTGCTCACCGGCCACGCCTCGGTGGAATCGGGCATGGAGGGGCTGGAGCTGGGGGCCTTCGACTACCTGATCAAGCCGGTCAAGCTGGACGAGTTGATGGAGCGGATCATGGACGCCCATGACCGCAAGCTGGTGATGCAGGAGATGGCCCAGCCAGGCCAACCGGACACCCCGCGCAAATGAGCGTCCCGCGGATTGTTGCGCGCGGCGGCGGGACAAGGGAGACGTGACGCCGCGCAGTTGAGCAGAAAAGGAGAGGAGACATGCCCAATCGGAGAAGGGGAGCGAGGTTCAGGACCTGGGCCGCCTGGGGAGCGGCGCTGGGTCTGGCGCTTTGGTGGACGGCCGCGCCGGCCCAGGCGGCCGGGCAGGCCGAGCTGGAGGCCAAGATCAAGCTGCTGGAGCAGAGCCTGGGCGAACTCAAGTCCCAGCTCGGCCAGATGCAGGCCGTCCAGCAGCAGCAACAGGAGGCGGTGCAGGTGGTGGCGGCCAAGGCGGCCAAGGACAGCCTGCCCAAGTGGCTGGAGCGCATCAGCCTCAGCGGCGACCTCACCTTGCGCTACGAGGGCTGGTGGTATCAGAAGTTCAAGGGCAGGGAGACCGACCAGCGCACCCGCTGGCGCTTCCGCAGCCACTTCGGCGTCAACAGCATGGTCAACCAGGACCTGGAGGTGGGCATCCGCATGGCCACCGCGGCCGATGACGATCCCACCAGCACCGTGCAGACCATGGACAACTGGTTCGGCGAGAAGAGCTGGGGCATCGACCGGGCCTACGCCAAGTACAACCCGGCCTTCTTCGACAAGATGCTCACCGCCACCGCGGGCAAGTTCGCCAACCCCTACGTGCGCACCGCCATCAACTGGGACGTGGACATCCAGCCCGAAGGCGCCTACCTCAACCTGCGCTGGAACAAGAAGGGCGCCTTCCAGCCCTTCCTCACCATGGGCGGCATGGTGGTCAAGGAGCAGCGCAGCGACAACCCCGGCGACGCCTATCTCTACGCCCCCCAGGCCGGGTTCCACTACAACCAGGACCCCTTCAAGGCCACCTTCGCCACCAGTTACTACATGTGGGACCGTTTCGAGAAGGTGGGCAACTTCAACAGCGCCAACCTGCGCGGCAACACCACCAAGGCCAACGGCGAGTTGAGCGACTTCGGCGTGTGGGACGCCTACGCCAAGCTGACCTACAAGGTCGCCGCCGCCACCAGCGTGGACGTCTTCGGGCACTACCTTAAGAACATGCGCGAGGACATGAGCGGCGCGGCCGCGGGCAAGGACACCGGCTGGCTGGCCGGGGCGGCCCTGAACTGGGAGCAGTGGCTGTTCTCCTGGGAATACCGCTACATCGAGGCCAACGCCACGCCCGGCTACTTCGGCGACAGCGAGTTCCAGTACAACAACCGCGAGGGCTGGGCGGCCCGGGTGGGCTACAGCCCCTTCAAGTACACCGTCATCAACCTGAACTGGTACCACTCCTTCCCCATCGACGACAACCTCCAGGGCGCCGCCGCGGGCTACGACATGTTCCAGGTGGAGACCACCTTCCAGTTCTAGACCGGGCCTGACGCAATACAATGGCCGGGAGCCCGCGGGCTCCCGGCCGTTTGTTTGACCCCATCGCCGGCGCCCGGCCGGCGGCCTTCATTAGCGCCCGTTCTTGACGATCACCGTCTCCAGACCGGTCTTGGCCTTCACCTCCTTCTGGGCCTGGCGGGCCTGGTCCAGGTTGGCGAAGGCCCCGTAGCGCACCTTGGTCAGCTTGCGGTCGTTCTCGCCGTCGCTGGGCACCAGGTGGACCTTGAGGCCGGCCCGCTTGAGCTTGTCGGCCAGGGCCTTGGCCCGCGCCGGCTCGCTGAAGGCCCCGAATTGCAGGGCCAGGGCGGCCTTGACGGCGCCGGCCTTGGCCGGGGCCGGGGGGGCTGGTTTCGCGGCCGGCTTTGCCGCCGCCGGAGCGGCCGGGATTTTGGCGGCCGGAGTCGGGACCGGAGCCGAGGCGGGGGCCGGCGGAGGCGGCGGCGGTGGGGGAGGCGGGGCCAGGGTGGTCGCGGTCAAGCTGGTGGGCGGCGGGGAGGGCAGGGTCGCCAGGGTGGGCTGGCTGGCCAACCCAGGCTGGCCGCCCCCGGTCGGCGAAAGCGCGGCCGGAGCCGCCGGGGTGATTGGCTCCACCGGGGCGGGCGGCGCGGGCGGGGTCAGCGGCTCCGGAGCGATCTTGATCCGGGCCGCGACCGGCTGGCTGGCCGGGGGCGGCGGGGCCAGGCTCAGGCGGTACCAGTAGAACAAGGCCGCCACGCCCAGCACCACGGCCAGGCCCGCGCAGACCTTGGCCAGCAGGCCGGCCGAGAGCCAGGGCAAGGCCGAAGGCTTGGTCTCCGGTTCGTCTTGGTCCTGGGGGGGCGGGAAGTCCAGGTCGGGCTGCCGGGGTGAGCGGTCCCAGGCCGGCTCCTGCCCCTCCGCGAACTCTGGCCGGGGCCGAGGCTCCAGCATGATGTCGGGAGCGGGTTCCAGGGAGAAATCGGGCGCGGCGGCCGGCGGCGGGGGCGGGGTCGGCAGAGGCTCCGGCTCCACCGGCGGCGGCGTCACTTGGGGGGGGCGGCCGTCCTGGCCCAGGCGGGCCCGGAAACGGGTGTAGCACTCGTCGCAGATGAAGTAGCGGAAGCCCAGGGAGCGCATGAGGTTGCGCCAGGCGGTGCGCCGGGTGGAAACCAGGACGTTGTCGGAGCCGCATTGGGGGCAATATTGCATGGCCACCTCGCCGTGTACAGGGGAGGCACGTTCGTAATCATACTACCTGTTACCCCTTGGCGGCCAGGAAATCAAGATATTGTGTATGACGTTATCTTCTGGGGTGGGGCTAGAACTCCGGCTGGCCCACGCCGGCCGGCGAGACGGCGATGACCACGCGGCGGTTCTTGGCCTGGTTTTCGGGCAGGGGCCGGCCCATGTGGTCGCGGTTGGGGGCCTTGGGCCGGGTCTCGGCGAAGCCGGCGGCCTGGAGCCGGCTGGCGGGGACGCCCTCCTGGATCAAGTAACGCACCACGTTGGTGGCCCGCTGGGTGGAAAGCTCCCAGTTGCTGGGGAATTGGGGGGTCTTGATGGGCACGTCGTCGGTGTGCCCCTCCACCACCACCCGGTAGTCTCCGCCGGGCATGGCCGTGATCTGGCGGGCCACCCGGCGCAGAATTTCCAGGGCCTGGGTCTTGAGCGAGGCCGAGCCGGGCTCGTAGAGGGTGGTGCCGGTGAATTCCAGGACCAGGCCGCGCGGGGTGGCGTTGAGCTCGGATTGGCCCAGCTCTCCGGCGCTGGCCAGCTGCTCCAGGCGCTGGCTGAGCTGGGTGAAGGGGGTCTCGGCCTGGTGGCGGGCCACGGCCTGGGCCATGGAGGCCTTGATTTCCTCATATTTGTGCGGGTTGAGATCGGCCACCGACAGAAGCAGCACGAAAAAGGTGAGCAGCAGAGTCACCGCGTCGGCAAAGGTTATCATCCAGTCCTCGGTGTCGTCGGCGCCGCCGCGGACTGGCCGCAACAGGAAGGCTGGGATGCGGGGCTTCATTTGGGCTTGGCCTGGGCCGCTGGCTTGCGGCGATACTGGATGGCCGGGTCCAGGAAGCTGTTCATCTTGTCCACCATGAACTGCGGCGAGCGGTTCTCGGCCAGCATCACGAAGCCTTCCAGCAGCAGGTAGCTGCGGAAGCGGGCGATCTCCTCCTTATTGCTGGGCCTTGGCCGCGGCGGGCAAGAGCAGCAGGCGGGCGATGAGCACGCCGTAGAGGGTGGTGATAAGGGCCACGGCCATGCCCTGGCCCAGTTGGGAGGTGTCCGCGCCCATGGACTCCAGCATGATGATGAGGCCCACCAGGGTGCCGATCATGCCAAAGGCCGGGGCGGTGCCGGCCATGGCCCGCAGGATGTCCACCTGAACCATGTTGCGGCCGAAGGTGGATTCGATGTTGGCGGCCAGGGTCTCGCGCACCTCCTCGCCGGAATAACCGCTGACCACCAGCTCCAGGCCGAAGATGAGGAAGTTGTCCGGCGGGTTGATGGAGCGGATCTCCTGCTCAAGGGCCGGCAAGCCGCCCTTTTTGAGCACGGCCCCCCAGCGGATGGTCATGGCCGTGTCCTTGTTCAGGGTCTTGCGCCCCACCTGCTGCTCGATGAACAACCGGCCGACGTTCTTGAGGCTCAGCCAGACGTAGCGCGACTGGTAGCTGACGAAGGCGCAGGCCAGGGTGCCGCCGGCCACCAGAAGCAGACTGGGCAGATTGAAGAAGATCAGGTAATTGTTGGTGCTGAGCACGATGGAGGACAGGAAGAGGCCCAGTCCGATCAAAAAGCCGATTAGGGTGCTGAGGGACATTGACCACCCCTGTTGTTGTCGCGCCGGTTTGGCTCTGCTGGTCGGGCCAGGCGGCCGGTGCCCGGAGTTTACGAGCCCTTAAGATAACCTTTGCCCACCGGGGGCTGTCAATACAACAGAAGTGGTTGCTATTTTTTTAGTCTTACTAATTGCCGGACTTGCCAGCGGCCGGGCTTTTTTGTAGAAAGGATGGGAGGCGGGATGCGTCCACGGCGGGGACCCCAGGTCAGGCGAGGAGCGGCATGAAAATCAAATCCACCCAGCCTTCCGTGATCGGCAACTGGTTTTGGTGCGACCCTTTCGGCGGCCGCACCAACCAGGCCATCTGCCGTGAGCGCCTGGCCCGCAGCCTGCCCTATTCGCCTTGCCGCCATTGCCAGCGTTTTGGGGAGGGCAAGGCCGAGCCGTCGCGGGGGGGCGGCGCGGCTCCGCGCCGCGACTAGGACGCCTTGGATCCCTCCCGGCCAGACTGCTTCCGTTGCCGGCATCTGCGCATAACCTGGGAGGCGGGGCGGGGTTATGCCTGCCGCGCCATGAACTTCAAGTCCCGTCAGATGCCCTGGCGGGTGGTGCTGGCCAGCTCCGGCAAACCCTGCCTGTGTTTCGAGCCCAAGCCATCGCCGCCCCCCAAGCCCGCGCCCCGGTCATGAACCCGCCGAGCTAGCGCTTGATCTTCTTGGCCTTCTTGGTCTTGGTCCCGCTTTTGGCCGTGGTCTTGGCCGTCGGCTTGGGGGCGGACTTGGCGCGGGCCGGCTGCTTGGCCTGGGCCGGGGCGACGGACTTTTTCTTGCGCACGCTGGCGTCGGCGGGGGCGGCGGGCGCCAGCGGCTCGCCGCCACCCACGCGCAAGGGGCGGGGCTTGGGCTCCTGGTTGAGTAGCGATTCGGCCAGCACCAGAGGGGGCGCGGCCGGGGCGTCTTCAGGGGCGGGGGTGGGCTCGACCGCCGCCGCGGCGGCGAAGCCGGCCAGCATCAAGCCGACCCAAAGGCCGGCCACGGATAGAAATAATCGAGGGCCACAGCTATTTTCGCGCATGAATCCGGAGACTTTCCACGTTGATCTGCTTGCGCCCATCGGGGCGGCGGCAAAGCCGGCCCCGCACCACGACCTCATGCTGAACCAAGCCTAACACCTGGGCCTCCGGGCGGCCAGGGGTCAGCAGGTATTCTTCCTCGTCCACGCCGGCCAGGCCGGCCGCCACCACCCGGCCCTGGGCGTCCCAGGCCACCGGAACCACCACCCCCCTGATTTCGATGGGTTCGTCCTGAGCCATGGCTGCGGCGCGGCCTCCCTGCTATGCCACGTATCGCCGGCGACCGACACTCAGCCAGGGAGCAACATGCGGGCCATGTGGTAACTAGCTAATAATATAATTTAATTAGCGTACTAAGCCTGAGGGCGGAACCGTGGGTTCCTAAGCTGTAACTGGGCAGCATTGGCCGGTCAGCGGACAGCGGCGGCTGGTGGTCATTAACTGCCTAGTTTTCAATTTACTTTTCGTATTGCGGATTTTTGGATTCCTAAATCGCGATGACTTGAAGTGTCAGTTCCGTTTTTCAAAAAAATTTTGTGCGCGTCAGGTTGAATCGGCTTCATACGGCCATCTGCCGGATGAAACTTTATCGCAGTCTGGGTTGGCCAGCGAGGTGCGGCTTCATGTTTTAGGAATTTGTTATTCCTAAGGCGAACAAGTGCGAATTCGTTGTTCCGCTTGACATAAAAAATAATAATATTAAAGTGATAATCCGAATGGCCTCCCGGCGGGATTGGTCAATGGGCGGTGAGGTGACCGCCATTAATCAGAACTTGAAGTTCTTATAAACCGGTTCCGCGGATAAAAAGTGAATTAAAACAATATATTGAAAGGTGGCAAGGCGCTTGCTCGCTCGGAGGGCTGAGCAAGGCAGTTCCGCCAGACGCCTTCCCATGGCCGCAAGGGGAAGGATGTGGCGGCGCAATTAACGCGTTCGTGGGAAAGAGGAGAAAAGGCATGAAGAAGTTGGCGATGTTGGTGGCCCTGGCCTTCGCCCTGAGCCTGGCGCCGGTGGCGTTGGCGGCCAATCAGTCTGGCGCCGGCCAGACCACCATGACCGAGAAAGCCCCGGCCAAGGCCAAGAAGGCCAAGAAGGCCAAGAAGGTCAAGAAGACCACGAAAACCAAGAAGGCCGCCGACAAGCCGGCTGGCAGCAACTAGGTCCTGGTTTTCGGCTCGTGATCCGGCCATCGGACCGCCTGCGGGCGGCCCGATGGCTTTTTGCATCCCGCGCGGCTTGGGCGGATTGCGGTTCACCCGGCGAACGGCCGGATGAGCCCGGATTATTATGGGCAGGGGAGGGGCGAGGGAAATCTCCGGGATAATTGTTTAGTTAAAAAAGCATGTTATGAAAAAAGGTATTCTGGTATAAAAATAATCTTGACTTTGGGGATTAAAAAAGTATTTTAGTACCAGAATAACAATATCGAGGTCGACATGTCCCGCGTTCTCAAGATATCCGAAGCCGCCTCCCTGGCCCTGCACACCATGGTGCTCCTGGCCGCCAACCCCGGCCAGACCCAGGCCACCCGCGACATCGCCGGCCTGCTGCGGGTCTCCGAGGCCCACCTGGCCAAGGTGCTCCAGCGCCTGGCCCGCTCCGGCCTGGTCAACTCGCAGCGCGGCCCCAAGGGCGGCTTCAGCCTGGCCAGGGACGCCCACGCCATCAGCCTGCTGGAGGTCTACGAGGCGGTGGAGGGCCCCCTGCAGGAGCGCTCCTGCCTGCTGGGCCAGCCGGTCTGCGGAGGCGACTGCCTGTTGGGCGGTCTGTTGCACAAGGTGGCCAGCGAGGTGACGAGCTATTTCGCCCAGACCCGGCTGTCGGATCTGGCCCGCGCCTTTTCCCCGGAGGAATGCAATGCGCAAGGTTAGGAACATCATCCACATCGACGAGGAGCTTTGCACCGGCTGCGGCCAGTGCGTGCTGGACTGCGCCGAGGGGGCCTTGCAGGTCATCGACGGCAAGGCCAGGCTGGTGGGCGAGATCTATTGCGACGGCCTGGGCGCCTGCCTGAGCGGCTGCCCCACCGGCGCGCTGACGGTGGAGCAGCGCGAGGCCGAGGATTTCGACGAGCAGGCCGTGCACGCGCTGCTCAAGGAGCGCGAGCACCAGGCCGCCCCGGCCCCCAGCGCCGGCGACGTGCAGCCCCTGGCCTGCGGTTGCCCCGGCTCGGCGGCCATGGCCCTGAAGCCCCTGGCCCCGGCCGGCGGCCACGCCGGCGCCGCGCCGGCCGGCCCGGCCGCCAGCCAGCTCGGCCACTGGCCCATCAAGCTGACCCTCCTGAGCTCCCAGGCTCCGTTCCTGCAGGGGGCCGACCTGCTGCTTTTGGCCGACTGCGCCGCCGCCTCTCTGCCGGACCTGCACCCCCGGCTGCTGCCCGGCAAGGCCATCGCCCTGGCCTGCCCCAAGCTGGACGACGCCGCCGCCCACGTCAACAAGCTGGCCCAGGTGCTGGCCGGCGCGCGGCCGCGCTCGCTCACCGTGGTGCACATGGAAGTGCCCTGCTGCAAGGGCCTGGACTTCATCGCGGAAAAGGCCATCGCCCAATCCGGCGTGGACGTGCGGCGCGGCGCCATCGTGGTCTCCCGCGACGGCCGCGTGATCCACCAGGACCTGCCCTGGGCGGCTCCGGCCGCGGCCGCGGCCAGGGCCTAGATGCGTTCGGCGGGGGCGGGCATGCGCTGGGAGGCGGACGCCGACGAGGCCCTCAGGCGGGTGCCGTTCTTCGTGCGCCCCCTGGCCCGCAAGAAGATCGAGGAGCGGGTGGCCGGCCAGGGCCGCGCGATAGTGACCCTGGCCGACTACCAGGCCGCCGAGGCCGCCTTCAAGGCCGTGCGCGGCGGGCGCAGCGATGCCGAACTGGCCAATCTGATGCCGGCGGACAACCGGCCGGGGGTGGAGATGACGGTGCTGGAGGCCTGCCGCAGCGAACTGGCCGGCTGCCCCAACCGCCTCATCGCCACCGAGGACTGGCGGACGGCGGTGCAGGCCTGGCTGGAGGCCGGGGGCGTCTCCGAGCGCCTGCGGGCGCTGGTGCCCGACGAGCAGGTGCTTTTTCACCACAAGCTCAGGCTGGCCGTGGCCGGCTGCCCCAACGGTTGCTCGCGGCCCCAAGTGGCCGACCTGGCTCTGGTGGGCTGCGTGCGGCCAAGCTTCGACCTGGCCGATTGCACGGCATGCGGGGCCTGCGCCGAGGCCTGCCCGGACCAGGCCATCGCCATGGGGCCGGAGGGCCCGGTCTGGGACGCGGACGCCTGCCAGGGCTGTCTGGCCTGTAATCAGGCCTGCCCGGCCGGGTGCATCACCACCACCCCGCCGGCGGTCAGGGTTCTGATGGGCGGCAAGCTGGGCCGCCACCCCCACCTGGCCGAGGCCGTGGCCGCGGCGGCCGACCCGGCCGCCGCGCTCGCCCATCTGGAGCAGGCGGTGGGGCGCTACCTGGCCGAGGCCCGGCCCGGCGAACGTTTCGCCAACTGGTGGCTGCGCCAGGGGCGCGGCCAAGGCAATTAGGGAGGAGGTTCACCATGGGACGCACCATGTGCCCCGGCCAGGACACCGCCTTCTGGCGGCCCGGCGACATCTACGAGGTGCCTTGCAGCCATTGCGGGGCCGAGATCGAGTTTTTCAAGGATGACGCCAGCCGCCGCTGCACCGGCTGCGGCGGCCGGGTGCAGAACCCGCGCTTCAACCTGGGCTGCGCCCAGTGGTGCGAGCACGCCAAGGAGTGCCTGGGCTACGACCCCAAGCAGGTGATGGCCTCCGAGGGCGAGGAGACCCCCCTGGTGGACCGCCTGGTGGCGGTGATGAAGCGCACCTTCGGCGACGACCAGAGGCGCGTCCGCCACGCGCTGACCGTGCTGGAGCGGGCCAAGGAGATCATGCGCGGCGAAAAGGGCGCCGACCCCAAGGTTGTGCT
This sequence comes from Thermodesulfobacteriota bacterium, assembly GCA_049322275.1. GTDB lineage: Bacteria > Desulfobacterota > Desulfarculia > Desulfarculales > Desulfarculaceae > JACRDC01. Next base: position 100,446 of record JBMORH010000002.1, read on the forward strand.
GGCCGCCGCGGTGTTGCACGACATCGGCATCCAGGCCGCCGAGCGCAAGCACGGCTCCAGCGCCGGCCGCTGGCAGGAGATCGAGGGGCCGCCCATCGCCCTGGAGCTGATGAAGGATCTGGGCCTGGACGAGGCCACCCGCGACCACGTGGGGCGCATCATCGCCAACCACCACAGCGCCAAGGACATCGACACCCTGGAGTTCCGCATACTCTGGGACGCCGACTGGCTGGTGAACATCCCGGAGGAGTATCCCGACCACACCCCGGAGCGGCTGACCCAGCTCATCTACAAGGTCATGAAGACCGCCAGCGGCCGCAGGCTGGCCCTGGAGCGCCTGGTGGGCCAGCCCGCCACCGAGGCCTGAGGCCGGATGCGCCTGGACAAATGACGGGCCTCCCAACCCGCCATCTCCCCCCGCAGGGGAGCGAGGAGCCGGAGATGACCACCGGCGGCGGGGCCGCGCTGATTCCCAGGCCGTGCGCCCTGGCGCGAAAGCGAAGGCCCTACATCAGCCCGCGATAGAGCCCGCCGTCGATGGCCACGCTGGCCCCGGTGATGTAGCCGGCCCGCTCCGAGGCCAAAAACACGGCCAGGTCGGCCATCTCCTCCGGCCGGCCGATGCGCCCCAGGGGAATCTGGGCCAAAACCTGGGCCTCCAGGGCCTCGCGGGTCAGGCCGAGCTGCTGGGAGCGGTAGGCCAAAATCTGCTCCACCCGCTCGGTCATGATCCAACCCTGGCAGATGTTGTTGACCGTGATGTTGTCCTTGGCCACCTCGTCGGCCAGGCTCTTGGCCCAGCCGATGACCGCGGCCCGGATGCTGTTGCTCAGGATCATGGCCGGCAGCGGCTGTTTGGTGGAGATGCTGGTCAGGTTGACGATGCGCCCCCATTTCTGCCGGCGCATGGCCGGCAGCGCGCCGCGGGCCAGGCCCTGGGCCGAGAGCAGGGTCAGGCGCACGGCCTGGAGCCACTGCTCCTCGCTGAAATCGGCGAAGACGCCGGCCGGCGGGCCGCCGGCGTTGACGATCAGCACGTCCAGCCGGCCCATCTGCGCGGCCATCTCGCCGGCGAAGGCCTCGGCCTGGCCCGGCTGGGCCAGGTCCACCGCCCGCCACAGCACCCGCACCCCGAAGCGCTCGCCGGCCTCGGCGGCCAGGTCCTTAAGCTTGTCCTGGTTGCGCGCGCACACCGCCAGGTCGCAGCCCTCGGCCGCCAGGCCCAGGGCCGTCGCCCGGCCCAGGCCCTGGCTGGCCCCGGCCACGCAGGCCACCCGCCCCTTGAGTCCCATGTCCATGGTCGGTCCTCACTTAGAACTTATCCGTAAATAGTAGCTACTTTCCTCCAGCAGATGATGGCCGCTGCCAAGTGCAGTAGTGCTTCATAGCTATCCGCGAACTTCTCATACCTAACCAGTAGTTTCCTGAACCTGTTGAA
>JBMORH010000003.1:0-16780 GCA_049322275.1 Thermodesulfobacteriota bacterium
GTTGGAAACTGATGAGCGACGATCCCTTGCTTCTCTTGGCCATCACGTACCCCCGGAAAGAGCTAGGGCTATACATTAATATAGCATAGATTCTACGGGCTGTCATGGCTTATAAGGATAGGCGCACTTCAACGATTTTCTGATCGAGTCAAATAGCTGGGCCAACTGGAGAAAACCGTAACCCAATATGACGCTGTACTCTGCGTCCAAGAATCCGTTGAAACACACTTCCTGTTGGCCGATCGATTTACGCAATCTGCCGATTTTGCCCTTCATGCCCATCCTCATTGTATCCATCCGCTCCCCTCCAACAAAAAAGACCGGTCCTTTCAGGACCGGTCTTGAGCCCTCGCCGTGGAGGTGTTCAGTTGTTTGGAGCGGGAGACGGGATTTGAACCCGCGACTTCAACCTTGGCAAGGTTGCACTCTACCTCTGAGTTACTCCCGCGTGACGAGTGCGAATAATATCAGTTTTCGGCCTGTTGTCAAGCCAGAATCTGATTTTCAACCCCGGCGCTCCAGCAGCAGGCCGCGGAAGCGCAGGGCGTAGGCCAAGCCCGACCAGGCGGTGATGGCCACCGCCAGCCCCAGGGCCCAGAGCCCCCAGCGGTCGGCGTCCAGGCCGGCCAGGGGCTGGTGGACTATCAGCAGAAAGATGCCCAGCATTTGCAGCGCGGTCTTGGCCTTGCCCCACATGTCGCTGGGCACGGCCAGGCCGTTGCGCGCGGCCAGGGCGCGCAAGCCGGTGACCCCGATCTCGCGGCAGATGATGATGATGGTCATCCAGCCCGGCGCCCGGCCCAGCTCGGTGAGCACCACCAACATGGAGGCCACCAGGAGCTTATCCGCCACCGGATCCAGGTATTGGCCCAGCATGGTCACGGTCTTGGTGCGCCGGGCCAGCCAGCCATCCAGCAGATCGGTCAGCCCGGCCACGACGAAGAGCAGGCCGGCCACCCCGCACCAGAAATTTCCCGGCAGGTAGAGCAGCGCCACCAGCAGGGGAATGGAGCCCACCCGCACCAGGGTCAACAGGTTGGGCAGGTTCAATAGCTTCTCGCGCCGCGCGGCTTCCACGATGCCCTTGCCTCGGCTGACTGCTGGTGTCTTCCGCCCGCCGCCCCAGATCGACGGAGCCCGCCCGCCTCTTTACTTGGCCCGTTTTTCCCAGTCGGCCAGGAACTGCTTGAGCCCCGAATCGGTCAGGGGGTGCTTCAAAAGCTGGTCAATGACCTTGAGCGGAATGGTGGCCACGTCGGCCCCCATCAGGGCGGCCTCCACCACGTGCATGGGGTTGCGCACGCTGGCCACCAACACCTCGGTGTCAAAGGCGTAGTTGGCGTAAATCTCCACCACCTGGCGGATGAGGTCCATGCCGTCCTGGCTGATGTCGTCCAACCGGCCCACGAAGGGGCTGATGTAGGCCGCGCCGGCCTTGGCCGCCAAGAGCGCCTGCATGGGCGAGAAGCACAGGGTGACGTTGACCCGGATGCCTTCCTCGGAAAGCGTCTTGATGGCCTTCAAGCCCTCGCGGATGATGGGGATCTTGACCACCACGTTGTCGGCCCAGGCGGCGTAGACGCGCGCCTCCTTGACCATGGCCTCGTGCTCGGTGGCCACCACCTCCACGCTCACCGGCCCCGGCACCACCTCCAGGATTTCCTTGATGCAGGCCTCGAAAGGCTTGCCGGTCTTGGAAACCAGGCTGGGGTTGGTGGTCACGCCGTCCAGCACCCCCAGGCTCATGGCCTCCTTGATCTCGTTGATGTCGGCGGTGTCGATGAAAATCTTCATGGCCAAACTCCCGTGATTGATGGGCGGGCTTCCCGGCCCGGCGAAGGCTTAATGTTGTTCCTGGCCCGCGCGCAGATAAGCGTCGCGGCAGGCCTCGCTGCAAAAGAATTTTTCCTGGCCCTGAATCACGGCCCGGAGCGCCTCGTGCTGGGGCAGATAGGTGCCGCACTGGGGGTCCTGCACCATCACGTCCAAAATTTCCTCGTCGCCGCGGGGCCGCAGGTTATCGGCCCGGCGGCCGCCGCCCAACTGGCCCGCGAACAGGCGCCGCACCATGCGGTAGAGCAGCCAGACCACCAGGGCGATGACGGCCCAGCGCAGCAGCGAGCCTATTCCCATGCCACCATCTCCACGGCCTGGGCCGCGCGTTCGCCAGGGTCCAGCGCGTCCATGAGCTGGCCGGCGGTGCGCCCCCAGACCGGCAGCGCCAGGGCCGGGGCCAACTCCATCAGCGGCGCCAGCACGAAGGCCCGGCGGTGCATCTGTGGGTGCGGCACGCAGAGGCCGGGCAGGGCTATGATCGCTTGGCCGAAAAGCAGCAGATCCAAATCCAGGCTGCGCGGCCCCCAGCGCTCCAGCCTCTGGCGGCCCTCCTGGGCCTCGATGGCCAACAGCCCGGCCAAAAGCGCCTGGGCCGACCCTGCAAACATACCACGCGCCACCGCGTTGAGGAAGGCGGGTTGGTCGGTCACTCCCACCGGCGCGGTGCGGTAGAGCGAGGAGTGGGCCAGGTGGCTATAGCCGGCCAGGGCCTTGAGCCCGGCCAGGCCGGCCATCAGATGCCGGCGTGAATCGCCCAGGTTGGAGCCCAGGCCGATGAAGACTTCCACCGGCCCAGTCGGCTCCGCCCCAGCGTCCATCTACAGGCCCAACTTGGCCAGCCGCTGGACCGCCTCGGCCATGCGCGTCTTGTCCACGGTGAGCGCGAAGCGCACGAAGCCCTCGCCGGGCTGGCCGAAGCCCACGCCGGGGGTGGAGACGATGCCGGCCTGGTTGAGCAATATCTTGGTGAACTCCGCGCTGGGCATGCCCTTGGGCGTGGGGCACCAGACGTAGAAGCTGGCCTTGGGCGGCTTGACCTCCAGGCCCAGGCCGCGCAGCCCGGCCACCAGGATGTCGCGGCGCTCCTGGTACATGGCCTTGGCCGCCTCCACGCAGGCCTGGTCGGCGGTCAGGGCGGTGATGCCGGCCAGTTGCACCGCGTCGAAGGCCCCGGAGTCGATCTGGCTCTTGACCGAGCCCAGGCCGCCCACCAGCTCGGCGTTGCCCACCGCGAAGCCCAGCCGCCAGCCGGTCATGTTGTAGGTCTTGGACAGGCTGTGGAACTCGATGCCGACTTCCATGGCCCCCGGCGCCTGCAAAAAGCTCGGCGCCTGGTAGCCGTCGTAGCTGATCTCGGTGTAGGCCGCGTCGGAGACCACGATCAGGTGGTGCTTCTTGGCGAAATCCACCACCCGGCCGTAGAAGTCCAGGTCGGCCGTGGCCGCGGTGGGGTTGTTGGGATAGTTGATGACCAATATTTTGGCCTTCTTGAGCACCTCGGCCGGGATATCGGCGAAATCGGGCAGGAAGTCGTTCTCGGCCCGCAGGGGGAACGTCACCGGCGTGCCGCCGGCAAAGATGGTGGAGCTGAAGTAGACCGGGTAGGCCGGGCTGGGGCAGAGCACCACGTCGCCGGGATTTACGAAGGCCAGGGGGAAGTGGGCCAGGCCCTCCTTGGAGCCGATCAGGGTGATGACCTCGCTCTTGCCGTCCACCTGCACGCCGAAGCGTTTCTGATACCACGCCGCGGCCACGCTGCGGAACTTGTCCATGCCCGAATAGGCCGGGTAGCGGTGGGTGGCCGGATCGTGGGCGGCCTGGCACAGGCTCTCTATGACGTGGGCCGGCGTGGGCTGGTCGGGATCGCCCACGCCCAGATCGATGATGTCGATGCCGCGGGCCTTCACCTCGTCGCGCAGGCGGTCGATTTCCTTGAACAGGTAGGGCGGGATCATGCCCAGGCGCTGGGCGCGTTGGAAGCTCATGGATAATCCCCTGTTGATGCCTTGTTCCGGCGTTGGGTTATAGTTCGCTCCGTTATAGCGGGCCGGCCGTCCGGCCTCAGGCGATGGCCTCGGTCACGGCCTGGCCGCGCGAGGTCACCGGGTTGTTGAGTCGGCCGATGCCCTCCAGTTCGATGGTCACCACGTCGCCGTCACTGAGCGGCGCGATGCCGGCCGGGGTGCCGGTGGCGATCACGTCTCCGGCCTTGAGCGTCATCACCTGGCTGACGAAGCTGACCAGCTTGGCCACCGGGAAGATCAGGTCGCTGGTGTTGCTGTCCTGCTTGATCTCGCCGTTGACCAGGCAGCGCACGGAGAGCGCGTCGGGATTCAGGTCGGTGGCGATGACCGGACCCAGGGGGCAGAAGGTGTCGAAGCCCTTGGCCCGGCCGTACTGCACGTCCTTGGCCTGCAGGTCGCGGGCGGTCACGTCGTTGACGCAGGTATAGCCCAGCACGTAGTCCAGGGCCTGGGCTTCGTCCACCTGGGCGCAGGCCCGTCCGATGACCACCCCCAGCTCGGCCTCGAAATCCACCCGCCGGCTCATGTGCAAGGGCCGCACGATGGGCTCGCCGGGGCCGATGACCGCGGTGCTGGGCTTGAGGAAGATCATGGGGTCGGTGGGCAGGGGCTTTTTCACCTCGGCCGCGTGGGCCTTGTAGTTGAGCCCGATGGCCACGATCTTGCCGGGCCGGCAGGGAGCCAGGACGCGCACGTCGGCGAATTTGATCTCGGCCCGGCCCGGCCGGCCGCCGGCGAAAGGCGAGCCGTCGTAGAGACGAATCTTGCCGTGGTCCCACAGCCCGTAGCGCACGCGGCCCTGGGCCGCGAAGCGCACGACGCCCCTTTTCGCGTATAAATCCTCGCGTTGGCAATGCATGCTGCTAATCCTTGAGCCCCAGCACGTCCTGCATGTCGTACAGGCCGGCCGGCTTGTCGGCCACCCAGAGCGCGGCCCGGGCCGCGCCTTGGGCGAAGGTGTCGCGGTTGTGGGCGCGGTGGGTCAGCTCCAGGCGCTCGCCCTGGGTGATGAAATACACGGTGTGCTCGCCCACGATGTCGCCGCCGCGGATGACGCTGACGCCGATCTCCTCCTGGGGCCGCGCGCCGATCAGGCCCTGGCGGCCGTGCCGGGCCACGTCGTCGAGGCTCCAGCCCCGCGCCGCGGCCAGCTCCTCCAGCAGCCGCACCGCCGTGCCGGAGGGCGAATCCTTCTTCTGGTCGTGGTGGGCCTCCACCAGCTCCAGGGCGTACTCCGGCCCCAGCACCCTGGCCATCATGCCCGCCAGCTTGAACATCAGGTTCATGCCCACGCTCATGTTGGGCGCGAAAACCACCGGCGTTTTGCGGGCCATCTCCGCCACGGCCTGTTTCTGGGCGGCGGTGAGGCCGGTGGTGCCGATCACCGCCGCCTTGGCCTGGCCCACGCAGAGCGCCAGGTGCTCCAAGGTCGCGGCCGGGGCGGTGAAGTCGACGAGCACGTCGGCGGCGGCGATGACCGACGCCGGGTCCGCGCCCACCAATAGCTCGCCCGCGCCCGGAGCGCCGGCCACCTCGGCGATGCGCCTATTCAGGGCCGGATGGCCCGGCATCTCGAAGCCGCCGGCCAGTTCCAGGCCGGGGCGGTCCAGGATGGCGCGCACGATGTACCCGCCCATGCGGCCGGCCACGCCAGCCACCGCCACCCGCGTCATGGCCCTACTCCTTCACCTTGAGCCCGTAGGCGGCCAGGGCCTGCTTGAGCAGCGCCAGGTTGGCCGGCAGCAGCTCGCACAGGGGCAGGCGCAGCTCGCCGGAGCGGATCAGGCCCATCAGATGAGCCGCGGTCTTGACCGGTATGGGGTTGGTCTCCACGAACATGGCCTTGACCAGGGGCACCAGCTTCATGGCCTGGGCCTGGGCCTGGGCCATCCGGCCGGCCTGGAAGTCGGCCACCATCCGGGCCACGTCGGCCGGCACGATGTTGTTGACCACGCTGATGACGCCCTTGCCGCCGATGGCCAGCACCGGCAGCACCAGGCCGTCGTCGCCGGAAAAGAGCGCCAGCTTGTCCCCGCACAAGGCCATGATCTCGGCCATCTGGCCCAGGTCGCCGGAGGCCTCCTTGACCGCCACCACGCCGGGCAGACCGGCGATGCGGGCCATGGTGGCCGGCAGGATGTTCACCCCGGTGCGGCTGGCGATGTTGTAGGGCACCAGGGGATAGCCGCCGCTGGCCTGGCTGATGGCCTGGAAATGGCGGAACAGGCCCTCCTGGGTGGGCTTGTTGTAGTAGGGCGTGATGTGCAGGGCCGCGTCGGCCCCGGCCGCCTTGGCGTGCAGGGTCAGTTCGATGGCCTCCCTGGTGTTGTTGGAGCCCGCCCCGGCCACCACCGGCACCCGCTTTTTCACCTGGTCCACGGTGATCTCGATGACCCGCTTGTGCTCCGCGTGGCTGAGCGTGGCGCTCTCGCCGGTGGTGCCGCAGGGCACGATGCCGTCGGTGCCGTTCGCGATCTGGAACTCGACCAGCTCCCGCAGGCCGTCCTCATCCACCTCGCCGTTGATGAACGGGGTGATGATGGCCACCAAGGCTCCCTTCAACATGACCCTTACTCCCTTTCGTTACCTAGGCCGCCGTTCCACGCCGCCAAATCATGTGCCTTAAGCCTAGCTTGCCTGGTAATCCATCCACGCGAAGGCCTCGCGGTGCAGGCTGGCCTCGTAGACGTAGGCCGCCGCGCCCTCCAGAAAGACCTCGCCGAACTTGTCGCCGTCGAGCCTGAAATGCACCTTGAGGCGCTCGCCGGAGCGCACCCGCACCGTGACCGGGCTCTTTAGCCAGCCCCAGGATCCGGCCATCAGGGCCGAGGCCACCGCGCCGGTGCCGCAGGCCAGGGTCTCGTCCTCCACCCCGCGCTCGTAGGTGCGCACCCAGAGCTCGCCATCGGCCGCGCGCACGAAGTTGACGTTGGTGCCGGCCGGGGCGAAGTGCTGGTGGAAGCGCAGGCGCCGGCCCAGCTCGCGCACCGGGGCCGCCTCGATGTCATCCACCGCCACCACCGCGTGGGGCACGCCGGTGTTGACGCCGGCCACCTCCACCGGTCCACTCGGCCCTTCCAGGCGAAGACCGGCGTAGGCCCCGCCCGGCGGCACCATCTCCAGCTTCACCGTGGCCCCCTCCACCCAGGCCCGGATGGGGCCGGCGATGGTGTCGAAGACCATGCTGGGCCCGGCCAGACCCTGATCGCAGGCGAAGCGCGCCGCGCAGCGGCCGCCGTTGCCGCACATCTCGGCGCTGGAGCCGTCGGCATTGAAGAAATGCCAGCGGAAATCCACCCGGCCCAGGCGGGGGTCAACTCTATCGGAGGGCTCCAGGATTATCAAGCCGTCGGCCCCCACCGAGCGGCCCCGGGCGCAGACCCCGCGGGCCAGGGCCGGCATCAGGGCCGGGTCGATATGGGCCGCGCGGTTGTCGATGAGCACGAAGTCGTTGCCGCTGCCGTTCATCTTGGCGAACTTCAGCCCGTGCAGCCCCCGCAGTTGCTCCGCCACCCGGCCCATCTCACATCCACTCCGGCAGGCCCTCGCCCCGGCAGAGGTCCTCATAGCTTTCACGCTGGCGGATGACCGACCAGCGCTCGCCGTTGACCATGACCTCGGCCGCGCGCGGGCGGCTGTTGTAGTTGCTGCTCATGGCGAAGCCGTAGGCTCCGGCGCTGAGCACGGCCATCAGGTCGCCGCGGGCGAAAGGCGGCAGGTCGCGGTCGCGGGCCAGGAAATCGCCGGTCTCGCAGATGGGCCCCACCACGTCGGCCGGGGCGGCCTCCGCCCCCGGCTGCTGACTGACCGGCCAGATGGCGTGGTAGGAGTCGTAGAAGCTGGGCCGTATGAGGTCGTTCATGGCCGCGTCCACGATGACGAAGCGCTTGACCGGGGTCTGCTTGGTGTAGAGCACCTGGGCCAGCAGGATGCCGGCGTTGCCCACCAGCACCCGCCCCGGCTCCAGGACCAGGCGCATGTCCAGCTTGCGCACCCGGTCCTTGAGCGCGGCGGCGTACTCGTCCGGGGCCGGGGGGCTCTCCTGGCTGTAGGTGATGCCCAGGCCTCCGCCCAGATCCAGCACGCCCAGCCTGACGCCGGCCGCGCGCAGGCGCTCGATGAGCACCGTGATCCGGTCCAGGGCGTCGGAGAAGGGCCGCACGTCGGTGAGCTGGCTGCCGATGTGGCAGCTCACGCCCTTGACCGCCAGGTTGGGCATGGCGGCCAGGGCCTGGTATTGCTGGAAGGCCAGCTCCACGTCCAGGCCGAACTTGTTCTTGGCCAGGCCGGTGGTGATCTTGAGATGGGTCTGGGCGTCCACGTCGGGGTTTACCCGAAAGCTCACCGGGGCCTTCAGGCCCAGGTTGCCGGCCACTCGGTCCAGCACCTGCATCTCCTGGACGCTCTCCAGGTTGAACATCAGGATGCCGGCCTTCAAGGCCGCCTCCATCTCGGCCTCGGTCTTGCCCACGCCGGAATAGACGATGCGGCCGGGGTCCACCCCGGCCTGGATGGCCCGCCACAGCTCGCCGCCGCTGACGATGTCGGCCCCGCCGCCCAGGGAGGCGAAAAGCGCCATGATGGCGCGGCTGGTGTTGGCCTTGACCGCGTAGCAGACCAGGGTGTCCAGGCCGTCGAAGGCCCTGGTGAAGGCATCGAAATGCCGGGTCAGGGTGGCCTGGGAATAGACATAGGTGGGGGTGCCCACCCGGCGGGCGATCTCGGCCAGGCTCACGTTCTCGGCGCAGAGCTCGCCGTTTTGATAGGCGAAATGATGCATGATCCCTGCTGTGTCGTCCTGGGGTTTACGGTTGCTGCTTCACTTCCACCGCGGCGCTGGGCGGGCTGGGGTTGCCGCTCTCGTCCACGGCCACCACCCGGTACCAGTAGAGCGAGCCCAGCTTCACGTCCTTGTCCACGTAGGTGTTGTCGATGAGCGGCTGGGCGTGCAGGCGCCTGAAGGGTCCGGCCTTGGCCGCGGCCCGCTCCACGAAATAGCCCTTGGTGTCGCGCTCCGGACTGGGGGTGAAGCGCAGATAGATGCCGTCGTCGAAGCTGGCGCCCACCAGGCCGGTGGGGGCGCTGGGCGCGGTCTGGTCCAGGGGCGTGGCCGAGACCCAGGCCCCCGGCGCGCCTTGGATGGGGTAGCCCCCCACCTCGCGCACCGCCGCCACCCGGTATTGGTAGCCCTGGCCGGGGGTCACGCTCTTGTCGGTTAGGCCGGGCTGGGTCAGGGGCCGCTGGTTGAGCGCGCGCTCCCCGTCCGGGCCTTGGCGGTAGACGATGTAGCCCACGGCGTCGCCCGCCGGTTGGCCGTTGGCCAGCCCGGTCACCGGCGGCCATTCCAATACCACCTGGGCGTCGCCCTGGCGCGCCTTCAGCCCCACGGGCGCGGCCGGGGCCAAGGCCCGCACCGCGCGGACATAGCTGGACAACTGGCCCTTGCGGCCGCGGGCGTCCACGAACTGCACCTGGTAGACGGCCATCATGTCCATGGGCGCGGCGCGGTCGATGTAGGTGAAGACGCCGCCCTCGCCCGGCTTGAGCTGCTGGCGCAGGTCGAGCTGGCGGTATTCGCGCAGCCGCGGGGGGCAGGGCGGACAGTCCGGGTCGCCGGTCACCGGCAGGTAGCCATAGTAGAGATTGGCCTCCACGATCTGCTGGCTAGGCTGTTCGGCCCCCGGCACCCTGAAGGTGACCTCCACGCCATCGGCCACGGTGCGGGCCGTGGACTCGCCGGGAGGCTGTGGAGCCACCGCGGTGGCGGCCAGGGGCGGCGACTTGATGCCGCAGCCGGCCAGGGCCATCAGCAGGACGCCAAGGGCGCAAACGCCCGCCCAACTCATTCGCTTTCCGACCATAAGCGCTTCCTCGCCTCCCTCAGGGCCTCGGCCACCCGTTGGTTCGCGGTGCCGCCCGGACTCAGGCGGCGGTCGATGGCGTGCCGGGGGTCCAGCACCGGGTACACGTCTTCTTCTATCACAGAAGACAGGGACTTGTATTCATCAAGGCTGAGATCGGCCAGGCCGCGGCCGCTTTTTTCGGCCAAAACCACCGCCCGGCCGGCCACCTCGTGGGCCTGGCGGAAGGCCATGCCCTTGCCGGCCAGGTAGTCGGCCAGCTCGGTGGCGTTGAGGAACCCGCCCTGCACCGCCGCGGCCATGGCGGCTTCGCGCACGCTGAGCCCGGCCAGCATGGGGGCCATGACCCGCAAGCCATCCAGCACCGTGTCCACGGCGTCGAAGACGGGCTCCTTGTCCTCTTGCAGATCTTTGTTGTAGGCCAAGGGCAGGCCCTTGAGCACGGTCAGCATCCCCACCAGATCACCCAGCACCCGGCCGGTCTTGCCCCGGATCAGCTCGGCCGCGTCCGGGTTCTTCTTCTGGGGCATGATGGAGCTGCCGGTGGAGAAGGCGTCGGACAGGCGCACGAAGCCGAACTCGCTGCTGGACCAGAGGATGATTTCCTCGGCCAGGCGCGAGAGGTGAACTTGGGTCAGGGTGAGGCAGAAGAGCAGCTCGGCCGCGAAATCGCGGTCGCTCACCGCGTCCAGGCTGTTGCGGCAGGCTCCGCCGCTGAAGCCCAGGTCCTGGGCCACCGTGGCCGGGTCGATGGGGAAGGTGGTGCCGGCCAGGGCCGCCGCGCCCAAGGGCAGCACGGCCGTGCGCCGGAAGCAGTCGGCCAGGCGGTCGCGGTCGCGCCAGGCCATTTCCACGTAGGCCAGCAGGTGATGGGCGAAAAGCACCGGCTGGGCCCGCTGCAGGTGGGTGTAGCCGGGCATGATGGCCGTGGCGTGGGCCTCGGCCAGCTCCACCAGGGCGCGCTGATAGTCCATCAGCGCCCGGTCCAGGTCGCGGCAGGCCTGCATCACCCACAGCCGCAGGTCGGTGGCCACCTGGTCGTTGCGGCTGCGGGCGGTGTGCAGCCGGCCGGCCGCCTCGCCGATCAGCTCCTTGAGCCGGGCCTCGACATGGGTGTGGATGTCCTCCAGCGACTCGCGCCAGACCATTTCGCCGGCCTCGATCTCCGCGCGCACCTGGTCCAGGCCCTGGATGATGAGCACCACGTCGGTCAGTTCCAGGATGCCCTGGCGGCCCAGCATGGCCGCGTGGGCCTGGCTGGCCCGGATGTCCTGGGCGTAGAGGCGCTTGTCGAAGCCGATGGAGGCGTTGAGGCGCTCCATCAGGGCGTGGGTGGGCTCGCCGAAGCGCCCGCCCCACTGCTTATAATCTGTATTGTCGCTCATTTGTCGACTTTGCTCGCAAAGCGCCTAGACTTCTCCCCGGCTCTTGTTCAGGGCGTGGCGGATGCGCAGGCGCAGGCCGTTCAAACGGATGAAGCCGGTGGCGTCGGCCTGGTCATAGACCGTGTCCGCCTCGAAGGTGGCGATGTCGGGCCGGTAGAGGCTGTTGGGCGAGCGCCGGCCCAGCACGATCACGTTGCCCTTGTAGAGCTTCAGACGCACCGAGCCGGAGACCGGCCGCTGGGCCTGGTCCATGAACGACTGCAACAGCTCGCGCTCCGGCGCGAACCAAAAGCCATAGTAGATCAGCTCGGAGTACTTGGGCGCCAGGTTGTCGCGCAGGCGCAGCACCTCGCGGTCCAGGCAGAGCGACTCCAGGGCCAGGTGGGCCTGGCGCAGGATGGTCCCGCCGGGGGTTTCGTACACCCCGCGGCTCTTCATGCCCACGAAGCGGTTCTCCACCAGATCCACCCGGCCGATGCCGTGGCGGCCGCCCAGTTCGTTGAGCCGGGCCAGCAGCTTGGCCGGGCTGAGCGGTTGGCCGTCGATGGCCACCGGGTCGCCGTGCTCGAAGTCGATGACAATTTCCTCGGCCTGGTCCGGGGCGGCCTCCGGCGAGACGCTGAGCACGAACATCTCCTCCGGCGGGTTGGCCCAGGGGTCTTCCAGGATGCCGCCCTCGAAGGAGATGTGCAGCAGGTTGCGGTCGCTGGACCAGGGCCGGGCTTTCGTGACCGGCACCGGGATGCCGTGGGCCTTGGCGTACTCGATCAGGATCTCGCGCGAGTTGAGATCCCACTCCCGCCAGGGGGCGATGATCTTCAGCTCCGGGGCCAGGGCCTGGAAGGTGAGCTCGAAGCGCACCTGGTCGTTGCCCTTGCCGGTGGCGCCGTGGGCCACCGCGTCCGCGCCCTCCAGCCGGGCCACCTCCACCTGACGCTTGGCGATCAGCGGCCGGGCCAGGCTGGTGCCCAGGAGGTACTGGGTCTCGTAGATGGCCCCGGCCCGAAAGGCCGGGAAAACGTAATCCTTGACGAACTCCTCCTGGAGATCGTCGATGTAGACCGCGCTGGCCCCGGTCTTGACGGCCTTTTCCCGCACCGGGTCCAGCTCCTCGCCCTGGCCCAGGTCGGCGCAGAAGGCCACCACGTCGCAGCCGTAGTTCTCCTTGAGCCAGGTCAGGATGACGCTGGTGTCCAGGCCGCCGGAGTAGGCCAGTACAATTTTATTAATCTGCTTCGCACTCATGGGTCGCGTCCCGTTAAAAATAAGCATGAAGGAAAAGGCGAAGAAGCTTGGCAACCGCCTTTTACGGCTAACGTTTTTAGTTGCAGAGACGGGCCTGTAAGCTACCCGCCATCGCCGCGTTTGTTCTCTTTATGTAGGGGCGGGGTTCATCCCCGCCCGGCTTTGCTTTCCCGGTCGCCAGTGGGCGGGGGTGAACCCCGCCCCTACATCAGGAAATCGCGTCCAGGCCCAGCGGCCAAATCTCAGCGATAGCTGTCATTGCGAGGAGCAACCCGGCAGGGTTGCGACGCGGCAATCCTTCGTTTCCATTTTCATGAAAAACGACAACGGAAGATTGCTTCGCTGCGCTCGCAATGACAGTTAATCGCTTTTGTTCTTCGTAGGGGCGGGGTTTATCCCCGCCCGCCTTTGTCTTCCCGGTCGCTGGCGGGCGGGGGTGAACCCCGCCCCTTCATCGGGACAAACGACACCACCAGCCGGAACGCCGCGCAATCCTCGCCCCCCTCACCCAGCCTCTCCCCCCGCCGGGGGGAGGGGGCGGGAAACAGAAGCGGGGCAATATCAACCGCCGCCCGCCAGCCTCAACCCACCAGGGCCTCCAGGATGGCCTTCTGCATGTGCAGGCGGTTCTCGGCCTGATCCCAGACCACCGACTGCGGGCCTTCCAGCACCTCGTCGCTGACCTCCTCGCCGCGGTGGGCGGGCAGGCAGTGCAACACCATGGCATCTTTGGCCGCCAAAGACAAGAGCTTGGCATCCAGGGTGTAGCCGTTGAAAAGCTCGCGCCGCCGCAGGGCGTCGTCCTCCTGGCCCATGGAGGCCCAGACGTCGGTGTTGACCACGTCGGCCCCGGTGACGGCCTCGCGGGGGTCGGCGGTCAGGAGCACCGCCGCGCCCTGGGCGCGGGCATGGGCCAGTATCTCCGGATCGGGCTCGAAGCCCTGTGGGCAGGCCAGGCGCAGGCTGAGGCCCAGCTTGGCCGCCGCCTCCAGCCAGGAATGGGCCATGTTGTTGCCGTCGCCCAGCCAGCAGTAGGTCAGGCCGTCCAGGCGGCCCTTGCGCTCGCTCACCGTCAGCAGGTCGCTCAGCACCTGGCAGGGGTGGTAGCGGTCGGTCAGGGCGTTGATGACCGGGATGCCGGCGTACTGGGCCAGCTCGGTCACCACATCCTGGCCGAAGGTGCGCACCACCATGGCGTCCACGTAGCGGCTCAGTACCCGCGCGGTGTCCTTCAACGGCTCGGAGCGGCCCAACTGGCTGTCGCGGCTGGTCATGAAGATGCTGCGCCCGCCCAGTTGGGCCGTGCCCACCTCGAAGGAAACCCTGGTGCGGGTGGAGGCCTTCTCGAAGATGAGCGCCACCACCTTGTCCGTGAGCGGCCGAGGGCGCACGCCCTGGCCCCAGCCGGCCTTGAGCTCGGCCGCCCGCGCCACCAGGCCCCGCACCTCGGCCGGGCTCAGGTCGCGGATGGTAAGCAAATGCTTGGTGTTAAGCTGCATGCTCCACTCTCATTCCTTGGGCGGCGCGGCCAAGACCTGGTCCAGGGCCGCCGTCAGGGCGTCGATCTCCTGGGCGGTGACGATAAGGGGCGGCAGGAAGCGCAGGATGGTGTCCTGGGTGCAGTTGACCACGTAGCCCATCTCCATGAGCCGCCTGGCCAGGGGCGCGCCGGGGATGGCCAACTCCATGCCCAGCATCAGGCCCAGGCCGCGCACGCCCTTGACCACCTGGGGGTGCTTGGCCGCCAAATCCTTAAGCTTCCCGACAAAATAAGCCCCGTTCTCCCGCACCAGCTCCAGGAACATGGGCGCGGTCAGGGTCTCCATCACCACCGCCGCCGCGGCCATCACCACCGGGCCGGCCCCAAAGGTGGTGGCGTGGCTGCCGGGGTGGAACATGTCGGCCACCTCCTGGCGGGCCAAGACCGCCCCGGCCGGCAGGCCGTTGGCCAGGGCCTTGGCCAGAGTCATCACGTCGGGCGTCACATTGAAGTGCTCGTGGGCGAAGAGCTTTCCGGTGCGGCCCAGCCCGGTCTGCACCTCGTCGAAGATGAGCAGCGCCCCGCGCTGGTCGCAGAGTTCGCGCAGGCCGGGCAGGAACCCCTCCGGCGGCAGCACCACCCCGCCCTCGCCCAGCACCGGCTCGGTCAGCACCGCGCAGACGCCCTCGTCCATCAGCGCGGCCACCGCCTCCAGGTTGCCAAAGGGCGCGCGCCGGAACTCGGCCACCAGGGGGTCGTAACCCTTCTGAACCTTGTCCTGGCCGGTGGCCGAGAGCGTGGCCAGGGTGCGGCCGTGGAAGGAGTGCTCCATCACGATGACCGCGTGCGCCCCCTTGAGCCGCTCCTTGCCCCACAGGCGGGCCAATTTCAACGCGCCCTCGTTGGCCTCGGCCCCGGAGTTGCAGAAAAACACGCGGTCCGCGAAAGAGTTCTCGATGAGCAGCTCGGCCACCCTGGCCTGGGGCTCGGTGTAATACAGATTGGATACGTGCACCAGCATCCCGGCTTGGCGGCAGATGGCCTCGGCCACGCCGGGGTGGGCATGGCCCAGGTTGCACACCGCGATGCCGGCCAGGAAATCCAGGTAGGACTTGCCCTCGGCGTCCTTGAGCTCGCAGCCGGAGCCCTCCACAAAAGTCACCTGGGTCCGACCATAGGTGTTCATCACCAGCCGGTCTATCTTTTGCGCCGCGCTCTCTGCCATGCGTCAATCTCCTTGCTAGGCCCGCCAGTCGCTCCGAAAAACCGTGTCCACGCCCCGCCCTGGGTCATTGCGAGGAGCGTCAGCGACGAAGCAATCTCTCCCCCGCCCGTCTGCGCGCCTAGGCCCGCCAATCGCTCCGGAAAACCGTGCCCACGCCGGAATCCGTGAATATCTCCAGCAACAAGGCGTTGGGCACCCGGCCGTCGATGATGTGCGCCCGTTCCACGCCGGCCTCCAGGGCCTCCAGGCAGCAACTCACCTTGGGGATCATGCCGCCTTTGATGATGCCGGCCTCCATCAGCTCGCCCACCTGGGGGGGCGTCATCTCGGCGATGAGGTTGCCGTTGCCGTCCAACACCCCGCGGGTGTCGGTGAGCAGGATGAGCTTGCTGGCCCTGAGGCCGGCGGCGATGGCCGCGGCCACCAGGTCGGCGTTTATATTGAGCGATTCGCCCTCAGGCCCCACGCCCACCGGCGCGATGACCGGGATGAAGTGGCCGTGCTCCAGGCTGCGCAGCACCTGGGGGTCCACCTTCTCCGGCTCGCCCACCAGGCCGATGTCCACGATCTCCGGCGGCTGGTTGGCGGCCGATTCGCGGGCCAGTTGCATCCGGCTGGCCTTGATGAGCCCGCCGTCGTGGCCGGATAGCCCCACCGCCCGGCCGCCGTGCTGGTTGATGAGCGCCACGATGGAGGTGTTCACCTGGCCCAAGAGCACCATCTGCACCACGTCCATGATCTCCGGCGTGGTCACCCGCATGCCGTCCACGAACTCGCAGGCGATGTTCAGCTCCTTCAACAGCCGGCTGATCTGGGGGCCGCCGCCGTGCACCACCACTGGGTAGATGCCGATGGTGCGCAGCAGGACCACGTTGAGGGCGAAGGAGCGCTTCAGGTCGTCGTCCACCATGGCGTGGCCGCCGTACTTGATGACCACGGTCTGCCCCTGGAACTCGCGGATGTAGGGCAGGGCCTCGATCAGGGTGTGCGCGCGCAGATTGGCCTGGTCGGTCATGGCGTCAATCCCAGGTTTGGTGAAAGCAAAGCCAAATCACAAAAGCATCAAGAGCATGAAAGGTAGAAAGTTTAGCACAATTGGGCGGCGTCCTGCCTGGCCGGCGGCGATTCCTTGGTCCAGCGCCCCGCCCGCAGCCCATCCTGAAATAATCTGTCATTGCGAGGAGCAACCCCTCTGGGTTGCGACGCGGCAATCTCCCGTTTCCTCTTCCCTGAAAACGACAACGGAAGATTGCTTCGCTGCGCTCGCAATGACGGCTATTCGTTTTTATTCATCCTTCTTCGTAGGGGCGGGGTTTATCCCCGCCCGTCTTAGTATTTCGGCCGCCGCTCGGGCGGGGATAAACCCCGCCCCTACAAAAGCGAAAAACCTGAAAACCCAGCGCCGCAAGACGTTGCCACATGCGGTTCACCGGCCGAGCGCCCCGCCCGCGACCCATCCTGAAATAATCTGTCATTGCGAGGAGCAACCCGGCAGGGTTGCGACGCGGCAATCTCCCGTATCCGTTTTCACCAAAAAGAGACAACGGAAGATTGCTTCGCTGCGCTCGCAATGACGGCTATTCGTTTTTATTCATCCTTCTTCGTAGCAACCGTGTTCATGTTCAAGCGGCTAAGGTGAGTGGTTGCCAAGTTTTTTTGTTTTTGACCATGGCGTTGAGGGTGACGATCATCTTTCTCATGACGGCGGTCAGCGCCACTTTGTA
>JBMORH010000004.1:0-16525 GCA_049322275.1 Thermodesulfobacteriota bacterium
CTACAAAGTGGCGCTGACCGCCGTCATGAGAAAGATGATCGTCACCCTCAACGCCATGGTCAAAAACAAAAAAACTTGGCAACCACTCACCTTAGCCGCTTGAACATGAACACGGTTGCTACGAAGATTGGCAATAAGCTGTAAAAAGGTGCCGCGCCAGGTTGCGCTAGCCGAAGAGGTCCTTCAACCGCATCAGCAGCAGGATGTTGCCCTCCACCTTGTACTTGCCGCTCATGAAGGCCCCCTGGCCGTCCAGGCGGCCCTGGGCGATGTCCAGCCAGACCTGCCCCGGCGTCTTGATGACCACGTCGGCCTTGTCCGCCGGGCCGTCGTGATAGGTGCACTTGCCTTCGGCGATGCGCAGGTGCGCGGTGAACTCCTCCTGCCCGCTGACCTCGAACTGGTAGACCACGTCCAGGCCCTGGGCCACGTCGGGCTTGAGGCCCAGGGGCATCATCCGCAATAGTTCGCGGCAGGTGCGCGCGGCCATGGCTCCGCCGGCCGCCGGGGCGGCGGGCGCGGCGGCGGCCTGGGGAGGCGGCCCGTCGGGGCGTTTGCCCGCCTTGCGCTCGGCGATCATCTGCTTGATCCAGGCCTGGCGCACGCTGTCGTCGTGGGCCACCCTGGCGAACTCCTGCTGGGCGTAGGCCGCGAAGCTCTCGGCTAGGCCCTTTTTTTGCCAGTGTTCGTAGTCGTCGCGCATGATGGTGTCCTTGTAGGACGCCACCAGCTCGCGCATGAACAGCCAGTAGATATAGTCCTGCCCGGTGGCCGGATAGCGCCGCTTCTCCTTGACCGCCCGCGCCAGGTCGCGGGCCAGGTCGGCGGCCCTGGATTCCACGGCCTCCTTGCCCAGGAACTCGCCCGGCCCGGTGGCCAGGGCGGTGAAGGTTCCCACCGGGAATGCGCCATAGACCCTGAGCACGCCCGCCAGGTAGTCGGCCACCTCGGTCTCGCCCACCCTGGCCGCCACGCTCACCGCCAGGCCGGGCTTCCACGCGCCGCGCGGCTTGTGGCCATATGCCAGGCTGCGGTCCAGGAAGGTCTTCATCTGCCCGGTGACGTGGAAGAAATAGACCGGCGAGGCCAGCACCACCGCGTCGGCCTCCAATAGCTCCTGGACCACGGACTTGTGGTCGTCGTCCACCCAGCAGGCCCCGCGCTCCATGCAGAACCCGCAGCCCACGCAGTATTCGATCTGCTTGCCGGCCAGATTGACCACCCTGAGCTCCAGCCCCTCGGCCTCCAGGGCCGGGCGCAGCATCTCGATCATCTGGGCGGTGTTGCCCATGCCGGCATGCGGCGAGGCGTTCAGGGCCGCCACTACGGGGCGCTGGCTCATGGTCTCCTCCTTGGGGGGCGGGGGCGGGGCGCTCGCGGCCGCCGCCGGCGGGTTGGGTTGGGTCGGGACGCCGGCGGCCGGGCCGTTCACGGGCGCGATGCCCAGCCGGCGCTGGTGGTGGGCCGGGTACCAACGGTTGAAGGGAATGCCCAGGCCCAGCATCAGGGCCAGGGGGGCCAGGGTGCTCAGGCATAGCCGGCCCCAAAAGCCGCCCAGGATATCCGGGGCCAGGCCGGGCAGGGCCGCCAGCGTGGCGCAAACCGCGAACAGCCCGGTCCAGGCCCAGGACATGTGGCGGTTGATGGCGCGGAAGATGTCGGTGTCCCAGAAGGCCTTGGGCGTGGTGCGGCGGGCGAAGAAGGTGGTGAAGGGCTCGCGCCCCCAAAGCCGGGGCAGGCCGGCGGCCAGGGTCAGGAGCAGGTAGAGCCCGGCGGCCGCGCCGCCTTGGCTCAGGGCCTGGGCCGCGGCCGGCGCGCCCCACCAGGCCAGGCCGGCCAGGAGCGGATAGGCGGCCAGGGCCAGGTGGATGTCCGACCACAGGCCACGCCGCATGGCGGCGCGGCCGGCCGGCAGGATGACCAGGGCCAGGCCCAGGCAGAGCGGGCGCATGACGTCCGGGTCGTAGCCGGTGGACTCGCCCGCGGCCAGGTAGGCGGTCAGGGCCAGGGGCGGCAGGAATGTGAGCGGGCGCGCCATGGCTGCTCTCCTGCCCGGCAGGCTAGCCGCCCTCGGCCCGCAAGTCAAGCCCGGCCCCGGCGGGGCCGGCCGCCCCTCAGGCCGGCTTGACCTTGCCTCGGCCCTGGCGCTCGTCGATGTCGCCGGGGTACATCACCGCCTCGTGGCCGCGCTCGCCGGTGCGGATGCGGATGACCTCCTCCACCGGGAAGACGAAGATCAGTCCGTCGCCCTGCTCGCCGGTCTGGGCCGCGCCCAGGATGGTCGCGATGGTCTGGTCCAGGTTGTGGTCGCTCAACACGATGTTGAGCTGGAGCTTGGTGAGCATGTCCACCTGATAGGTGCCCGAACGCCCGGCCAGCTTGATGCCGCCCTGGCGGCCGTGGCCGCGGATCTCGAAACAGTTCATGCCCACGATGCCGATGCCCTTCAAGGCTTCGCGCACGTCGTTGAGCTTGTCCTCGCGGATGATGGCCTCTATCTTCTTAAGCATGGTTCGGCCCCTTTTCCTTTATGACCCGGCCTGGCTGCAGGCCCGCTCGCCGTGGGCGCTGATGTCCAGCCCCACGCCTTTCGCCTGGATGCCCCGCGCCCGCGTTTGCCCCGCGCTTGCACTTCCATTCTATGTCCGGGCGTTGCCCAGCGGTCGGCCAGGTGCGGGCGGTCCGCTGCCGGCCTAGCTGTAGGCCCGCTCGCCGTGGGCGCTGATGTCCAGACCGACCTCTTCCTCCATGGTGTTCACCCTGAGCCCCAGCGACCAGTCCAGGGCCTTGGCCAGGGCGTAGGTGATTCCAAAAGCGTAGACCATGGTGACCGCGGCGGCCAGGGCCTGCACCCCCACCTGGCCGGGATTGCCATAGAAAAGGCCGTTGCCGCCGGCCTCGTTGACCCCCTGGGTGGCGAAAAGCCCGGCGGCCAGCATGCCCCAGGTGCTGGCCATGCCGTGGCAGGCCCAGACGTCCAGGGACTCGTCCCAGCCCTTGTTCTGGCGGAAACGGATGGCGTAGTAGGACAGGGGCGCGGCCACCGCGCCGATGACCAGGGCGGCCATGGGGGTGACATAGCCGCTGGCCGGGGTGACGGCGGCCAGGCCCACCACCATGCCGGTGGCCAGGCCCAGGGTGGAGGGCCGGCCGTCCAGCCAGGACAGGAGCATCCAGACCAGGCCCGCCGCCGCGCCGGAGGTGTTGGTGGTCAGAAGCGCGTTGCCGGCCACGCCGCCGGCGGTCAGCGCGCTGCCGGCGTTGAAGCCGAACCAGCCCACCCACAGCAGGCCCGCGCCCAGCACGGTGTAGGGGATGTTGCTGGGTTCCATGGGGATGGCCCCATAGCCCTTGCGCGGGCCGATGGCCAGGGCAAAGGCCAGGGCGCTGAAGCCGGCCGCGATGTGCACCACGGTGCCGCCGGCGAAATCCAGCACGCCCAGCTCGGCCAGCCAGCCGCCCTTGCCCCACACCCAGTGGCAGAGCGGATCATAGACCACCGTGGCCCAGATTAGGCTGAAGAGCAGGAAGCTCTTGAATTTCACCCGCTCCACGAAGGCCCCGGTGATGAGCGCCGGGGTGATGACCGCGAACATCATCTGGAAGGAGGCGAAGACGGTCTGGGGGATGGTGGTCCCGTAGTGGGGGCTGGGCGCGGCGCCCACGTTCATGAAGCCCACCAGGTTCAGCCCGCCGATGACGCCGGCGATGTCATCGCCAAAGGCCAGCGAGTAGCCGAACAACAACCACTGCACCCCGATCAGGGCCATGAAGGTGTAGCTCAGGGTCAGGGTGGAAAGCACGTTCTTGCGGCGCACCATGCCGCCGTAGAAAAAGCCCAGGGCCGGGGTCATCAAGAGGACCAGGGAGCAGCACACCAGCACCCAGGCCGTGTCTCCGGCGTTGATCGTCGTAGGCATGGTTCACTCCTTAAGGCTGCGCTTGGATCGGGTCGTGGGGCAGGAGGCCAGCGGCCACCCAGCCAGGGGCCGAAGCACGGGGCGTGCCAGGCCGGCCACCGGCCGGTAAGCTCGCAAATATGTAAACAAATTGGTGCGTTGCCCCGTGGGGACGACCGGGGATATTCATACCTTTGGGTGGGTTCCGCTTGTGGGCCGGTTAACAAATTTGTAGAAAAATCGCCAAGCTCCGGGGCCGGAGCAGAAGCTTCGGTCATGCCGAGGCTCGGCTTGTTTGACTAACAGGTTGTTTTGGCAGACTAAATCCTGCATGACCCCAGGGGGCGCTTCGCGCCGAAACCGGCGGGCCGGGGCGGAGCGATGTAGCTACCTATGGGTAGGTTTATATCCATAAACTTACTTAATGGTGCTACATTTTGGTTGCCCCGCGCTTGCGCGGCGGTTGGCTACCGCCAGGTATGAAATCAGCGCCTTGACCTGGGGCAAAGATGCCCGCATAGTGGGGCCGGAGCAGGAATAGTCAAAGGAGTTTGGGATGATGGCAAGGCGGCTTGGCCTGGGCGGAGGCCGGGAGTTGGCCGGGATGGCGGTCCTTTTGGCGCTGGCTTGCCTGCTGATTTCCGCCGCCGCGCCGGCCCCGGCCCGACTGACGAGTGTGGAGGGCGCGGCCTGGCTGATGCCCCCCGGCGGCAATTGGAGCGAGCTGTCCCTGGCCGCCGGCCAGACCCGCGACCTGCCGGCCGGCAGCCTGCTGCGCACCGGTGAAAAGGGCCGCCTGGAGCTGGAGCTGGGGCGGGGCCAGGGCCGGCTGCGGCTGGAGCCGTCCTCGGAGTTGGTCTTGCGCGGACCGGACGCCGCCGCGCCCCACGGCAGCCTCTATCTGGAAATCGGCAGGTTGCGCGCCAAGTTGGCAGATGAGGCCCCAGTGCTCAAGGCCCCGGCCGGCGAGCTGGCCGCCGGCCCGGCCGAGCTTGAATGGCGCAGCGAGGATCGCGGCGGGCGCGCGCTGCTCCGGGTCGACGCCGGCCAGGCCAGGCTTTCCGGCGGCGGTCAGGCGATCGCCTTGGCCGCCGGCCAGGCCGCCGTGGTCCTGTTTGGCCAGGCCCCGCGCCTGCTGGCCGAGGCAACCCCCGCCCCGCCGATGGCGGCGGCGGCCGGACCGGCTCCGGCCCCTCCGGCCGCCCCGGCCCCGGCCGACCAGCCCGCCCAGCCGGCGGCGGCCTCCCCCGCCACGGTCGCACCACCCGCCCCCCAGGCGCCCCTTCCGTCCCAGGCATCCCCGCCGCCCCCGGCGGCCGCCGACAGGGGGCCGGAGCCGCGATTGCCCTGGCGGGTGCGGGAGTCCGCCGGCGGACTCAACCTACGCCTGGACCTGCCGGCTGGCGCGCTTCCCCGGCTCGCGGTGGAGCCGGGGCCGGTGGTCGTGGTGGAGGCCGCGGGCCTGGCCGCCCAGCCCGGCTGGCCCCTCCAGCAGCCGGGGGAAGGCAAGCCCTTGCAAGGGTTGAAGGTCACCCCAGGCGCCAGGGATTCACTCCGCCTGCGCCTGGAGCTCGCGCCCGGCCAATACACCCTCCTGCAGCATCTGGACGCGGCCAGCGGCGCCTACCACCTGGACCTCTTTCCCCAGGGCCGGGCCGAGCCGTGAGCGGGCGCCCCCCCGAAATGCCGCCTTGGGAGCGCTGGTTCTGGGCGGCCCTGTGCCTGGGCCTGCTGGCGGTGCTGGGGGTGATTCTTTTCCTGGAGCTGAGCCCCGGCGCCTGGTTTTTCCATCAGCCGGCCGGGCCGGGCAGGGCGGCCCCCCCGCGTCCGCTGGAGGAACGCCCGGAGATGGGGGCCAACGCCGTCATCGCCCAGGACCACTACAACCAGGCCCATGAACTGCTGCGCCAGGGCAGCCTGGCCGAGGCGCGCGAATTCCTGGTCCGCGCCACCCAGTT
The DNA here is from genome assembly GCA_049322275.1 of Thermodesulfobacteriota bacterium. Taxonomy (GTDB): domain Bacteria; phylum Desulfobacterota; class Desulfarculia; order Desulfarculales; family Desulfarculaceae; genus JACRDC01. The sequence continues at coordinate 5,858 of JBMORH010000004.1, forward strand.
GGCGCCGGGCTTCGCCCCGGCCTGGAACAACCTGGGCGTCGCCCAGATGCGTTTGGGCGATATGGCCCAGGCCGAGGCGGCATTCGACCAGGCGCGGCGGGCCGCGCCGTCATACCTGCCGGCCTATTTCAACCTGGCCGGCCTGCTGGCCGGGCAGGGGAAGGGGCAGGAGGCCATGGCGGTGCTGGAAGAAGGCGTCGCCGCCATGGGAGCGCGGCCGGAGCTCGTCCAGCGCCTGGCCGAGCTGGGCCTGGGGCTGGGCCTGGAGCAACGGGCCTTGGAAGTTTTGGAGCGGGCGCAGGATCGAGTCCGACTCCAGCCGGAGCTGGCGGAGTTGCGCGCCCTGCTGCTGGCGCGTTTGGGCCGGGTGAGCCAGGCCGAGCAGGTGCTGGAGCCCTGGGCCAAGGCCGGCGCCGACCCCAAGGGCAATGGCCCGCGTCGGGTGCTGGCCCGCCTGCTCCTGCACCGGGGCCAGCCGGAGCGGGCCCAGGCCCTGCTCCAGACCAACCTGGCCCTGGACCCCGGCAACCAGGCCGACGAGTTGGCCCTGACCTCCACTCGGCTGACCCGGACCAGGCACGGGGTGATGGTCATGCCCCTGTCCCTGCGCGGCCAGATGGCGCTGTCCCAGACCAGCCTGGCCTTGTTCGCCGCGCCGGAACCCGCCGCCGCCCCGGCCGGGGAGCTCAAGGCCGGCGAGCCCTTCATGGCCCTGTCCAGCCGGGACGGCTGGAGCCAGTTGCTGATCCAGGGCGCGGCCGTCCCGGTCTGGACCCGCCAGCGCCTCCTGGCCATGACCCCGCCCGCCCCCGGCCTCTGGCCCCTGCTCAACCTGGCCGAAGCCGACTAGGCCCCAGCCTCAGCCAACCACGCCTTCCCGCCTGAGGCGCGCGATCTCCTCCCCACCGTAGCCCAGGCCGCGCAGGACCTCCTGGCCGTGCTGGCCCAGGGCCGGGGCGGGGGAGTAGGGCGGCGGCGGCGAGGCCGAAAGGCGCAGGGGCAGGGCCAACTGGCGCTGGCCGCGCCCGTCGCGCTGGGCCAGCCCGCGCGCGGCCGCATGGGGGGTGTCCATGGCCTCCCGGAGGCTCAGCACCGGCTCGCAGCAGGCGTCGGCTTCGGCCAGCTCGCGCCGCCAGGCATCGAGGCCGCGCCCGGCGATGATGGCGGCCACCTCCGCCACCGCCTCGCGGCCGCCGAACTGGCGCTCCACCAGGTCCGGCCGGCCCACGGCCGCGCAGAAATTGGCCCACAGGTGGGGCTCCAGGGCGCCGACGGTCAGGTGGCCGCCGTCGGCGCAGCGGTAGACGTTGTAGCAGGGCTGCCCCCCGCCCAGGATCATCTCGCCCGGTTGGCAGGGCTCGCGCCCCGCCTCCACTCCGGCCCAGACCATGGCGGCCAGGGCCAGGCTGCCGTCGCACATGGCCGCGTCCACCAACTGTCCCTGGCCGGTGCGCTGGCGCTGGACCAGGGCGGCCAGCAGGCCGGCCAGGGCCAGGAGCGCTCCGCCGAAGATGTCGGCGATCTGCACCCCCGGCACCGGCGGACCGCCCTGGGGCGTGCCCAACAGGTGCAGCACCCCGGCCAGGGCCAGGTAGTTGAGGTCGTGGCCGGCGCGCTGGGCCCAGGGGCCGTCCTGGCCATAGCCGGTGATGGCCACGTAGACCAGGCGGGGGTTGATCTGGCGCAGGCGGGCGTAGTCCAGGCCCAGGCGGGCCATCACCCCCGGCCGGAAGCCCTCCACCAGCACGTCGGCGTCCGCGCAGAGCCGGCGGGCCACCGCCTGGCCCTCCGGGTGCTTGAGGTCCAGGACCAGGCTTCGCTTGTGGCGGTTGACGGCCGCGAACCAGTCCGGCCCGGGGCCGCCGGGTCCGCCGGCCTGACGGTTGGGATCGCCCAGGGGCGGGCGCTCGATCTTGAGCACCTCGGCCCCCAGCCCGGCCAGCAGCCAGCCCAGGTAGGGGCCGGGCAGGTTGTTGGCCAGCTCCAGGACCTTGATTCCATCCAGCGCGCGGGACATGGACCCCTCCTGGGTTGGCGGCGCGGGTCGGGGAGGGCGGAGAAGGCGGGCCAGGTTGGACGCGCGGCGCAGCGGGCGGCCCCGACCGGTTGGTTGGTGCTTCAGGCTCGGATCAACGCGCAGAGAACCCTTTCGCTGGCCTGGACCATGGCCGCCAGCGAGAACTCCTCGATCACCCGCCGCCGCAGCGCCAGGCCCAGGGCCTGGCGCTCCGCGGCCGGCCGCGCCAGCAGGCCCAGGCAGGCCGCGGCCAGGGCGGCGGGGTCTTTGGGCGGGGCGGTCAGCTCCGGCCGGCCCACCACCCAGGCCGCGTCTCCCACCCGCGTGGTCGCCACCGGCCTGGCGCAGGCCATGGCCTCGCCCAGCACGTTGGGAAAGCCCTCGCCATAGGCCGAGGCCAGCACGCACAGATCCAGCGCGTTCATCACCGCCGGCATGTCCTGGCGGGGTCCGGCCCAGGTGAGGCGGTCGGCCAGGCCCAGGGAGGCGGCCAGGGCCTTGAGTTCGGCCAGGCCCGCCTCGCCGCCGCCCACGCAGACCAGGCGCAGGCCGGGCAGGCGCTCGCGCACCCGCGCCATGGCCCGCAGGAAGTTGGCGTGGTCCTTCATGGGATCGATGCGCCCCACCAGGCCCACCAGCGTCTCGTCTGGGTCCACCCCCCAGGCGGCGCGCACCGGCGCTCCGGCCGCCGGGTCGGGGGCGAAGCGCTCGGTGTCGATGCCGTTGGGGATGACCACCAGCTTGCCGGCCGGCAGGCCGCGGGCCGCGGCCACCTCCGCCCCGGCCTGGGAATTTACGATGATGACGTCCGCGCCCCAGGCCAGGTGGGGCAGCAGCCGGGCCGTCAGGGCGGCGAAGCGGCCGTAGCGGGTTAGATCCATGTCGCTGGCCCGCACCCCCCAGGCGACCTTGAGGCCGGGGCGCAGGGGGCGGGTGAGCGCGGCCAGCAGGTTGGGGGTGTCCAGGAAGCTGTAGAGCGCCTGGGGCCGCAGGCGGGCCGCCAGGCGCCTGAGGGCCAGGATCGCGCCCAGGACGTCCCAGCGGCCGGACTTGCCCAGAGGGTGCACCCTCACCCCGGCGCTGGCCAGCTCGGCCATGAGCGGCCCCTGGGCGTAGAAGCAGGCCACGTCCACCTGGTGGCCGCGCGCCTTCAACCCGGCGGCCAGCAGGCAAAGCTGGCGCTCGGCCCCGCCCAGCTCCAGGCTGCGGCTGAGCAGCAACAGCCTCACGCCGCGCCGGCCCAGGGGTTGTCGGCCAGCCATTGCTGGAACATCAGCACGTCCCACAGGTAGTAGTGCCAAGCCCGGCCGCCGCCTTGGTGCTCGCTCCAGCGCTGGCGGATGGGGCCGGGGTGGAAAAAGCCCTCGCGCTTGAGGCGCGCCTCGTCCAGAAGCTCATCGGCCCAGGGTTTGAGCGGACCGCGCAGCCATTCGGCCAGGGGCACCCCGAAGCCCATCTTGGGCCGCTCCAGGAGCGCGGCCGGCACGTATTTATGCAGCACCTGGCGCAGGAGCCACTTGCCGGTCTGGCCGCGCATCTTGAGCGCCAGGGGCAGCCGCCAGGCGAACTCCACCACGCGATAATCCAGCAGGGGGGCGCGGGCCTCCAGGGCCACGGCCATGCTGGCCCGGTCCACCTTGACCAGGATGTCGTCGGGCAGGTAGCTCACCATATCCATGAACATCATGGCGCTCTGGAAGTCGCCCAGCGCCGGGCGCCGGGCCGGGTCGGTGAGCGCCGTGGGCGGTTCGGACCCGCCCAGGACCAAAGCCGCGGGGTTCTTCCAGTGAGACACCAGGCCGCGGTAGAAGTCTTCCGGCGATTTCGCGCCCAAGAGTTGGGCCAGCTCGTGGGCCTTCTCGCCGGGATGATGCCAGTGCATGCGCCGGGGCAAGAGCCACGACCAGCGCTTGAACAGCGCGTCCCAGGCGGCCGGCGGGTGGCCCAGCAGGATGTTGGCGCCGATGGCCTTCAGGGGTTCCGGCACCCGACCCACCCCGCGCCAGATGCGCTCGCCCAGGAAATAGCGGTCGTAGCCGCCGAAGAGTTCGTCGCCGGCGTCGCCGGAGAGCGCCACGGTGACGTGGCGGCGGGCCATCTGGGCCACCAGGAAGGTCGGTATCTGGCTGGAGTCGGCGAAGGGCTCGTCGAACATGGCCCCCAAGCGGGGGATGACGTCCAGGGCCTCCTGCCAGGTGACGTATAGCTCGGTGTGCTCCGCGCCCAGGTGGGCCGCCACCCGCCTGGCGTGGGGGGCCTCGTCGAATTCGGCCTGGGGGAAGCCGATGCTGAAGGTCTTGACCGGCCGGGTGGCCTGGGCCTGCATCAGGGCCGCGATCAGGCTGGAATCCAGCCCGCCGGAAAGGAAGGCCCCCAGGGGCACGTCGGCGATCATGCGCAGGCCCACCGCGTCCAGGAGCAAACGCTCCAGCTCGGCGGCGGCCTCGGCCTCGCTTAGACCCAGGGGCGCGGCCTGGCCGGCGGCGGCCAGGTCCCGCGCCGACCAGTAGGGCGTGGGCGCGTCCAGCTCGCCCGGCCGGGCCGGGTCGACCATCAGCCAGGCGCCGGGGGTGAGCTTATTAAGGCCGGCGATGATGCAGTAGGGGCCGGGCACGTAGTTGTGACGCAGGAACAGGGTCAGGGCGGCGCGGTCCACCCGGCCCCGGAAGCCGGGGTGGGCGGCCAGGGATTTCAGCTCGCTGCCAAAGAGGAAGACCGGGCCTTGCGGGCCGTCGCACCAGCCATAGTAGAGCGGCTTTTTGCCCAGGCGGTCGCGCACCAGCCACAGCTTGCGCTCGGCGCGGTCCCAGAGGGCGATGGCGAACATGCCGTTCATCAAGGGCGCGCTCTTGGCCACCCCCCAGCGGGCCACGGCCTGAAGCATCACCTCGCTGTCGCTGTGGCCCCGCCAGGCGATTGGGCCGGCCTCGGCCTCCAGCCGGGCGCGCAGCTCGCCGAAGTTGTAGACCTCGCCGTTGTAGACCATCACCCAGCGCCCGTCGTGGCTGGTCATGGGCTGATGGCCGGCGGGGGAGAGGTCGATGATGGACAGCCGGCGGTGGCCCAGGCCCACCCCGGCCTCGGCCTCGGCCCAGGCCCCGGCGTCGTCCGGGCCGCGGTGGGCGATGGTCAGGGCCATGGCCGCGGCCGTGGCCTCAAGTTCATCGCGGGGCCGCCGCGCCCGCGCCTCTATGAATCCGCAGATGCCGCACATGGGTTGGTCCGGATGGCGGTTGGGGCCGGCCGCCCGGCCGGCCGGGGTTCGTGCTGGGGGTGATTATAACAGGCCGGTAAGCGGGCGGGGGCGGGTTCATCCCACCAGCTCGGCGATGAGGTCCAGCTCCAGGCTCAGCACCCGGTCGAAGGCGAAGCGCTCGCAGACATAGGCCCGCGCGGCCGCCCCCAGGCGCGCGCGCAGGTCGGCGTCGCCCAAGGCCGCGGCCAGGGCGGCGTGCAGCGAGGCCGGGTCGCCCGCGGCCAGCAGCCCGTTATGCCCGTGGTCGATGAGCTCGCGGATGCCGTAGGCGTCGCTGCCCACCACCGCCGCGCCGCAGGCCATGGCCTCGATCAGGGCCTTGGGGTGGTGCTCGCCCAGGCTGGGCAGCACGAAAACCGCCGCCCGGCGCATCAGGCCGGGCAGTTCGGCGTTGGCCACCTGGCCCAGGAAGCGCACCGCCAGGCCGCGCCGGCCGGCCAGGGCTTCAAGCTCGGCCCGCTGGGGGCCTTCGCCGGCCAGGACCAGTTCGGCGGCGAGGCCCTCCATGGCCAGGACCAGGTTGGCCAGGTTTTTCTCGCGGTGCAGGCGGCCCACGTAGAGCACCAGGCCGGGGCTCCTTTCCTCCGGTCCGTCGGGGCGAAACCGGACGGTGTCCACGCAGTTGGGCACCACCCGCACCCGCCCCGGATCGATCCCGTAACGGTTGACGACGGTGCTGGCCATGGCCGGGGTGGTCACCGCCACCCGGTCGGCCCCGCTGAAGACCTGGGCCTCGTAGCGATACCAGTACTGGGTGTCGGGGTGGTCCTCGCCATTGAGCCACAGGGCGATGTTGCTGGGCAGGTAGCCGCAGCGGGCGATGAAGGGAAAGCCGGCGCTGCGGGCCGCCCGCAGGGCGGTGAGCGCCCCCTGCATCTGGTTGCTCTTCACCACCGCTGGCCCCCGTCCCCGCAGGTGCAGACCGCGCTCCAACAGCCGGCGGTAGAGGCCCAGGTGCAGGTGGGGCCAGCGCTGGCGCACCTTGATCCCGCCCAGGCCGGCGGCGATGGCTCGGTCGCGCCAGCCGTAGCTGACCACCTCCACCCCGGCCAGGTGCGCCAGCAGGGCGCGGTAGATGGCCGTCTCCCGCTCCAGGATGCCGCCGCGTTGCCAGTCGGCCAGGGACGCGCCCAGGCTGAGAAACAGAAACAGCCGGGCCTGGCCCAGGCCGCACATGGCCCGCCCGCAGGTGATGGAGGGGGCGTGCAGGCTCACGGCCGGCTCCGCACGAAGGCCAGGATGTCGGCCACTCGCTGGTCCCAGGAGTAGCGGACGGCCTCGGCCCTGGCCGCCGCGGCTAGATCGGCGGCGCGGGCAGGCTCGGCCAGGAGCTCGCGGACGCCCTGGGCCAGGGCCGGGCCGGAATCCGGCGGGACCAGATGGGCCGTGCGTCCGGGCTCCAGGATGGCGCGGATGGCGGGCAGGTCGCTGGCCAGGATGGGCCGGCCGGCGGCCATGTATTCGAACATCTTGAGCGGGCTCATCCAGGCCGCGGTGGGGCAGGCGGTGGAATATGGCATCAGGAGCAGGTCGCCGGCCCAGAGATGGCGCGGCACCTCGGTGTTGGGCACGAAGCCCATCAGCCGCAGGTTGCTCAGCCCCAGGGCGGCGGCCCGCGCCCGCCAGCGCGCCACGTCCGCCGGGTGGCCGCCCACCAGGGCGAAGTCCACCTCCGGCAGCGAGGCGGCGGCTTGCAATATCTCCTCGACCCCGCGACCGTCATAGAGGTGGCCCACGTACATGGCCAGCGGCCGGTCCGGCGAGAGCCCCAGCGCGCGGCGGGCGGCCGCCCGGCCGGGATCGCCGGCGAAAAGGTCCAGGTCGACGCCGTCCGGGGCCACCAGGATCTTATCGGCCGGCAGGCCGAAGGCCCGGTAGCGCTGGGCCAGGTCGTCGCTGATGGTCACCAGGGCCTTGAGCAGGGGGTGGCCCAGCACGGCGTAGAGGGCGCGCTTGTCCGGCTCGTCGCCGGGCGGGCTGTGGGTCTCCACCACCGTGGGCAGGCCCAGGGCCAGGGTGGCGGCCGGGGTCAGGTTGGCGCGGGTGTAGACCAGGTCCACCCCCCGCCGGGCGCAGCGCCGGGCGGCCAGGCGGTGAAAAAGCCCCTGGGGCCAGTGGGCGGCCAGGCGGGGGTGGGGCGGGGCCAGGGGATAGGCCTGGATGGCGAAGCGGCGCGAGAGGCCGTAGAGCCGGGCCAGGGCCTCCGGGTCCAGGCGCAGCCGGTTCTGGGGGCTGACGCAGGTGATGAACTCGAAGTCGGCGAAAACCTTGGACCAGGCCTGGGCGTTCTTCATCACTTGCACGCCGTGGGCCATGCGGCTGCCCAGGTCCAGGATGGAGACGTAGGCCACCCGCACGGGCTCAGGCCTTCCGAGCCGCCACGATGTAGCGGCCGCAGGCCTGGCCGGCCGCCGCCCGGTTGCACAGGCGTTGATAGAGCTTGCGGCGCAGGCGCTTGAGTATCACCGGCTCCAGCACGCCGTTGTTAAGCCAGCGGTCCAGGCCGGGGCTGGCCAGAAAGCCGCAGAAGCCGCCCAGGCGGTGCTGGCCGAGGGTGGCGTAGGGCGTGAGCCCGGCCGCGTTGAGCTCGGCCTCCAGCTCGCCGGGGTCGAAATGCCGGTAGTGCAGGTTGCTCATGGGCACCAGCTTGGTGGGCGCGCTGACGATGAAGACGCCGCCGGGCTTCAAGAGCCGCACCACGTTGGCCAGCACCAGCGGGCAATCCTGGGGCGGGATGTGCTCGTAGACCTCCACCAGGATGGCGGCGTCGAAGCTGGCCTCATTGAGGCCCTTGTCGGCCACCAGATCCTGGCGCAGATCGGCCTGCATGAAGCGGCCTTCCGGGGCCAGCAGGCTGGCGTAGTGGGCGCTCATGGCCAAGAACTCCAGGCCGGTGACCTGGTGGCCGGCCTCGATGAGCTCGTGGGCGATGCGTCCGTCGCCGCAGCCCATGTCCAGCACCGTCGCCGGGGCCGGCGGCAATAGCTCCATGACCAGGGCCGCGTAGCCGAAATAGGGCAGGCTGTCCAGGTGGAGCGGATCGCGCATCCAGTGGTAAGGGAGTTTGAACTTGTTCTGGGTGAGTCTTTGCTTTTCGGCGTCCATGGCCGTCTACCGCCCCCTTTTTTTTCGTCGCGCCAGGAGCCATTCGCACAATTCCAGGTCGAAGGCGTCGTCCACGTCCACCGAATCCTGGGGGCTCATGACCAGGGGCAGGGTGCGGGGGCCATAGAGCACGCCGAGATCCAAGATGGTGGCGCGGGCTGCGACCAGCACGGCCGGGCCGTTGCGGGCCAGCGCCCTGGGCTTGTCCTGGCGGCGCAGGGGGCCGGCGCCCTGGGGCAGGAAGGGCCGCAGCACCCCGTCAGTGAGACGCAGCACCGACACCGGGTTGAAGTTGTGCGGCACCTCCACCACGCTCACCACGCTGTCGGCCTTTTCGCGGAACAACAAATCCACGGCAGCGTCGATGTGCTCGGCCCGGCGCAGGGGCGAGGTGGGTTGCAGATAGGCCACCGCCCCGGCCCGCCAGCCGGACTGGTCCAGCCATTCCAGCGCGTGGCGGATGACCGGCAGGGCCGGGGTGTCGTCGGCGGCCAGCTCGGCCGGGCGCAGGAAGGGCGTCTCGGCCCCGGCCAGGCGCGCCACCTCGGCGATGGCCGGGTCGTCGGTCGTCACCACCACCCGCGTCAGCCGGCGGCTGGCCAGGGCGGCGGCGATGGTGTGAGTGATGAGCGGCCGGCCGGCCAGGGGCAAGAGATTTTTGCCCGCCAGCCCCTTGGAGCCGCCCCGGGCCGGGATGAGGCCCAGCACCGGCGTCTCGGTCATGACGGCCCTCCGATCCGGGGAGCCGGCGCGCCCTGGGGGCGGCCAGGGCGCATGGGGTTAAGGGCGGCGGCGCGGGCTTCAGGCATGGACGCCCTCAGTAGGCGATGCGCTTTTGCAGGCGCACCTGCTTGAGGTTGGCCAGGGTTTCGGCTATGCGCCGGCCGGCGTGGCCGTCGCCGTAGATGGGCTGGCTGGGATAGCGGCCGTTGACCAACTGGCGGCGCACCGCGTCCAGTATCTCGTCGCGGTCGTAGTCCACGTCGATGACGTTGGCCCCGCGCTCGCGCCCGTCCTGGCGGCTGCCGATATTGACCGCCGGCACGCCCAGGAACGAGCCCTCGCGGATCATGGCGCTGGAGTTGCCGAGCATGCAGGCGCACTTCAGCATGAGCCGCACGAAGGTCTCCACCGGGAAGTTCTTGTAGAAGCGGATGAAGTCGTGGCGGTGCAGCTCGCGGAACTTGCGCATGCCCCGGCTGATGTCCTCGCTGCCGGCGTCCACGTTGGGCCAGAGCATGATGGTGGGCATCCGGAGCTCCATCAGCGCCTCCAGGGTGGCGTTGATCTGCTCCTCGCCGCGGCCGTACTCGGTGGTGACCGGGTGCTGGTTGACCAGAAGGAAGGGCTTGTCCGGGTCGATGTGGCCGCCCACGCCCTCCTGGGCCAGGAACTCCTGGTCCAGGTGGCGGCCGTTGTTGCGGGCGATCTCGGCCACCAGATCGATGCGCGGGCAGCCCACCACGTGCACCGAGTCCGGGTGCTCGCCCATCCTGATGATGCGCTCGCCGGCCTCGCGGTTGGCCGGGAAATGGATATGGGCCAGCTTGGTCACCGAATGGCGGATGGACTCGTCGATGGTGCCGGTCACCTCGCCGCCCATGGTGTGGGCCAGCGGGATGTTCATGTAGGCCGCGGCGATGGCGGTGGCCATGGTCTCGAAGCGGTCGCCCACGGTGATGACCACGTCGGGCTTGAGCGCGCCGAAGATGGTGGGCAACTCCAGAAGGCCCAGGCCGGTGGACTTGGCCATGGTCTGGGGCGTCTCGCCTTCGATTATCATGTGCACCTTGGCGGTGGGGGTGAAGCCGTCGCGCTCAATGACGTCCACCACCGAGCCGAAGCGGTCCAACAGCGCCGAGGCGCCCACCACCAGTTGCAGGGTCAGCTCCGGATGCTCCTTCACCGCCCGCATCACGCTCTTGATGCTGCTGTAGTTGGCCCGCGAGCCCACCACCACGCAAATCTTGCGCATCTTCGCCCGATCCTCCCTCCGCTTGCGGCGCCGATATAAAGATCGGCAACGGAGCAGCTATCTTATCCGAGCGGGGCGGGCTGTACAAGCCGGCGGCCCCGGCGGGTCGATCATATAGTTTTCTGTAAAAAGACAAGATGCGGGCGGGGATAAACCACGCCCCTACGAAATCAAAGGCACGATACGGCTTTTTTCTTCGTAGCAACCGTGTTCATGTTCAAGCGGCTAAGGTGAGTGGTTGCCAAGTTTTTTTGTTTTTGACCATGGCGTTGAGGGTGACGATCATCTTTCTCATGACGGCGGTCAGCGCCACTT
>JBMORH010000005.1:0-7297 GCA_049322275.1 Thermodesulfobacteriota bacterium
CGGGCTTCGGCATGGGCGGCGTGGGCCGCGGTGCGGCTTTTCTTGCCGGCCCCTTCTTTGCGGTCCTTGAAGAGGCTGCCTTCCTGGCGGGCGGAGGCGGAGGCTCCGGTTTGGCTGGCCCGGCGGCTCCGGCTTGGGCGGGGCCGGGGCCGGGGCCGGCGGAGCGGCGGCCGGACCCGGCGGCAGGGCCGGCGCCCCCACCAGTTGCACCTGGTAGACCGGCGCGAACAGCTCGCGCTTGCTGGGCCCCCAGGCGCGCCAGAAAACCAGCACCGCCACCAGGAGCAGGTGCACGCCCAGGCTCACGGCCAGCGCCCAGCCCAACTGCTCGCCGCGCCGGGGCTGGAAGATTCTGTAGACGTCGGCCGTCAAGACGGTTTCTTCTTGGCCGGGGGCGGGACCTTCTCCGGTTCGGTCACCATGCCCAGGTTGTGGACCCCGGCCTTGCGGGCCTCGGCCATCACCTGGACCACCACGCCATAGGAGACGTCCTTGTCGGCCCGCAGGTAAACCTTGGTGTCCGGCTTGCGCGCGGTGATGCCGGCCAGCTTGTCGGCCAGGCCGGCCACCTCCACCGGGAACTCGTCCAGAAACAGCTTGCCCTCGCGGGTCACCGTGAGCATGAGCAGCTCGTCGCTCTGCTTCAGGGTGGCCGCGTCGGTCTCCGGCAGCTTCACGTCCAGGCCCTGGACCATCATGGGGGCGGTGACCATGAAGATGATGAGCAGGACCAGCATCACGTCCACCAGGGGCACGACGTTGATCTCGCCCATGAAGCGGCCCTTGCCCGTGTTCACGCCGGCCATGACCGTCTCCCGCCTATTCCTGGGCCCCCGCGGCCTCTGGGCCGGGGCCCTGACGGCGCATCAGGTCGCGCTCCACCAGGTTCAGGAAGTCCTGGGCGAAGGCGGCCATCTCGTTTTCGAGCACCAGGATGCGGCGGTTGAAGTGGTTGTAGAACACCACCGCCGGGATGGCCGCGAACAGGCCGGTGGCCGTGGCCACCAGGGCCTCGGCGATGCCGGGGGCCACCGTGGCCAGGTTGGCCGCGCCGGTGGCGCCGATGGAGCGGAAGGCGTCCATGATGCCCCAGACCGTGCCGAAAAGGCCGATGAAGGGGGCGGTGTTGGCGCAGGTGGCCAGGAAGGTCACCGATCGGCCCAGGCGGGTGCTCTCGGCGTTCTGGCCCCGGTGCAGCGCGCGCTGGAGGTTCTCGATCACGCCCTGGTTGGCCAGGGTGTCGCCGCCCTCGCCGGACTGCACCCGCATCACCTTGCCCAGCTCGCCATAGCCCAGGCGGAAGACCACCGCCAGGGGGCTCTGGTTCAGGTGCTTGGTCTGGGTGTAGGCCGCCGAGAGGCTGCCGGCGTGCCAGAAGATGTCCTCGAACTCGGCGTTCTGCTTCTGCGCGTCGCGGATGATCTTGAATTTCGAGAAGATGACCGCCCAGGACAGCACCGAGAACAGCACCAGCATCAGGAGCACGAGCTGCACCACGAAGCCCGCGTTCCACATCATCTGCCAGACGTCGGTGCCGCCGCCCAGGGGGGCCTGGGCGGCGAAGGCCGGCGAGCCGGCCAGCAATCCCCAGATATAGTTGCTCATTGCCGCACTATCCCACATTATGTAGTGGCCACTATAGCCAGCGACCCAGGCAATGTCAAGTTTTCGCCAGGGTTTTAGCCCTGGCCGCGTGGCAATTCTATCCCCGGTATCCACGCCTTTAAAGGGGGCGGGCCGCGTAATTTTGGTTAAAACGCCAGCAAGCTTTGGCAAGGGTTTTGGGGGGAGATAATAAGTCATGAAGGCAAGTTAGGAGGTAGGCATGACCGCGGGGCGGGTGAAGGGGCTTTTCCTGGACCTGGACGGCACCCTGGCCGATTCCATGCCCGTGATGCGCCAGGTTTATTTCGACTTTTTGGCCCGGCTGGGGCGCGCCGGCAGCGACGCCGAGTTCGACGCGGTGGTGGGCATCACCCTGCTGCGCACGGTGAAGGCGCTCAAGGCCGCCCACGGCCTGGAACAGGACCCCCTGGACCTGCTAAGGCTCTACAACCGCCTGGTGGACGAGATCTACGTCACCCATGCCGCGCCCACCCCCGGCGCCCGCGAGCTGCTCCAGGCCGCCCGCGCGGCGGGGGTCTACGCCGCCGTGGTCACCAGCGCCATCCGCCCGGTGGCCCAGGGCTGGCTGGCCCACAACCGCCTGGAGCCCCTGGTGGCGGCGGTGGTGGCGGCCGAGGACGTGGCCATCGGCAAGCCCGACCCGGAGCCCTACCTCAAGGCCCTGGCCCTGGCCGGGGTGGCCGCCGCCGAGGGCCTGGCGGTGGAGGATTCGGCCACCGGCGCGGCCGCGGCCATCGGCGCCGGCATCCCCACCTGGATCGTGGGTCGGCCTGGAGTGCGGCCATCGCCTTCCGGCGCGGCCGGCGCGGTGGAGCGCCTGGACGAGCTGATCGGGTTGCTGGGATAGCGGCGGGCGCTTGCGCGCCGGGTTTTTGTCGCCGACGCGGCCCGGACCGCGCAGATTTGTCCGGGCCGCCCGGAGAAAAAGCCAGGGGCGGGGACGCGCCCCCGCCCCTGGCGCGGTCGCCGCTGGCGGGGCGCCTAGGGCTGCACGTAGCCCGGCGTGGCGCAGGCCCGCGCCTGGTGGCGGGCCCAGAAGGGGCTGATCTTGCGCAGGCGCGCGATGATGGGCGGCAGGTGCTCCAGCACGTAGTCCACGTCCGCGTCCTGGGTGTAGTAGGACAGGCTGAAGCGGATGGAGCCGTGGGCGGCGGTGAAGGGCACGCCCATGGCCCTGAGCACGTGGCTGGGCTCCAGGGAGCCGCTGGTGCAGGCGCTGCCGGAGCTGGCGCAGACGCCCAGGTCGCTGAGCATCAGGAGGATCGACTCGCCCTCCACGTATTCGAAGCTGATGGAGCTGGTGTTGGGCAGGCGGCGCTCCGGGTCGCCGTTGACCATGGTGGCCTCGACCTTCAGAAGCCCCTGCTCCAGGCGGTCGCGCAACCCGCGCACGCGGGTGTTCTCGTCGGCCATGCGCTCGGCGGCCAACTGGCAGGCCCGGCCCAGGCCCACGATGTAGGGCACGTTCTCGGTGCCGGCCCGGCGGCCGTGCTCCTGATGGCCGCCCATGATGTAGGGCACGAAGGGGGTGCCTTTCTTGACGTAGAGCACGCCCACGCCCTTGGGGGTGTGCAGCTTGTGGCCGGAGAGACTCAGCAGGTCGATGGCCGTCTCATTGAGCTTGATGGGCACCTTGCCCACGGCCTGCACCGCGTCGGTGTGGAACAGCGCGCCCTTGGCCTTGGCCAGCCCCGCGATCTGCTCCACCGGGAAGACGACGCCGGTCTCGTTGTTGGCCCACATCACGCTGACCAGCGCGGTGTCCTCGCCGATGGCCTCGGCCGCCTGGTCGATATCCAGGTTGCCCCGGCGGTCCACCGGCAGGAAGGTGACCTCGTAGCCCCGGCGGGCCAGGTCCTGGCAGAAGTTCAGCACCGCCGGGTGCTCGACCCGGGTGGTGACCACGTGGCGCTTGTTGGGAAAGCTGCGCAGGGCGCTCATCAGGGCCGCGTTGTCGCTCTCGGTGCCGCAGCTGGTGAAGATGATCTCCTCGGCCAGGCAGCCCAGCAGGTCGGCCACCTGCTGGCGGGCGCGGTCGATGTGGGCCTTGACCGCCCCGCCGAAGGCGTGCATGGAGCTGGGGTTGCCGTAGTGCTCGGCGAAGAACGGCAGCATGGCCGCCACCACCTCCGGCGCGGCCTGGGTGGTGGCGTTGTTGTCCAGGTAGACCACGCGCTGGCTGCTCACGGCTTCACCTCCTCCACCACCAGCTCCTCGGCCACGAATTCCCGGAGCTTGGATTGCACGAACTGGCCCAGGGTGGCCTGGCTGGCGGCGCAGGAGGAGCAACGGCCGCGCAGACTCACCTGCACCACGTCGCCGGCGATGTCGATGAGCTCGATGTCGCCGCCGTCGGCCTTCAAGGCCGGGCGCACCTCGCGCTCCAGGGTCTCCTCGATCAGCTTCATCTTCTGGATGTTGGTCAGCTTCTTCTTGGGCGGGGCGGCCGGGGCCTTCTCCGGCGCGGGCTGGGACCAGATATTGGCCAGCAGCTCCTCGATCTTGTCCTGGCACTTGCCGCAGCCGCCGCCGGCCTTGGTGTAGTTGGTGATCTCCTCCACCGTGTGGAGGTTGTTGGTCCGCGCCACCCGCTCGATCTCCTTGTCGGTGACGCCGAAGCATTCGCAGACCACCAGGCCCTCCTCCGAGGGCAGGGGCTCCAGGCCCTGGTAGTTGCGGATGGCCGCCTGCAGGGCCTGCTCGCCCATCACCGAGCAGTGCATCTTCTCCGGCGGCAGGCCGCCCAGGAAATCGGCGATGTCCCGGTTGGTCACCTTGGCCGCCTCTTCCAGGGTCATGCCCTTTATCATCTCGGTGAGCGCCGAGCTGCTGGCGATGGCGCTGGCGCAGCCGAAGGTCTGGAACCTGGCGTCGGCGATCCTGCCGGCGTCGTCGAGCTTGATGGTCAGCCTGAGCGCGTCGCCGCAGGCCAGCGAGCCCACCTCGCCCACGCCGTCGGGGTTTTCCACCTCGCCGACGTTGACCGGGTCGGTGAAATACTTCTTTACCTTGTCAGTGTATTCCCACATGGTTCCTCTCCGCCTGGGAGCCATAAGCCATGGCGCGGGCCCTCTCCCCCGGCCGGTGTGCTTGCCAATCCATTCATTATGCCGCTTCCACGGCTTTTTGCATCCAGATCACGTCGAAGTCGCGGCCGAACTTGCGGCCGATGTCCTTGAGGCGCCCGCACTGCGCAAAGCCGTGGCGGGCGTGGAAGTCCAGGCTGGGCTGGTTGAGCGAGGATATCTGGGCCAGGAGCTGGTTGACGCCCATGGCCCTGGCGGCGGCCTCCAACCGGGCCAGGAGCAGGCCGCCCAGGCCGCGCCGGGTGTGCTCCGGGGCCAGAAAATAGGATATCTCGGCCGTGGCCGCGAAGGACTCGGCGAAATGATAGGGCCGCAACATGCCGAAGCCGGCGAAAACCCCGGCCGGATCGCGGGCGGTCAGGGCCGGATGGGTCTCAGCGGCCTTGAGCAGCATGTCGAAAAAGGGATAGGGCATGGGGCGCAGGGGAAAGGCCGCGAAGCTGCCCGCGATGTAGTGGTTGAGCAGGTCGATGGCCGGCTCGCGGTCGGCCGGGGTCAGCGGGGCGATGGTGTAGCTCTCTGGCTGCGGGTTCTGGCCCATGGGGATGCCCTGCCTGCGCCCAGAACGGCCGGTGCGCCTGGGCTCCATGTTTGTCATCCGCGCGCAAGGCGCGACCGGACAAGCGCCGGCGTCTAGTGCTCGCGGGGGTATTCCACCAGCTCGATGAGCACCCCGCGGGTGGCCTTGGGATGCAGGAAGATCACCTTGCTGCCGTGGGCGCCGGGGCGGGGGGCGTCGCTGGTCAGTGGCACGCCCTTGGCCTTGAGCTCGGCGCAGGCCGCCTCCACGTCGTCCACCTCGAAGGCCAGGTGGTGCACGCCCTCGCCCTTCTTGGCGATGTAGCCGCTCATCACTCCCTCCGGAGTGGTGCTCATCACCAGCTCGATGCTGGTCTCGCCCACCGGCAAAAAGCCAGTGACCAGCTCGCCCACGTTGTCGCGGGAGGTCAGTTCAAGGGGCAGCATCTCGGTGTAGACCTTGGCCACCTCGTCCACGTCCTTGACCGCCACGCCGATATGGGCCAACCGCTTGATTTTCATGGAGCCTCCTTGCAGCGACCGGGCAGGCCCGCCAGGCGCGCGCGCCCGCCCGGCCGGACAAAACCACGCTTTTCCCCGGCCGGGGGGCGATCAAAGCCATGGATGGTTTCGACCGCAAACTGGTGTTAGGCCCATCATAGAGGCTGCACCCACCCCGCGCAAGGACTTTGCCGGCGCCTGCTTTTGGCGTTGGCCGGCCGGCGGGCGGCGTGCCACAAAAGGCCGTAATTCCCAGGGGGGGTGACAACCGGACGCTGCATCGGCAGGGGCCTGGCGGTGATGATTCACACTCTGTGGCTGAAGTTGGCGGCCCTGGCCTGGGGCGCGTTGCTGGCCGCCGCGCCGGCCTGGGGCCAGACGCCCCTGCGCCTGGACGCCGGCCTGGACGGACGGCCGCTGGCCCCCCACCTGGCGGTGCTGGAGGACGCCGGCGGGCGGCTGGAGATCGCCCAGGCGGCCTCGCCGGAGCTGGCCGGGCGCTTCCACGCTTGGGGGCGGGCCGCCCTGGACCTGGGGCTGACCAGCGCGGCGGTCTGGGTGCGCCTGGCCCTGGCCCCCGGCCAGGCGGAGGACGACGGGGTCAGGGTCTGGCTGCTGGAGCTGGACAAGCCCATCATCGCCGAGATCGACATCTATTGCCCGGTGGCCGGGCCGGGCCAGGCCTGGCGGCGCATCGCCGCCGGCTGCGAGCGCCCCCGCCCGCCCCAGGCGGTCTCCTTCCGCACCAACGTCTTCACCCTGCCGGCCGACCTGGACCTGGCCCGCCCGCTCTACGTGCGCCTGAAAAGCGGCATCAGCCTCAGCATGCAGATGCGGCTCTGGACCGGCCGCGGCCTGGCGGAGCGGGTTTACCGCGACAGCCAGGTCTTCGGCGTGCTCTACGGCGTGCTGGGGGCGCTGATCCTGTTCAACCTGGTCATCTTCTTTTCCCTGCGCGACCCGGCCTACCTGGCCTACGTCTGCTACGTGGCGGCCATGCTCTCCGGCCAACTGGTGCTGCACGGCCAGATTCCGGCCGCGCTGAGCATGCCCCAACCCCTGCTGCCCCAAATCCAGGCCCTGCTGCTGGGGGCCACCATGTTCTTCGCCGCCTTCTTCACCCGACAGTTCCTGGACAGCCGCGTCAACGCGCCCTTCTGGGACAAGATTCTGAACTTCTTCCTCTACGCCCCGGTGGCCATGATGGCGCTGGCGGCGGCGGGCCAGATGAGCTTGGCCAATTCCCTGGGCTATGGCGTGGCGGTGTTGGGTCCGCCCCACGCGGTCTGCACCGCGGCGGCCTGCCTGCGGGCGGGCTTCCGGGCCGCGCGGACCTTCCTGGCCGCCTGGTCGATCCTGCTCCTGGCCACCGTCACCTTCATCCTGTTCTCCCTGGGCGCGCTGCCCCCGCGGCCCTGGGCGCCCTATGTGCTGCCCCTCCTGGCCGCCTGGTCGATCCTGCTCCTGGCCACCGTCACCTTCATCCTGTTCTCCCTGGGCGCGCTGCCCCCGCGGCCCTGGGCGCCCTATGTGCTGCCCCTGGGCGTCACCCTGGAGTCGCTGCT
>JBMORH010000005.1:7397-99329 GCA_049322275.1 Thermodesulfobacteriota bacterium
TCCTGGCCGCCTGGTCGATCCTGCTCCTGGCCACCGTCACCTTCATCCTGTTCTCCCTGGGCGCGCTGCCCCCGCGGCCCTGGGCGCCCTATGTGCTGCCCCTGGGCGTCACCCTGGAGTCGCTGCTCTTGACCCTGGCCCTGGCCGAGCGCATCCGCGAGCTGCGCCGCGAGCGCGAGCGCCTGGACCGCGACCAGCGCCGCCTGCGCGAGCTTTCCATCACCGACGGGCTCACCGGCCTGTACAACCGGCGCTATTTCGGCAGCCGGCTGACCAGCGAGATCGGCCACGCCCGCCGCCTGGGCCAGCCCCTGGCCCTGGTGATGCTGGACCTGGACGATTTCAAGGTTTTCAACGACGCCTGCGGCCACGTCATGGGCGACCGGGTGCTCCAGGCCCTGGCCGTGGTGCTGCGCCAGGGCCTGCGCGAGGGCGACCGCGCCTGCCGTTATGGCGGCGAGGAGTTCGCGGTGATAATGCCGGACTCCGACCTGACCGGGGCGGCCCTGGCCGCCGAGCGCATCCGGGCCAGGGCCGAGCGCAGCCTGGCCGCCCTGATCCCGGAATCCGCCCCCGCCCCCACCATCAGCCTGGGCGTGGCCGAACTCGGCCCCGGCGACGACGAGGAGGCCCTGGTGCGGCGGGCCGACCGCGCCATGTACCGGGCCAAGGCCGCCGGCAAGAACCGGGTGGAGCTGGGGCGCTGAACGCCGGGGCGGCGCGCGCCCGGCGGCTTTTTGGGCGCATGGGCCTAGCGCACCAGCCAGCGCTGCTCCGGGGAGTTGTCGCAGGGCTTGAGCACCGCCGGGGCCCCCTCCGCGGCCAGGTTGCCGTCCACGCTCAGGCAGCCGCCGGTCTGGTGGTTGCGGATGCGCACCGCCCCACCGCCCGCGCCGGTTATGCACCAGCGCTGGGCGGGGTCCTCGCCGTCGCAGCGCACGGTGTGCAGGCGCTCCGGCAGGGGGGGCAGGGGGCGGCTCCAGACCAGGCAGCGCCGGTCGGCGGTGGTCTTGATCATGTAGGAGTTGGGCAGTTTGCCGCTCAGGCCCATGTAGATGGTCCAGCGCTGATTGGACCCGCCGTGATAGGACCACAGGCCCAGGACGGTGGGGGCGTTGGGGGCGGGCCAGGCGAGGTCCAGGGCCTTGTTGGGGGCCTTGACCGGATGCAGGGACATGGTGTCGGTCATGGGCGGCCAGAGGTTGCTCTCCAGGCAGTTGCCGGACTGGGCGGGGCCGGCCGCCGGGGACCAGCTCGCGGCCAGGACCAGGGCCAGGGTCAGGATCGACGCCAGGGGGAGCTTGGGCATGGCGGCCTCTCCGCGGGATGGTGGGCATGATCCCGGCCATGATAACCCAGAACCGGCCGCCGGGGGGAGGCCCTCGCGCCGGGGCCGGAGGCCTTGCGCGCCGGGGGGCGGTGGGCTACCCTGGAGGCGCTCCAAGCACAGGCCCCACGGCGGCGGCGCCCAGGCCGCCCGCGCGCCCGCCTGGATTTTCACCGCCAGGGCCCCCTGCGGCCTTTGCTCTGCGTTGAGACCGTGGACGAGCCGGTGAACCGAGGGCTTCGGCCCCGTCGAAGGAGACCGTCATGCGACGCCTGGCCTGCCTCTGCGCGCTGCTGCTCGGCCTGGCCTGGGCCGCGCCCGCCGCGGCCGAACCGACCTGGGTGCGCTATCAGGGGCGCCTGCCCGAAGGCGCGGTGCGCGCCGGCTTCGTGCCCGAATCCGATCTCTACGTCTGCCGGGGCAAGCACCGCGACGGCGTGCATCCGGGCAAGTTCTTCAACGGCCGCTGCAACGTGGGCTGGGGCGGGCACGAGGTCAGCCTGGAAAGCTTCGAGATCCTGGTGGACCGCGGCCAGGCCCGCTGGCTGCCGGAGGCCGACCCGTTGCCGGAAGGGGTCTTCGCCGCCGGCAAGGGGCCCCAGGGCGAGCTAAGCGTCTGCCGGGTCTTCCACCGCGACGGGGTGCACATCGGCGAGCTGCGCCAGGGGCGCTGCCAGATCGGCTGGGGCGGGGCCGAACTGGGGGCGGCCCCCTACGAGGTCCTGGCCGGCGGCGGGCTGGCCTGGGTGGCGGCCGGCGAGGGCGAGCCGCCGGCCGGGGCGGTGGGCGGGGGCATGGTGCGCGAGGGCGAGCTTTTCGTCTGCCGCGCCCGCATGCCCGACGGCCTGCACATCGGCAAATACTGGCGCGGCCGCTGCAACGTGGGCTATCGCGGCCGGGAGGAGCTGGCCAGGGAGTTCGAGATTCTGGTGCGCTCCGGCGGCGGCCTTGTCTGGCGCAAGGGCCGGGCGGGTTTGGGGGGGGGCGGCTGCCTGGTGGCCGGCCGCGCCCAGGGCCAGGACCTGTGCGTCTGCCGGGGCCGCCACCGCGACGGCCTGCACATCGGCAAGCTCTGGGCCGGCCGCTGCCAGATCGGCTGGGGCGGCCAGGAGGTGGCCCTGGACGAGTTCGAGGTGCTGGTGGGGCGCTAGGCCTTGTCCGCCGCCTCCAGGGCGCTGTTGGCCAGGTTGTTGATGAAGGCCAGGCGCTGGGCCTGGCCCATCTCCTGGCTCAGCGCGCAGGCGGTGATGTCCTTCAGCGCCTCGCGCATGATGAGCCAGCTTTCGCACAGCCCGGCCAATCCCCCGGCCAGGTCCTTGAGCCTGGCCACGTCCTCGGCTTGCATCGCTTGTCCCCTTCCCTCCCGCCCTGGCGCAGAACGGGCCGGGGCGCGCGGCCCCGGCCCGTGTTCAATCCGTCCTCGGCGCGGCTACTTGTTGTAGTCGTACCAGCCCTTGCCGGTCTTGCGGCCCACGAAGCCCGAACGCACCTGGTTCTTCATCACCGTGGGCACGGACCACTTCTGCTCCTTGTTCAGCTCCAGGTAGAAGTAGTCGGCCACGTACTTGCAGATGTCGATGCCGGTGAAGTCCATCAGCTCGAAGGGGCCCATGGGGTAATTCAGGCCCAGCTTGATGGCCTTGTCGATGTCCTCCTTGCTGGCCACGCCCTCTTCCAGGAGCTTCACCGCCTCGATCATATGGGGGATCATCAGGCGGTTGACGATGAAGCCGGGGCTGTCGACCTTCACCTCCACCGTCTCCTTGCCCATCTTCTGGGCGAGCGCGGTGGTGACGGCCACGGTCTCGTCGCTGGTGCCGAAGCCGCGGATGATCTCCACCAGCTTCATGAGCGGCACCGGGTTGAAGAAGTGCATGCCCACCACCTTGTCCTGGCGCTTGGTGGCCGCGGCGATGAGGGTGATGGACATGGAGCTGGTGTTGGTGGCCAGGATGACGTCGGGCCGGCAGACCTCGTCGAGCTGGGCGAAGACCTGCTTCTTGAGGTCCAAATCCTCGATCACCGCCTCGATGATGAAGTCGGCCTTGGCCAGCTCGCCCATGTCGGTGGTGCCGATGATGCGGCCCAGCACGGCCGATTTCTGCTCGGCCGTCACCTTGCCTCTTTCCACGCCCTTTTGCAGGAACTTGTCGATGGCCTTGATGCCGCGCTGGACGAAATCGTCCTTGATGTCGCGCATGATGACGTTGGCGCCCATCTGGGCGGCCAACTGGGCGATGCCGTTGCCCATGGTGCCCGCGCCCACCACGCCGATGGTCTTGATCTCGCTCATGGTCCCTCCTCCTTGCTGCTGCATGAATAGGATAACGTCTGGTTTAGAGGCGCCCCCCTATCATGGGCCCTCAGGCATGTCGCTTCCTGGCCGGGTCCGGCGGCGCCGTCCGGCCGGGCATGGTCGCTGGATTCCGGTCCGCCGGCGGGCGGCGGGATCGTCACTTGAGTATGCCTCCGCCATCGCCCGCTTCGGCCTGGCCGAAACGCCCCAGGCCCAGGCTGCCGGGGCGCGGCAGCAGCCCGGCCGGCTCGCCGTGGCTGGGCAGCTCGACGAAGATGGCCTCGATCTGGCGGTGCAGGTCGCCGAAGGCCTCCCGCACCCGCGGGTCGAAATGCTCCGGCCTCACCCGGTCGTCGCCCTTGGTGATGATGCGCACCGCGGTGGCGTGGTCGTAGGCCGGCTTGTAGGGCCGCACGCTGCGCAGGGCGTCGTAGATGTCGGCCAGCATGACGATGCGCCCGGTCAGCGGGATGTGCTCGCCCTTGAGGCCGTAGGGATAGCCGCTGCCGTCCCAGTGCTCGTGGTGGCTGATGGCCACCTCGCGGGCCATGGCCAGGCGGGGGTCGTCGCCCAGGATGCGCACGCCGTAGATGGTGTGCCGCTTGACCTCGGTCCATTCCTCCGGAGTCAGCCGGCCGGGCTTGCGCAGGATGTCGGGGTGGATGTGCAGCTTGCCCACGTCGTGCATCTGGGCCGAGTAGCCCAGGGTCTTGACCAGGGAGTCCTCGCAGCCCAGGCTCTGGGCCACCAGTTCGGCGTAGCGGTTGACCCGGATGATGTGGTTGCCGGTGTCCTCGTCGTGGCTCTCGGCCGCGCGGGCCAGGGCGCCGATGGTGTAGAGGAAGGCCCGCTCCACCTCCTGGATCTGGCTGCTGATGGTTTTAAGGAAAAAATGCACGGTGCCCACCAGGGCCGAGAGCACCTGGGTGTCGTAGGCGCTGACCAGCTTGCCGAAATCCTGGGCGATGACCGCCACCGAGGCCGAGCGGTAGGCCACCAGGTTCTGGGCCGGCGGCTCCTGGCCGGCGTGGGACCACAGCGGCAGGCTGGCGATGGAGGCGAAGGCCGGCTCGCCCCGGTTGGCGTAGATGACGCCCTGGCCGCCGAAGAGCCCGCGCAGCTCGGCCGGACTCAGGGGGTCGGGCAGCGGCCGGGTGGCCAGCCGGCCATCGGCGAAGGTGTAGTCCCAGCCGCTCCAGTCGCCGGTCTGATCGGCGCCCAGGAGCAAGGCCCGACTGGGGCGGGTCTTGTCGCCGGGCTGGGCGCCCAGCAAAAACTCCATGAGCAGGCGCAGGCTCTGGTTGAGCTCGAAACGGTAGGGGTCGAACTGTTTGAGCAGGACGTTGGTGTAGGAGGCGATCTCGGCCAGGCGGTGATAGGCGTTGTCCAGGTCCTGGTCCAGCTCCTTGACCCGCAGGAGATTGCGCGAGCGCACCAGGAGCTCGGCCGCGTTGACCGGTTTGCTCAAGAAATCGTCTGCCCCGGCGTCCAGGCCCTTGAGCTTGTCGTCCAGGGCGCCCAGGCCGGTGACCATCACCACCGGGATGCGCCGGGTGGATTCGTCGGCCTTGAGCCGGCGGCAGACCTCGTAGCCGTCCATGCCGGGCATCATCACGTCCAGCAGGATGAGGTCGGGGCGGTTCTCATGGGCCAGGCGCAGGGCGTCCAGGCCGTTGCCGGCGCTGGAGGTGCGCGCGCCCTGCTGGTGGAAAAGCTCTTCCAGCAAGGTCAGGTTGGTGGGCTCGTCGTCGACTATCAGGACATGGCCCTTAATCATGGCGCACCTTCCCGGTGGCGGCCCGCGAGCATGGCGTAATAACAGTTATACCTTCAGGGTAATAGCATTCTCGCCGGCAAAGGTCAAATGCGGCCGCGCCGGGGACGGCAAGGGCGCGTTGACACGCCGCCGGCCCTCTGTTAACTTAACCAGCGTTAACCCCTGGCCTTTTTTCCACGGGAGCCATGGACATGAAAGCTGCCGCCACCCTTGGGCTCGCCTTGGCGCTCATGGTGTCGTGGGCCTGCCCCGGCCTGGCCGAAAAAAACCTCTACGTCAGCGACCGGCTGCAGATAACCGTGCGCACCGGACCCACCACCGAGAACCGGGTGATCGAGATGATCGCATCCGGGGATGCGGTCAGCGTGCTGGAGGAAAACAGCGAGGGCTGGGCACGGGTGCGCACCGCGAGCGGCAAGGAAGGCTGGGTTCTCCGGCGCTTCCTGATGGAGGACGTCCCGGCGGTGGTGCGCATCAAGGAGATCGACCCCCAGGGCAAGAACAGCGCCCAGCGCCTGGAGGAGCTCAAGCGCGAATCCGCCGAGGCCCGCCGCCTGCAAGGCCTGGCCGAAAGCCGCGCCGCCCAGGCCGAGGCCGCCCTGGCCCAGCTCCAGGGCGAGTGCGCCGAGGTCATCAAGCTGCGCGAGGAGTTCGCCAAGCTGCAGGAGGAATACCAGTTGCAGGGCCAGGAGGTGGAGGATCTGTCCACCGAGGTGGAGTCCCTGCGCTTTTCCACCAACCTCAAGTGGTTCCTGGCCGGCGGCGGCGTGCTGATGCTGGGCTGGCTCATCGGCCTGGCCTTCGGCCGGCGCAAGAAGCGCTGGAACTCCAGCATGTACTAGGGCATGCCCCCGCGAAATTCCGGCCCCGGACTTTTCCGGCGCGCCATCCCCGGTGCGCGCGGGCTGGCGCGGCTCTGCCTGGTCCTGGCCCTCCTGGCCGGGGATGCCGGGGGCGGGTTCGCCTGCGGCCCGCCCCAGACCGCCGTATTCTGGCGCGACGCCCCCCTGGACGACGCGGCCGGCCAGCCGGCCGGCCAGGCCCCGGCCCTGAGCGCGCTGCCCCTGACCGCCCGCGAGGGCCAGCGGCTGCGGGTGGAGCTGCCCGACGGCCGCCAGGCCTGGGCCGAGGCCGAGGCCGCCGTCGTCCTGCCCGGGCCGCCGGCCGGCCACCGCCAACGCCTGGAGCGCCTGGCCCAGGCCCGGCTTTCCCCCCAAAACGCCCGCCGCCTGGCGGCCGGGGATATCCAGGCCGGCGACGGCCAGCGCGAGGTGGAGCTGGCCTGGGGCCGGCCCCGGCGGTCCTACATGGTCAACCTGTTCCAGGACGAGGAGCACTACGTCTATCGCGACCAGGACGGAGCGCCGATACTGCTGCGCTTCAAGGCCGGCCGGCTCCAGGACTCGCCCGCCAAACGGCCGGCCTGGGTTGCGGGCGACGAGGGCGGCCGGTAACATTGCCGGAAACTCCCCCAGGCAGGATGTGTTTCAGCATCATGCCGTTGGCTGCCAAACGCGTCCCGGCCCGGCCGCGGGCGCGGGGACGGGACCGGTGAAGGCCCCCACCTTCATTCCCGAACTGCTTCGGCAAAATTTCGCCGCCCTGGCCGCCGCCGCGCCGGAGGTGGCTTGCTGGCTCCAGGGCCAGGCCGACTTCGGCGCCTGCGACGGCGCCAGCCTGGCCGCCCTGGCCGCGGCCGGCAATCCCCTGCTGGCCCCGGACCTGCGCCCCGACGGCATCACCCTGGTGGTGGGGGGCGGGGCGCTGGACGAGGTGGCCGAGCTCTTGGCGCGCATGCCGGCCGGCCACCAGGTCTTCGTGCTCCAGCCCCGGCCGGAGCTCCTGGCCCTGGGCCTGGGCCGCCACGACCTGGCCGACCACCTGGCCGAGGGCTCCCTGGTGCTGTTGGCCCCGGCCGAGGCCGCCATGGAAGAAGCCCTGGCCCGCCACCCCCAACTGGCCCTGGCCGAGGCCTTGCGCGTGGTGCAGTGCTGCGGGCCGGCCCCCGGAGCCCCGGAGGAGGCGGCCCGGGCGCGGCTTTTCCGGGTGCTGGGCCAGGCGCTGTTGGCCCGGGACTGGGCCCTGGCCTGGGAAGGCCCCAGCGGGGCCAACCTGATCCGCAACCTCTGCCATCTGGCCTTCATGGGCCGGGCGGCGGAGTTGCCCGGCGCCCTCCGGGGCCGGCCGGCCCTGATCCTGGAGGCTGGCCCCAGCCTGGAGTCGACGCTTGAGGCGCTCCAGGGCCGGCTGGGCGGAGCGGCGGTGTTTTGCAGCGACGCGGCCCTGCCCAGGGTCCTGGCCGCCGGGGTGCTGCCCACCGCGGTGGCGGTCACCAGCCCGGCGGCCGGTCCGCTCACCGGCTGGCGGCATCCCGACCTCGCGCGGGTGCCGCTCATCGCCGAGGAGACGGCCCACGCCGACACCGTCAAGCACCACCCTGGCCCGCGCCTGGTCTGCCTGGGCCCCCGGCTGGGCCTGCCCGGCTTCCTGGAGCCCTTCGCCGCCGCCCTCACCCCCCAGCACCACACCCTGGGCCGCCTGGCCGAGTTCGCCGCCCTCATGGGCTGCGAGCCCCTGATCCTGGCCGGGGCCGACCTCACCGACCCGGCCGGCGGGGTGCTCCTGCCGGGCATGGACGGCGACCCGGTGGCCACCCAACTGGGCCTGGCCGCGGCGGCCAACGCCCTGGGCCGGGTGCTGGCCCGCGTGAATCTGCGCGCCTTCAACCTCAGCCGGCGCGGCCTGGGCCTGCCCGGCACCCGCGTGGCCGATCCGGCCGAGGTGGTCGCTCTGTTGGGCGGCCCCGGCCAGCCCCTGCGCCTGGCCGGGTTGGACCGAGAGCGATGGCTGACCCCGACCGAGCTGGCCTTGGTGGCCCGCGGCCTGCGCCTGGCCAACACCGGGGCCACCCGGCTCTGGCAGCGCGCCGCCGCCCCCCTGATGGACTTCCCCTGCGACCCCGAAAAGGCCAATCCCCGTCTGGTCAACTCCGCCGACCAGCTCTTCGTGGCCCTGGCCGAGCAGGCCGCCGCCGAACCGCTCTTGAGCGCCTTTTTGGGCGGCTGCCTGGTGCGGGCCTTCCGCCGTCGCCACCAGATGCTCTGCAACGGCGGCTCGGCCGGGGTGCGCCTGGACCAGGCCTGCCGCGAGATCGAGCGCTGCCTGCGCGACATGGAATCGCGCGCCGGCGAGCTCTCGGTGGCCCTGAGCCAGATGGCCGAGGAGTTCGAGGAGCTGGCCCGCGCGCGCGCCGCCGGCGACGGCGCCTTCCTGGCCGACTACGCCCGCCAGACCGGCCGCGCCGGCCCGCCGCCGGAGGCGTGAACCCCCCTGGCTAACCACCCCGTCGCGATGTTATGTTGGATGAGTCCCGCCGGCGAGTTGGCCGGGGGATCGGCCCGCGGGGGAGGGGCATGCGCTCTTTCCGCAGACTACTGGGGCGGCCGGGCCTGCAATGGCTGTTGTTCAGCCTGTTCCTGGTCCTGCTGCACTGGCCCTACCTGACCGGCGGCGACTGGAGCGCCGAAGCCGGCTTCGTCTTCTATTTCGGCGCCTGGGCGCTGCTGGTGCTGGCCCTGGGGCTGCTGGGCCAGGGACGGGCCAGGCCCGGCCGGGGCGAGCCGCCGGGCGGGGACCGCCCCTGATGTTCAACCCGGTCTCGGTCATCGCCGTCTTCTGTCTGTACATGGGCCTGTTGTTCATGCTGGCCCTGTGGACCGAACGCCAGAGCGCGGCCGGGCGCAACCGGGTGGCCAACCCCCTCATCTACTCCCTTTCGCTGGCCGTCTATTGCACCACCTGGACCTACTACGGCTCGGTGGGCCTGGCCGCCAGCAGCGGCCTGGTCTTCCTCACCGTCTACCTGGGCCCCTCCCTGGTGGCCATCTTCTGGTGGACGCTCCTGCGCAAGCTGGTGCGCCTGAAAACCGCCCACCACATCACCTCCATCGCCGACTTCATCAGCGTGCGCTACGAGAAGTCCGAGGGCCTGGCCGCCCTGGTCACCATCCTGGCCCTGGTGGGCAACATGCCCTACGTGGCCCTGCAGCTCAAGGCCATCTACTCCACCTTCGGGCTCATCACCAGCGCCGAGGGCGCGGCCGCGGCCTGGGTGGGCTCCCACGTGGGGCCGCTGGTGGTGGGGCTGATGATCCTGTTCACCATCGTCTTCGGCGTGCGCCGCCTGGACCCCACCGAGCGCCACCAGGGCATGGTCATGGCCGTGGCCGCCGAGAGCATGGTCAAGCTGGTGCTGTTCATGGCCGCCGGCGTCTTCGTGGTCTATTTCATGTTCGACGGCCTGGGCGACATCTTTGGCCGCTATCAGGCCGCCCGCGAGGCCGGCGCGCCCCTGCCCGCGCCCCAACGCGCCAGCCTGGCCCAGTGGGGCAGTTGGCTCTTGCTCAGCATGAACGCCATCCTGTTCCTGCCCCGCCAGTTCCACATCGCGGTGGTGGAGAACCAGGAGGAGAAGCACATCCGCCACGCCATGTGGCTGTTGCCGCTGTACATGCTGCTCATCAACCTCTTCGTCTACCCCATCGCCCAGGCCGGGCTTATCAAGGGCCTGCCGGTGGCCCAGGCCGACCTGTTCGTGCTCAGCCTGCCCTTGCTCGAAGGCCAGACCTGGCTGGCGCTCTTGGTCTTCATCGGCGGCTTCTCCGCGGCCACCAGCATGGTGCTCATCAGCTCCATGACCATGGCCACCATGATCACCAACGACCTGTTGATGCCGCTGGTGGTGCGCGTCAAGCGCCTGGCCTTCCTGGAGCGCCATCTGCTCCAGTCCCGCTGGGCGGCGGTGGCCATCTACATCATCCTGGGCTACTGGTTCGAGCGCCGGGTGGGCGAGTCGCTGATGCTGGTGAACATCGGGCTCATCGCCTTCGCGGCGGTGCTCCAGTTCGCCCCGGCCATCATCGGCGGCATCTTCTGGCCCGGCGGCAACAAGGCTGGGGCCTACCTGGGCCTGGCGGCCGGCTTCGTGGTCTGGGTCTACACCTCGCTCCTGCCCTCCTTCGTGCGCAGCGGCTGGTTCCCGGCCGAGCTGCTGACCCAGGGGCCGCTTGGCCTCAATTGGCTGCGGCCGGAGCAGCTTTTCGGCGTGGCCGGCCTGGACCCCATCAGCCACACCGTCTTCTGGACCCTGGTCTTCAACCTGGGCCTCTACGTGCTGGGCTCGCTGTTGTTTTCGCCCAGCGCCGAGGGCCAGAGCCAGGCCGAGGAGTTCGTGGGCGCGCTGACCAGCGGCGACATCTTCGAGCGCTCGGCGCGGCGCGAGGCCTACATCGACCTGAACGCCAAGCGCGAGAAGCTCGAAAACCTGCTTTGCCGCTTCTTCACCCGCGACAAGGCCATCCACATGTCCGAACGCTGCATCGCCGCCGTGGGCCTGGCCGGCATGGGCCGCATCAGCATCAGCCAACTGGCCGAGCTATACGCCGAGGTGGAGAAAAGCCTGGCCGGCAGCGTGGGTTCGGCCGCGGCCCACAAGGCCCTGGCCGGCACCGGCATCTTCAGCGAGCGCGAGGCCGACGACCTCAAGGAGCTCTACGCCGAGACCCTGGCCAACCTGCGCGCCCGCCCGCGCGACCTGATCCGGCGCATCGACTTTTACCAGGAGCGCGCCCAGCTCATCCGCGCCCACGCCGAGGAGCTGGAGGGCAAGGTCCACGAGCTGCAGGACCAGATCCTGGCCCGGCTCACCGCCGAGGCCCAACTGCGCGAGAGCGAGGAGCGCTACCGCACCGCCATCGAGGCCAGCAACGACGGGGTGGCCATCATCCAGGACGGGGTGCTGCTGTTCTTCAACCAGAAGTTCGCCGAGATCTTCGGCTATTCCCAGCGCCGCGAGCTGGCCGGACGACCGGTGTCGGTGGTGGTGCACCCCCAGGAGACGGTGCCGGTGCTGGAATACAGCCTGGCCCGCCAGGCCGGCCGGCAGGTGCCCGGCCGCTACGATTTCAAGGGCGTGCGCAAGGACGGCTCCTCCCTCTGGGTGGCGGTCTCCTCCACCAGCACCACCTATCGCGGCCGGCCGGTGGTGCTGGCCTATCTGCGCGACGTCACCGCCCGCCGCCTGGCCGAGGAGGACATCCGCAACCTCTCCCGCCGGCTCATCGCCGGCATCGAGGACGAGCGCAAGCGCCTGGCCGCCGACCTGCACGATGAGTTCGGCCAGAAGCTCACCGCCCTGCACTTCGGGGTGGAGGCGCTCTTGAAATCCATCCCGCCCGATCTGGCCGCCGAGCGGGCGCGCTGCCGCGAGCTGATCGAGCTGATCGAGGGCCTGGCCGACGACATACGCAAGATAAGCAGCGATCTGCGGCCGGACATGCTCGACCACCTGGGGCTGATCCCGTCCATGGAATGGTACGTCAACGACTTCCGCCGCCGGCGGCCGGGGCTCCGGGTGGAGTTCATGGCCGTGGGGTTCGCCATCAAGCGCCGGCTGGACCCCCGCCTGGAGATCGTGCTCTACCGCCTGCTACAGGAGGGCCTGACCAACGTGGCCAAGCACGCCAAGGCCGGGGTGGTCAACATCCAGCTCACCTATAGCCACCCCCGCGTGATATTCATGCTCAAGGACGACGGGGTGGGTTTCGCGGTTGGGGGCGCCCCCAGCCTGGCCGGGGCCGGCCAGGGCGGCATCGGGCTCATCGGCATGCGCGAGCGGGTGGCCAGCGTGGGGGGGCGGCTGGACATCCGTTCCACGCCGGGCAAGGGCACCCTGATCCGGGCCGAGCTGCCGGTGGAGCAGGAGCCGCCGGCGGGCGCGCCGGAGGAGACGGAGGGGGAGCGGGCATGAACAAGATCCGGGTGCTCATCGCCGACGACCACGCCGTGGTGCGCTCCGGGCTCAAGCAGCTCATGGGGGACCAGGCCGACTTCGAGGTGATCGGCGAGGCCGCCGACGGGCGCGAGGCCCTGGAGAAGGTCAAGGCCCAGAGGCCCGACGTGATCGTGCTGGACATCGCCATGCCCGGCGTCAGCGGGCTGGAGGCCGCGGCCCTTATCAAGGAGGCCGCCCCGGAGTGCCGCATCGTGATACTCACCATGCACGGCAAGGAGACCTTCGTGCGCCAGGTGCTGGCGGCCGGGGCCCTGGGCTACGTGCTCAAGGCGTCGCCGGTGCAGGACGTGCTGGCCGCCGTGCGCGCCGCCCATCGCGGCGAGTACTTCCTCTCGTCCAAGATCGAGGCCGAGGTGGTGGGGGCCTACCTGGAGAGCCGGCGCGAGGCCCCGGCGGTGCGCGGCTACGATCTTTTGAGCGAGCGCGAGCAGCAGATATTCCGCCTGGTGGCCGAGGGCAACTCCACCAACCAGATCGCCGAGGTGCTCTGCGTCAGCCCCAAGACGGTGGAGAAGCACCGCACCAACATCATGAAGAAGCTGGGGCTCAAGGACCGCCTGGACATGGTCAAGTACGCGGTGAAGATCGGCATCATCGACCCCCAGCTCTGGGAGGACTGACGCCGCCGCGTTTGGGGCCGCCGGCCTCCGGGCGGGGAAAGTCGCTTGCCTGACGCCGCCGGTTTTAAGCGGCAAGCGCGGTCACTGGCCCAATTCTTGGGCCTGGACCCAGCCTTTCACCTTTCGGTCGCCCTCGCTCAGGGGCGCCTCGACCCGCACCCTGGTCACTCTCTTGTTCGCGCCCACTTGCAGCGACGCCACCTCCAGCACGGTGGTGGATATGTCTCCCTGGACGGTGAGAATGTTGTTGTCCAGCGAATCCACGCTCAGGCTTAGGCGTTGCCCCTTTTTCAGCACCACCGGCTTGCCCAGCTTCTCCAGCCATTCCCGCGGCGGCGCCTGCCGCTCCAGCACCACGGCGCTGATCCAGCCGCGACCCTCGCTGGTTTCGACCTCGTACCAGGGCTTGCCCAGGCCATAGGACGAGCCCAGCACCTTCACCGCCACCCCCGGCTTGAGCTCCGGATGCTTGTCCGCGGAGGAGGAGGCCCCTTGGCCTCTCAGCGAGGACATCAGGGTGGTCTTTTGCGACAGGGTGAGCTGGTCGCCGGGCTTGAGGGCTTGGGCCGTCGCCAGGCCGACGGTCGCTAGCAGCAGGGCCAGCGTGATGATTGCGCCAGAGATGCGGGCTTGCATGCCGACTCCTTGATATGATTGGTTAGGCTCGCCCAGGAGGCTGCGGGTGCGCGCTGGAGCCGGCCAGCGTTCTGTCCGCCCGGCGAGCAGGCGAAAGCCCCTTATTGTGCGCAGCACTGGGAATGAATGCGTTTGGGCCAGGCCTTGCGAGACGCGTCCGCCGACCTCAATAAATACCCATCCGAGGCGGCGGCGTCAATAGCAAGGATTTATTATAATTTTTTATGGCGTAAGCACCCCCTGAGTCAGGCCCGCCGGCGTCAGGCCGCGGCCCGCCCCCGCAAGACTGTGCATAACTAGCCGCAGCCGGTGTGATTTTTGCCTAGGGGATCGAAGGAGTGAAGGAAGGAGGCCGTGCATGGCGCGCGTGTTGAGCGAACATGAATCCAAGCTGTTCCTGGCCGGCCGCGGCATCGCCGCCACCCGCGAAACCGCCGCCGCCAGCCTGGCGGAGGCCCTGGCCGCGGCGGAGCGGATCGGTTATCCGGTGGCGCTCAAGGCATCGGGGGCGGAGTTGGCCCACAAGACCGAACGCGGCCTGGTCCAGCTCTGGCTGCGCGGTCCGGAAGACGTCGGCGCGGCCTGGGGCCGGTTGCGCCAGGCCCTGGGGGCGGAGCCGGCCGAGGCGCTGGTGCAGGAGATGGTCGCCGACCCGCGCGAGTTCGTGGCCGGCCTGGTGCAAGACCCCCAGTTCGGCCCCACCGTGATGTTCGGCCTGGGCGGCATCTACACCGAGGCGCTCAAGGACGTGGCCTTCCGGGTGGCCCCGCTCACGCGCGAGCACGCCCTGGACATGCAGGAAGAGCTGCGCGGCCGCGCCCTGCTCGACGCCCAGCGCGGCGGGCCGGCCGCCGACCGCGGGGCCCTGGCCGATCTCCTGGTGGCCCTGGGGCGCGTGGGCCTGGACGAGCCGGGGCTCAAGGAAATCGACCTAAACCCCGTGAAGCTCGCCGCCGACGGCCGGCCCCTGGCCGTGGACGCCCTGGTGGTCTGGGACAGCTAGCCCCTGTGGCGGCGGGCCTCGGCCCAGGCCAGGGCCAAGGCCCGCGCCCCGCGCGAGACCTCGCCGAACACCGGCGCGCCCATGGCCTCGGCCTGGGCGCGGAAGTCATCGAAGCAGCCCGCGTCGCCCACCGGCCAGAAGGTGACCGGCTTGGGGCTCGTGGCCGCCGCGGCCAGGCAGTCCAGGCCCTGGTCCAGGATGGCCGGCTCCACGAAGTAGTGCGCCTGCACCGCGTCCACGCCGGGATCGGCCAACAGCGCCTCCAGGGCCGCGGCGTAGGTCTCGGCCCGGCCGCTTCGCTCGATGGCCGGCCACAGGTCCACCGGGTTGTGGGGCTCCATCCAGGGCGGGAAGACCGCCGCCAGGCGCTCCAGGCTGGCCGGGGAGAGCCGGGCCAGCTCCAGGCCCTGGGCGGTCAGGTGGTCGGCGGCCACGATGCCGGCCGCGCCGCTGAAGGTGATGACCCCCACCCGCCGGCCGCCAGTGCGCCCCCGCCACAGATACAGGGCCTTGGTCAGGTCCATCAGCTCCACGAAGTCATGGGCGCGGTGCAGGCCGAGCTGGCGGAAGAAGCCCTCGGCCACGGCCGCGTTGCCGGCCAGGCTGCCGGTGTGGGATAGCGCCGCCTGGGCCCCGGCCGCGCTGAGCCCGCCCTTGAGCAGGATGGCCGGCCGGCCCAGGTTCTCCACCGCGGCCCGGAAGCGCGGCGGATCGCTCACCGACTCCAGGTACATGGCCACCACCTCGGTCTGGGGGTCGTGGGCGAAGTATTCCAAGAGGTCGCACTCGTTGACGTCCACCCGGTTGCCGATGGAGCAGGCCTTGGCCAGGCCGAAATAGCCCTGGCTGATGACCTGCATCAAAAAGCCGGCCGCCAGCATGCCGCTCTGCACGATCAACGACACCCCGCCCGGCCTCAGCTTGCCCTCCCAGATGGCCGGGCGCATGAAGGAGGCCACCAGGGGCTGGTTGCCGTCCACCACCCCCATGCAGTTGGGCCCCCACAGGCGCAGCCCGTTGGCCTGGGCGATGGCCAGGCACTCGTCCTGCAGCCTGGCCCCCTCGGCCCCGGTCTCGGCGAAGCCCGCGCCTTGCAGCATGATGCTGCGCACGCCCTTGGCCGCGCACTGGCGCAGCAAATCGGGCACGGCCGGGGCCGGCACGAAGAGCACGGCCAGGTCGGGGCTCTCCGGCAGGTCGGCCAGGCAGGCGTAGCAGCGCGCGCCGGCCACCTCGCCGTAGCGGGGATTGACCGGATACACCCGGCCGGGCAGGCATTTGACGAGGTTGTGGGTCAGGTCGTGGCCGCCCTTGTTGGGGTCGCGGCTGGCCCCCACCACCGCCGCGCTCCGGGGGTGCAGGAAGCCTTCCATGGTCTCGCGCATCGTCATCCTTCCCTCCCCGCGCCCATGGCCGGGGATTGCCGCCTGCCCAGGCTGAAGATCAAGCCGGCCGCCGCCAGGTCGAGAAAAAGGAAGCAGGCGTAGGCCAGGTCGTAGGAGCCGGTGCGGGTGTAGCTCTGGCCCATGACCAGGTAGCCGAAGCCCTGCAGGGCCAAAAACAGCACCAGCATGCGGTAGACGCGGCTGAAGCCCTCGCGGCCGAAGATGTGGGCGGTCAGGATGGGGTAGGTGGACATCACCCCGCCCATGGCGAAGCCGAAGATCAGGATAAAGAGCGCCGTGGCCAGGACCGAGCCGGTCATGAGCCCCAGGCCCATGCCCAGGGCCTTGGCCAAGAACAGCGCGCAGACCACCCGGAAGGGCCGCCACCAGTCGCAGAACTGGCCCCAGGCCAGCTTGCCGATGGCGCCCAACAGGGCCATGGCCGCGGTGAGGGCCATGGCCCAGGGGCCGCTCAGGCCCAGGTCCTGGAAACGGGGCGCGATCTGGAACATCACCCCCATGGCCCCCATCAGGCCCAGGGCGTAGGCCAGGCCCAGCTCCCAGAAATCCGGCCGGGCCAACACCGCGCGCGCGTCCAGGTCCGGCCCCGGCGCAACGCCGGGGTGGAGACCGCCCATGGCCAGGTGGGGCGGCGGCTCGCCGGCCGGGCCGCCCTCCAGGGCCAGGCCGCACTCCTCCGGCCCGCCGCGCACCACGGCCCAGGCCAGGGGCGCCACCACCAGGGAGGACAGGCCGATGTAGAGCGCGGCGGCGGCGATGCCCTCATGGGCGATCAGGCGCAGGGCCAGGTAGGGCAGCGCCACCCCGGAGAGCGAGATGCCCATGGTGGCCACGCCGATGGCCCGGCCGCGCCGAGCCTCGAACCAATTGGACACCACGGTGTTGCCCACGATGCCGCTCATGGCCGAGTTGCCGATCTGCAGGACCACGTAGCAGAGATAGAACAACCAGAGGCTCTCCGCCCGGCCCAGCATGATGAAGGCCAGGCAGGAGAGCAGCGGCCCCAGGGTCATCAGGAGGCGGGGGCCGACGCGCTCCAGCAGGGAGCCGTAACCGAACTGGGCCAGCAGGCCGCAGATGAAGCCCAGCATGGGCGCGCCGTTGATCTCGGCCCGGGTCCAGCCGCGCAGCTCGCACAGCGGCAGCAGGAAGGCGTTGAAGACGTAAAAACTCGTGCCGGTGGACATGAAGTTGGCCAGAAAGGCCACCCCCACGATGCACCAGCCATAGTAGAGCCCAGAAGCCCGCGGCTCCCGCCCCGCCCCCATGGGTCAGGCGGGCCTCAGACCGGCCAGCTCAGGTTCAGGGTCGAGACCCGGATGCGGTTGACCACCGGGATGTCCCTGGCCAACTCGCCGGCCAGGCGCTCGGCCTTTTTCGCCTCTTCCGGCGTGTGCAGATAGCCGCTCAGGTGGATGGCCCCGTCCGTCTCCAGCTCGGCCTTGAGCAGGTTGGAGCGCATCAGCTCGCGGCGCAGCCTGGCCTCGATCAGCTTGGCCACGGCCAGGGGGCGCAGGACCTGGTGCAGCTTATCGTCCGGGTGCAGGCGGCGCACCTCGGCCACGGATTGCTTGAGGATGGCCACCGCGCCGGCCAGGTCCAGGCTCTCGGTGTTGAGCACCAGGTGGTACAAACCCCAGTCGCGCAGGTCGTGGTCGAAGATCTGGCGCACCAGGGCGCGGCGCTCCTGGTCGTGCCGCTCCACCCGCGCCCGCGCCTCCTCGGCGTCGATGCCCATGGCCCGGCTCACCCGCTCCACGCGCAGCGCGGTGGGGGCCACCACCCGCACCCGAAGCACCTGGGGGGTTTCGCGCAGCACCACCTGGGAGCCGCGCCCCAGGATGACCACCCCGCCCCGGCTGGCGACCTCCAGGATCACCGCCGCGTAGAGGCTGGTGTAGACCGGCTGGGCGAAGAACAGCCGCTCCAGCACGGAAAGTCCCCGCTCCATCTGCAGGTCCTTGGCCTCCTCGGCGAAGCGGGGATCCAGGTCGCAGGCCACCTGCCTGAGCTCGCCCGCCCCGATCAACTGGTAGCCGAGTTCGCCGGCCAGGGTCTCGGCCACCTCGTCGCCCAGGCTGCCCACCTGACGGGAAATGGTGATGACCGCCATCGGTGTGTCTCCTTGTGCCGCGCGCCGCCTAGCGGCAGCGGTAGTCGGGCTTGCGCTTTTCCATGAAGGCCCGCGCGCCTTCCTTCATGTCCTCACTGGCGGTGAGGCCGGCCCAGAGGTCGCTCTCCAGCTCCAGGCGGTCCATGAGGGCCAGGTCGCGGCAGCGGTTGATGGCCTTCTTGGCCGCCATCACCCCCAAGGGGCCTTTCTGGGCGATGCGCCCGGCCAGCTCCAGGGCCGCCTCCAGCACCTCGCCGTCGGGCGCGACCTTTTCCACCAGGCCCAGCCCCATGGCCTCCTGGGCCCCGATCATGGCGCCGGAGAAGACCAGCTCCTTGAACTTGCCCAGGCTGAGAAACTGGAGGCCGCGGGCGATGCCGCCGTTGCCGGGGAAGACGCTGAGGTTCACCTCCGGGAATCCCAGCTTGGCATTCTCGCCAGCATAGCGGATGTCGCAGGCCAGGGCCAGCTCCAGCCCGCCGCCCAGGCAATAGCCCCTGACCGCGGCAATGACCGGCCAGACGAAGCCCTCGATCTGGGCGTAGATGGCGTGGGTCAGCATCAGGCGGCGCTTGGCCGTCTCCGGGGTCAGCTCCAGGAAGGTCTTGATGTCCGCCCCGCCGGCGAAGGCCTTTTCGCCCGCGCCGGTCAGCACCACCGCCCGCAGCTCGTCGCGGCGCTGGTCCAGCTCGTCGAACACCTCCCGGATGGCCAGCTTGGTGGGCACGTCCAGGGCGTTCATGGGAGGGTGGTCGATGGTGACCAGGGCCACCTGGCCGCGCAGTTCGTAATGGACCAGCTTTTCGCCCACGTCGGTTCTCCTTGGCGCGGCCGCTTCTAGTTGGCGGCCATGCCGGTGCTCATCAGGGAAGGCAGCCAGGTGGCCAGCTCCGGCCAGAGCATGCACAAGCCCAGTCCCGCGGCCTGCAGGGCCACGAAGGGCCAGACCGAGTTG
Organism: Thermodesulfobacteriota bacterium; assembly: GCA_049322275.1. GTDB lineage: Bacteria > Desulfobacterota > Desulfarculia > Desulfarculales > Desulfarculaceae > JACRDC01. The sequence continues at coordinate 26,384 of JBMORH010000005.1, forward strand.
TAGATGTCGTTCATGGTTATCTCAGGCGGGGTGACGCCCTTGAGTATGAACAGGTTGAACCCGAACGGCGGGGTTATGTAGGCCATCTCCATGTTCACCGTGAACAGGATGCCGAACCACAGCGGGTCGAAGCCCAGCTTGGTGACGATGGGCACGAAGATGGGCGTGGTCAAGAGCAGGATGCCGGCCGGGTCCAGGAACATGCCCAGGATGAAATAGAGGAACTGGATGGCCAGCAGGATCACCCAAGGGCTGACGTCCAGGGACAGGATGGCCTTCTGCATGGTGTCCTGGATGCCGGCGTAGGCCAGGAAATGGGTGAAGGTGTTGGCGCCGATGATGATCCAGAAGATCATGGCGCTCAGGTGCATGGTCTCCATGCTGGCCTGGCGCACGCGGGCGAAGGTCAGCCGCCGGTGGGCGGCCGCGGCCAGGAAGGCCCCGCCGGCCCCGATGCCCGCGGCCTCGGTGGGGGTGCAGACGCCCAGGTACATCACCCCCAGCACCAGGGCCACCAGCAAAAGGGGCAGCACCACGCCCTTCAAGGCCGAAACCTTCTGGGCCAGGGTGTAGCGCTCCTGCATCGGCGGGGCCAGCTCCTTCTGCCAGAAGCAGCGCAGCCCGATGTAGGTGATGAACAGCACCGTCAGCATGATGCCGGGAATCACGCCGCCCATGAACATCTGACCCACCGAGACGTCGGTCATGTTGCTGTAGAGGATCATGATGATCGAGGGCGGGATGAGGATGCCCAGCGCGCCGCCGGCGTTGATGCAGCCCAGGGCCACGTTCTTGTTGTAGCCCCGGCTCAGCATGGAGGGCAGCGCGATCAGGCCCATGGAGATGGTGGCCGCCGAGCTGATGCCGGCCATGGCCGCGAAGACGGCGCAGATGGCCACCGTGCCCATGGCCAGGCCGCCGCGCAGGCGACCCATCCAGCGGTAGACGATCTCGTAGAGCTCGTCGGCCAGGCCGGAAAACTTGAGCACGTTGGCCATGAGCACAAAGAGCGGCACCGCCAGCAGGATGAAGTTGGTGCCTTCCCCGTAGGCGGTGTTGAAAAGCATCAGCAGGCCCTTGGGCCCCCAGGTGTAGAGGGTGCCCAGGGTGGCGATGAACAACAGCACCAGGGCGATGGGCGCGCCGCTGATCAACAGGGCGATCAGCAGGGCGAAGACGATCAGGGCCAGCAGGCTGGTGTCCATGCTAACCCTCCAGCGCTTCGCGGCCAGTGGCCAGGAAGATGCCGGCGCGCAGGGCGTTGGCCAGGGCCTGCATCAACAACAGCGTCACGCCCACCGGCACCGTGGCCATGGAGGGCCAGAGCAGGAGCTCGGCCGCCGAGACCGAGCGCTGGCCGGTGACCATGGCCTCCCAGGCCAGCTCGCCGCCGAAATAGAGCATGGGCAGCGCCGGGGTGATGACCAGGACGGCGGTGAGAATCTCCACCCAGGCCTTCTTGCGAGCGTCGTAGAAGCGGTAGACGATGTCCACCCGCACGTGTCCGCCGTGCATCAGGGCGTAGCCGCCGGCCAGCATCACCAGGGCGCACTGGAGGTAGTTGTTGACCTCGTAGGACCAGGTGGTGGGCGCGTTGAAGATGTAGCGCAGGAAGACTTCCATGAAGACCAGCGCCGTGATCGCCAGCGTGAGCCAGGACACCGTCCGGCCCATGAAGCCGTTGATGGCGTTGATGGCTTTGAGCAGGGAGCGCATGCCTCCTCCACGGGCGGCGGGGCCGGGGCCCCGCCGCCTTGGGGATTGGGTTGGCCTAAAGCACGATGCCCTTGGTCAGCAGATGGTCGCGCAGAATCTTCACCAGCTTCTCGGAGTAGGGCGACTTCTTGGCCTCGGCGTCCCACAGCGGCTTGACCGCATCGTGGAAGCGCTTCATCTCGGCGCCCTTGATGGTGACGACCTTCACCCCGCGCTTCTCGGCGTCGCTGAGGGCCTTGGCGTCCAGCTCGTCGCTGGCCACCATGCTCTTTTCCATGGCGTTCATGGCCGCCTGCTTCATGGCCTTCTGCTGTTCGGGGGTCAGGCCGGCCAGGGTCTTGCTGTTGATGATGATCTCGACGATGCCGGGGGTGTGCAGGGCGGGCTTGATAATGTGGTTCAGGACCTCGTAGAACTTGTACTGCTCGATGGTGTACCAGGGGAAGTCGGTGCCGTCGACGGTGCCGCGCTGCAGGGCCATGTACTGCTCGGCGCCGGCGATGGCCACGGCCGAGGCCCCCAGGGCCTTCATGATGCTGGCCTCCATGCCCACCGCGCGAATCTTCTTGCCGGCCAGGTCCTCGATCTTCTCCACCGGGAACTTGGTCAGAAGACCCATGCTGGCCACCGACAGGCTGCCCAGCAGGGTGACGCCGTGCTTGCTCACCGCCTCGCCGAAGGTGTCCAGGTAGCCCTTGTTGAGCAGGATGTCTTTGGCTTCGGCGGCGTTGTCCCAGTTGAAGGGCAGCCACTGCACGTTGACTTCCGGCACCTTGCCGGCGAAATAGAGCAGCGAGCCGGTGTAGCCGTCCAGCATGCCCTGGCGCACCGCGTCGAAGACCTCGCTGGTCTTGGTGAGCTGGTCGGGCCAGAACACCTTCACCTCGACCTGGTTGTTGGTCAACCGGGCCACCTCGCTGGCAAAAAACAGCGTGGTCTGGCCCACGTTGGCGTTCTCCGGATAGGCGCACTGGAAGCGCAGGGTGGTGGCGGCCTGGGCGTAGGCCGCGGCCAGCGTCAGCGCCAGGGCGCACAGCACGGCCAGCATCCTCGATTTGGCGGTCATCTTAATCCCTCCCTTTCGGCCGGCCGCTCGCCGGCGTGCACGGTGATTGCGGAGCCGCCGGCGGCGGTCCGGTTAGTCCAGGGTTATGGATCGCTTGAGGATCTTGCCGGTGTTGGTCTTGGGCAGCTCCCGCGCCAGCTTGACGATGCGCGGATACTTGTAGGGGGCCACCCTGGCCTTGACAAACTCGCGCAGCTCCTCGGCGGTGGCGGTCATGCCGTCCTTTAGCACCACCACCGCGGCCACCTCCTCGCCCAGGTCGGGGTGGGGCGCGCCCAGCACCGCCGCCTCGCTCACCGCCGGATGGGCGTAGAGCACCTCCTCGATCTCGCGGGGATAGACGTTGTAGCCGCCGCGGATGACCATGTCCTTCTTGCGGTCGACGATGTAGATGTAGCCGTCCTCGTCCTGCCGGGCCAGGTCGCCGGTGTGCAGCCAGCCGTTTTTGAGCGCCTGGGCCGTGGCCTGGGGCTGGTTGAGGTAGCCCTTCATCACGCCGGGCCCCTGCACGATCAGCTCGCCCACCTGGCCGACCGGCGCCGGCCGATCCAGCTCGTCGACCACCTTGGCCGCGAAGCCGGGGATGGGCAGGCCGATGGAGCCGGGCTTGGTGCGCCTGCCGAAGGGGTTCTCCACGCAGACCGGCGAGCACTCGGTCAGCCCGTAGCCCTCGTAGATGGTGGTGCCAAAGGCCTGCTCAAAGCGGCGCAGCACCTCCACCGGCAGCGAGGCCCCGCCGCTGACGCAGAAGCGCAGGCCGGCGCGCCGGGGCGGCTTTTGCGCGGCCATCTCGGCCAGGCGGTTGAAGATGGTGGGCACCGCGATCAGAATGGTGCTCTGCTCCTCCTCGATGGCCGCGAAGACCTCGTCCGGGTCGAAATGCACCCACAGCCGCACCGTCAGCCCCAGGTAGATGGAGGAGTTGAGGATGCTGGTCTGGCCGTAGATGTGGAAATAGGGCAGCACCCCCAGCACCACGTCGTCGGGCCCGGTGTCGCGCATGTCGGCCACGGTGCGGGCGTTGCTGCCCAGGCTGTGGTGGGTGAGCATGGCGCCCTTGGGCAGGCCGGTGGTGCCGCTGGTGTAGATGATGGCCAGGGTGTCGTCGTCGGCCGCCGGGTGGGGGGGGAAATCCTCCGCCTCGCGGATCAGCTCCGCCAGGGGCCGGAAGCCCTCCGCCGCCGGGCCGTCGGCCAGGCGGATGTCGATGGCCGGGATGCCCGCCAGCACCGGGCCGGCGTACTCCAGGTGCTCGCCGTGGCCGATGAAGGCCCGCGCGCCGGAATCGCGGAAGATGTGGTCGAGCTCGGCGGCGCGGTAGAGGAAGTTGACCGGCAGCGCCACCGCGCCCAGCTTGGCCAGGGCGTAGTAGCAGGTCACCCAGTTGATGGAGTTGGGCATCATCAGGACGCAGACGTCGCCGGGCCTCACGCCCAGGCCCCTGAGTCCGGCGGCCAGGCCGTTGACGCGGCGGTCCAGTTGGCCGAAGCTGACGCTCTGGCCCTGGAAGCGGATGGCCGTCTTATCCGGCAGGCGCCGGGCGGTGTCCACGAGCATCTGAGCCAGGTTCACGCGGTCCTCCTTGCTTGCTTCACGGCGCTCAGGGGTCGTTATTAGGAGACGGCGAGGCCGAACCCAGCCCCTGGGGGGGGGTGGGGCCAAGCCCGGCCCCGCCGCCTCGCGCTAGGCCAGGTTGCGCACGATCAGGGCCACGCCCTGGCCGCCGCCCAGGCACATGGTGGCCAGGCCCAACTCCTTGTCGCTGCGCTTGAGCTCATGGATCAGCTTGGTCAGGATGACGCTGCCGGTGGCGCTGATGGGGTGGCCCAGGGCGATGGCGCCGCCGTTGGGGTTCACCTTGTCCATGTCCATGTCCAAGAGCCGGATGCAGGCCAGGGCCTGGGAGGCGAAGGCCTCGTTGAGCTCGACGACGTCGATGTCCTTGAGGGCCAGGCCGGTCTTCTTAAGCGCCAGCTTGGTGGCGTCCACCGGGCCGATGCCCATGTAGGCCGGCTCCACGCCCACGCTGGCGTAGCCCACGATGGAGACCAGGGGCTTGAGGCCCAGGGCGGCGGCGCGCTCGGCGCTGGCCACCACCACCGCCCCGGCGCCGTCGTTCATGCCGCTGCTGTTGCCGGCGGTGACCGAGCCGCCCTTGCGGAACACCGGCGCCAGCTTGGTCAGGCCCTCCAGGGTGGTCTCCGGGCGGGGGTGCTCGTCGGTGTCGAAGAGCTTGACCTCGCCCTTTTTGCCCTTGAGCGGCACGGCCACGATCTGGTCCTTGAAGCGCCCCTCGCTCTGGGCCAGGGCCGCCTTCTGCTGGCTCATGAGGGCGAACTGGTCCTGGTCCGCGCGGCTGATCTGGTAGCGCTCGGCCACGTTCTCGGCCGTCTCGCCCATGGTGTTGCCGCTGATGGGATCGAAAAGCACCAGCTGGTCCATAAGCTGGGCGTGGCCCAGCTTGAAGCCCCAGCGGGCCTTGGGCAGGATGTAGGCCGCCCCGGACATGGACTCCACGCCGCCGGCCACGATCAGGTCGTGGTCGCCGGCCTTGATGGCCTGGGCGGCCAGGAAGACGGTCTTCAAGGAGCCTCCACAGGCCTTGGCCACGGTGAAGGCAGGCACTTCTATGGGCAGGCCGGCGTCGATGGCCACCGGCCGGGCCATGTTGGGCGGCAGGTCGCCGGTGCGGTATTGCTGGGAAAAGATCAGCTCCTGCACCTGGCTGGGCTCCACCCCGGCCCGGGCCATGGTCTCCTTGACCACCAGGCCGGCCAGGGCGCGGTCGCTGACCGGGCTGAGCGAGCCGCCCAGGCGGCCGATCGCGGTGCGCACCGCGCTCACAATCACGGGCTCTTTCATCGCCATATCTCCTGTACTCGCCTGCTGCGGCGCTAGTTGTTCATGCCGGTCTTGTTGCCGTCCTGGTCGTAGAGATACCAGCCCTTGCCGGCCTTCTTGCCCACGTGGCCGGCGGCGATCTTGCGGCGCAGGATGGCCGGCGGGAACCAGCGCGGGTCCTTGGTCTCCTCGTAGATGGCCAAGAGCGCGCCGTGGGTGACTTCCAGGCCCACCATGTCGCCGGTCTCGAAGATGCCCATCTTGCGTCCGCTGGCCAGGCGCAAGCCCTTGTCCACGTCCTCCACCGTGGCCACGCCCATCTCCACCAGGCGCATGGCCTCCAGGGTGGCCGGGAAGTTGATGCGGTTGATGAGGAAGCCGGGCACGTCCTTCTGCACCATGATCGGCTCCTTGCCGATGGCCAGCGCGAAGGCCCGGCCGGCCTCCATCACCGCGTCGGTGGTGAACATGCCGCGCACCACCTCCACCGCCGCCATCATCGGCACCGGGCTGAAGAAGTGCAGCCCCAGGACCTGGGCCGGGCGCTGGGTGACGGCCGCCAGCTCGCTGATGCTGATGGCGCTGGTGTTGCTGGCCAGAAGCGCGGCCGGGTCGGCGGCCGCGTCCATGGCCTTGAATATCTCGCGCTTCAAGGGCAGGTTCTCGAAGACCGCCTCGATGACCAGGTCGTGCCCGCCGCAGGCCGCCACCTCGGAGGCGAAGGCGATGCGGCCCATGACCTCATCGACCGTGCCGGCCACCTTGCCCTTCTCGATGAACTTGCCCACGCTCCAGGCGATTGCCTTCTTGGCTTTATCAAGCGCGGCCGGGTTGCTGTCGCAGATGGTGACGGTCAGTCCGGCGCTGGCGCAGACCTGGGCGATGCCGGAGCCCATCAGGCCCGAACCCACGATGAAGACCTTCTTTATGTCCATGGTTGGCGCTCCTAAAAAGCTATGTTGGCGGCTGGCGGGATGGCCGGCCCGGTGGTTTGGAATGTGTTTATGCGGTGCGACGAAGCCTGCAAGGGCAAGATGACATCGGAAGATTGCTTCGTCGCTCACGCTCCTCGCAATGACGGCTATTTGCTAGATGGCCTCATTTCATGACTGCATTCACGCTTGCCATTTATTCATGCCACAAATCATGAACGGTCTGTGCTGATCGAACCCCCAAGCGATTCAGCGCAGCTGAATCGCGACGCTTTTTTCGGAGGGGGCGCGGGGGAGCCATTTTTGCGCGGCAAAAAGGGTGCCCCCGCATTGCTCCCCGTCTTCTCAGTCCCGCAGCAGCTCGCGGGCGATGACGACCTTCTGGATTTCGCTGGTGCCTTCGTAGATGCGGGTGAGGCGCAGGTCGCGGTAGTAGCGCTCCACCGGGAAGTCCTTCATGTAGCCCATGCCGCCGAAGACCTGCACCGCCATGTCGGCCACCCGGTTGGCCATCTCGGTGCAGAAGTATTTGACCATCGAGGCTTCCTTGATGATGGCGGTGCCCTTGGTGTCGCGCAGGTGGGCGGCGTGGTAGAGCATCTGGCGGGCGGCGTAAATCTGGGTGGCCATGTCGGCCAGCATGAACTGGATGGCCTGGAACTCGGCGATGGGCTTGCCGAACTGGACCCGCTGCTTGGCGTAGTCCACGCACAGCTCCAGAAGCTTCTGGGCCGAGCCCAGGGCCGAGGCGCCCATGGTCAGCCGGCCCTTGTCCAAGGTCTTCATGGCCGTCTTGAAGCCCTGGCCGACGTTCTTGTCGCCGCCGATGACCCGGTCGGCGGGTATGCGGCAGTTGTCGAAGACCAGCTCGGTGGTGTGGGAGCCGCGCATGCCCATCTTACGCTCGATGGTGCCCACGAAGAAGCCGGGGTCGGTCTTTTCCACGATGAAGGCGGTGATGCCGCCCTTGGCGCGCTTGGCCTTGTCGGTGAGCGCGAAGACGCAGGCCATGTCGGCCACGTCGCCGTTGGTGATGAAGTGCTTCAGGCCGTTGAGCACCCAGAAATCGCCCTCGCGCACGGCCGTGGTCTGCACGTTGGCCGCGTCGGAGCCGGCCTCCGGCTCGGAGAGGGCGAAGCAGCTCACCCACTCGCCGGCGGCCAGGCGGGGCAGGTAGTGCTGCTTCTGCTCCTCGGTGCCGTCGTAGTAGATGCCCATGCTGCCGATGCCGTTGTTGGTGCCGATGCGGGTGCGGAAGCAGGCGTTGACCTTGCTCAGCTCCTCGTAGACCAGGCACTCGCCCAAGACGCCGATGCCCAGGCCGCCGTACTCCTCCGGGATGGAAAGGCCGAAGAGCCCCAGCTCGGCCATTTTCTGCACGATCTCGTCGGGGATGTGGTCCTCGTCCTCCACCTGCTGGCTGATGGGTTCCAGGTCCTTTTTGACGAAACGGCGGACGGTGTCCACCATCATTGAAAGATTTTCAGGGATGCTGTAGTCCATTTAAGGGTTCTCCTGCTCTAGCGGTTAGGCAAGTTGAGCGGCGGCGCGGGGCCGGCCGCAAATTGACAAAGCAAATCGGGTGCCAACGCCATCTGGTTTATAACTAACTAAACTTATTATAAAATATTTTGCGAGGCCCGTGGTGGGCGATCATGGCGGCCCGGAAGGCGGCCATCCGAACGCAGGGTGTTGCGCGATCTAGACAGGCCGGCGACAGCTACAATTCAACTACGGGATAACCCTGCACAATCCCGGAAAGACCGCACAATGGTTTTGTCTAGATTATTCTACAGTGTCTAAATATTTATACAGTGTCTCAGGCCTCGCCCGCCATGCCATGGGCGCGCATCTTCTGGTGCAGGCCCGAACGATGGATGCCCAGCAGCCTAGCCGCGTGGCTGCGGTTGCCGCCGGTGTAGCGCAGGGCGCGCTCGATGGCCTTGCGCTCGGCCCTGGCCATCGCCTGGCGCAGCGACTGGGGGGCCTCTCCGGCCGCTTCGCCCCGGCCGGCCTCGCCCACCTCGCGGGGCAGGTGCTCCCGCCGGATCACGTCCTCGGTGGCCACCGTGGCCGCCCGCTCCAGCACGTTCTTCAGCTCGCGCACGTTGCCCGGCCAGGCGTAGCCCAGCAGGCAGTGCATGGCCTCCGGCGCGATGCGCCGGGGCGCGGCCGGCTGGGCCAGGCGGATCTGGGCCAGCAGGTGGTAGGCCAGGCGGGGCACGTCCTCCTTGATGTCGCGCAAGGCCGGGGTGGTCAGTTGGAAGATGTTCAGGCGGTAGTAGAGATCGCGCCGGAACAGGCCCTCCTGCATCATCTGGCCCAGATCGCGGTTGGTGGCCGCGATGACCCGGAAATCCAGCTTCAGGGTGCGGGTGGCGCCCAGGCGCTCCACCTCGCGCTCCTGGATCACCCGCAAAAGCTTGGCCTGCAGGGCCAGGGGAAGATCGCCCACCTCGTCCAGGAAGATGGTGCCCTTGTCGGCCAGCTCGAACTTGCCCGGCTTGCCCTTTTTCTGCGCGCCGGTGAAGGCCCCGGCCTCATAGCCAAACAGCTCGGACTCGAACAGCTCATGGGGTATGGAGGCGCAGTTGACCCGCACCAGGGGCCGTTCGCGCCGGGCGCTTTGCAGGTGGATGGCGTGGGCGAAAACCTCCTTGCCGGTGCCGGTCTCGCCGGTGATGAGCACGTCCAGGTCGGCCGCCGCGGCCTGGGCCGCCATGCGCTTGGCCTCGCGCAGGGGCTCGCTCTCGCCCACGACGCGCTCCAGGGAATAGCGGCTGCGATAGACCGCGTGCAGCTCCTTCTCGTAATAGTTCAGGCGGCTCTCCAGCACCTCCAGCTGGCGGGCCATCTGCTTCACCTTCTCCGGGTGCCAGAACAGGAGCTTGCCCACCGCGCCCACGATGTTGCCCTGGCGGTCGCGCAGGGGGATGCGGGCCACGAAACGCTCCTTGCCGTGCAGGCGGAACAGGCGGCCGATCTCGGCCCGGCCGGTGCGCAGCACCCTGGGCAGCTCGGAGTCGGGGTTCAACTCCAGGATGTGGCGGCCCACCGACTCGCCCTGACTGGTGCGGTAAAAGCGCTCGTTGTGGGAGCTGATGAAGCGCACGATGCCCTGGGCGTCGATGAGGATGTTGGACTCGTGGGGGTTGTCCAGCAGGGCCTGCAACAGCTCCTGGGGTATGCCCTGGATCGAGTCGTCCGACATCGCTGACCTCCGTCCGACCGCCTAGCGGCCGCGGTCGAAAACCGGCGCGGCCTCGGCCCAGCGTTCGCAGAGCGCGGCCTTGACCACCCGGTTCATGGCGTTCTTGGGCAGCTCCTGGCGGGCCTGCCACAGGCGCGGCACCTTGAAGCCGGCCAGGGCCGCCCGGCAGTGGTCGATCAGCTCCGGCCAGTCGGCCGAGCACCCCGGCCGCCAGACCAGGCAGGCCAGGATCACCTGCTCGCCGACGCTGTCGGCCGTCTCCACCCCCGCCACCGCCGCCTCGGCCACCGCCGGGTGGGTCATGAGCACCTGCTCCACCTCGGCCGCGGCCACGTTCTCGCCCTTGACTCTTATCACGTCCTTGGCCCGGCCCAAGAAAAACAGGCGGCCCTCGGCGTCGGTCACGCCCCGGTCGCCGGTGCGCAGCCAGCCGTCGGGCATGGCCTGGGCGGTGGCCGCCTCGTCGCGGAAATAGCCCCGCATCAGGGCGGCGTTGTGGATGGCGATCTCGCCGGGTTCGCCGGCCGGCCGCTCGTTGCCGGCCGGGTCGACGACCCGCACCCGGTTGGGCTCGCCGGCCGGGGTGAGCATGGGCCGACCCACCGCGCCCTCGGTCACGGGCTCGTCGGGGTGGCCCATCACCGCCAGGGGCGATTCGGTCAGGCTGTAGAGCGTCTGCAAGCGCACCCCGAAACGGCGCTCGAAGTCGCGGTAGTGGCCCTTGGGCGCGCCGCCGGCCACCACCAGCTGAACCGGGTTGTCGGCGTCGTCCGCGGCCGGCTCGCGGTTATAAAGGATGGTGGTCAGCGCCAGCAGGAGCACCAGCTTGTTGGCCCGGTGCTCGCGGGTCCAGCCCCAGAGCCGGCCGGCGCTGAATTTTTCCATCAGCACGAAGGTCGACCCGGCCCACAGGCTGCCCAGGGCCGAATAGAACTGGGCGTTGACGTGGAAGAGCGGGTTGCAGGTCATCAGCCGGTCGCCGGGCGCGAGCCGGGCGGTGAGGGCGAAGCTCTGGGCGGTCCGCAGGTAGTTGGCCTGGGAGTGCATCACGCCCTTGGGAAATCCGGTGGTGCCGGAGGTGTAGAGGATGCTGGCCAGGTCGTCGGGGCCGGCCGGGCAGGGAGCCTCCCAGGGCGCCAGCCCCAGGAAGCCATCCAGGTCCGCCGGCGTGAGCCAATGCTCGACCCCTGGGCACAGGGGCTTGAGCTCGGCCAGGACGCCTTCCGCCTCCGGCCCGACCACGACCATGGCCGCGCCGCAGTGGCCCACGATGTAGGCCGCCTCGCGGGCGGTCAGCCGCAGGTTCACCGGCACCATCACCGCGCCCAGGCGGTTGAGCCCCCACCAGGCGTAGAGGAAGTGCGGGGTGTTGCCCAGCAAGAGCGCCACCCGCTGGCCGGGCCTCAGCCCCAGCCCGGCCAGCCCGGCCGCCGCCGCGCCCACCCGGCGCTCCATCTCGGCCAGGCCCAGCTCCAGGCCGGGCGTGACCAGGTAGGCGGCCTTGGGGCGTTCGGCGGCGCGGGCGCGCAACAGGTCGTCGATGGAGCGCATGGCCCTAGGCTCCCATGGCCGGCGCCGGGCCGCGCCGGGCCTTGAGCTGCCAAAGGTAGATGCCGCCCAGCACCGCCAGACCGAACAGGTCGGTGTACAGCCCCGGCTTTATCAGGCCGAAGCCGGCCACCAGCAGCAGCGCCCGCGCCGGCCAGCCCAGGCGGTCCAGCAGATAGCCCATCAGGCCGGAGCCCAGGGCCACGCTGCCCAGCACCGCGGTGACGCTGCCCAGCAGGATCTCCCACCAGGCCCCGCTCCAGATGAGCACCGGGCTGTAGACGAAGAAAAAAGGCGAGACGTAGGCGATGGCGGCCAGGCGCATGGACTCGAAGCCGGTGGGGAAGGGCCGGCTGCCGGCCACCGCCGCCCCGGCGAAGGCGGCCAGGGCCACCGGCGGGGTGATGCAGGACAGACAGGCGTAGTAGAAGACGAACATGTGGGCGGCCAGGGGGGCCACCCCCAGCTCGATGAGCACCGGCCCGCCCAGGATCACGGTGAGGATGTAGGCGGCCGAGGTGGTCAGCCCCATGCCCAGGATCATGGAGGCCAGCATGACCATGATCAGCGACAGGATCAGGTTGCCGCCGGCGGCCTCGATGACCAGGCCGGAGAACTTGAGCCCCAGGCCGGTCTGGGTGACGCAGCCGATGACGATGCCGGCGCAGGCGCAGGCCAGGGCCACTTCCAGGCAGCCCTTGGCCCCCCGCTCCATGGCCCCGATGACGTCGCGCCAGCCCATGCGGGTGGACTTGCGCAAGAAGCTGACCACCATCACCGCGATGATGGCCCACAGGCCGGCCTTCATGGGCGAGTAGCCCAGGGTGAGCACCGCCACCAGGAAGATGGCCGGCAGCATCAGGTGGCCGCCTTCCTTGAGCACCGGCCCCAGGTGGGGCAGGTCGGCCTTGGCCAGGCCGGTCAGCCCGCATTTGAGGGCCTCCATGTGCACCATGTAGAGCAGGGCGAAATAATAGAGGCAGGCCGGCAGGATGGCCGCCTTGCACACCTCGAAGTAGCCCACGCCCAGCATGTCGGCCATGATGAAGGCGCCCGCGCCCATCACCGGGGGCATGAACTGGCCGCCGGTGGAGGCCACCGACTCCACCGCCCCGGCGAACTGGGCGCGGTAACCGATCTTCTTCATCAGCGGGATGGTGAAGGAGCCGGTGCTGACCACGTTGGCCACCGCCGAGCCGCTGATGGTGCCGAAGAAGGCGCTGCTGATGACGGCCACCTTGGCCGGGCCGCCGCGCAGGTGGCCGGCCACGGCGTTGGCGAACTTGATGAAGAACTCGCCGGTGCCGGAGCTGACCAAAAAGGCCCCGAACATGATGAAGATGAAGATGAAGCTGGCGCTGACCCCCAGGGGGATGCCAAAGAGGCCCTCGGTGGTCAGGTACTGGTAGCTGACCAGTTGCTCGGTGTCGATGGGGAAGTGACCCCACAGGCCGGGTATCTCGTGGCCCAGCAGGGTGTAGGCCAGGGAGACGAGAGTGATGATGGGCAGCGCCCAGCCCATCAGCCGCCGGGTGCATTCCAGCACCAGCAGGATCACCAGCCCGCCCAGCCAGAGGTCGGCCTCGCTGGCCGCCCCGCCGCGCATGGCCAGGGTCTTGTAGCTGAAGGTCAGATGAATCAGCGTCCAGGCGCACAGCCCGATGAGGGCCAGGTCCACCAGCCGCCAGGCCGCCGGATAGGGCTTGCCGTGGGGCATGGCCTTGGCCGGATAGAGCAGGAAGACCAGGGCGCAGGCGAAGACCAGATGGACCGGCCGCTGCACCATGGCCGAGAAAAGCCCGAACTGGGCGGTGTAGATCTGGAACACCGCCATGGCCAGGGCCACCAGGCGGGCCGCCTGGGCGAAGACCGTGGAAAGGCTGTCTTGCTTAGTTTCCATGCGCGCCGCCATCCTCTCCGCCCAGGCCACCGGCGCTGGCGGCCGGCGTGGTCATCCACGCGGCCGGCTCCAGGGTCCGCCAGCGGGGCCGGGTTGTGAAACGCAAGCTGAGCAGATCGCCGGCCTGGGCGTGATCCAACAGGCGCAGGCGGCGGCCGGCGAAGATCAAGGCGTGATCGGCCAGGTCCGGCGAGCCCAGGCGGAAGCCGACCTCGGCCATGGGCTGGTCCAGGCGGTCCACCTCGGCCCAGCCGCCGGGCAGGGCGCGGTAGACCCCGCCCACGAAGCCCTGGCCGTTCAGGGCCGAGCGGAAGACCAACCGGGCGAGGACGAAACCGCCCCCCGGCCGCAGGCGGTAATGCTCGCTGAAGGGCGCGCGGTCGTAGGAGTGGTGGAAGCTGATCACCGCCTCGTCCCCGGCCGCGGCCGGCAGGCTGAGCAGCGCCCGGCCGCGGTCCTGGTCCCAGAGCTCCAGGCGCGGCTGGGGCCAGGCCAGCCAGCCGCCGGCGAGGGCCATGGCCAGCGCCGCCAACGCCCAGAGCCAGGTTTTTCCGCGCCCGCCCAAAGCCATGCGCCCTCGTCCATGCGGCCGGCCGGAGCCCGCCCAGGCGGACCCCGGCCGCGCCACAGCGTTTTCTACTTGATCAGGCCCTTTTCCTTGTAGAACTTCTCCGCGCCGGGATGCCAGGGGATCGGCATGCCCTTGACCGCGTTTTCCGGGGTGATCTTGGTGAACTGGGCGTGGATCTTGTCCAACTCGTCCTTGTGGTCGAACAGGGCCTTGAGGATGTCCTCGGCCAACTGGTTGCTCATGTCCTGGTGGACCACGAAGATGCCCATCCAGCCCAGGGTGTGGTGGGGCTTGTCCTGACCCTTGTAGGTGCCGGCGGCGATGGTGCGGGGGAAGTAGGCCGGGAACTCCTTGTTGATCTTGTCGGCCACCTCCGGCTCGATGTCCAGGAAGCGGATGTCGCGCTGGGTGGAAAGATCCATCAGGGTGGGCGCCGGGGTGCCCAGGGTGACGATGCCGGCGTCGATGTTGCCGTCCTTCAGGGCCTCGCTGGTCTCGGTGGCCGAGAGGAACTGCTCGTCGATGTCGTCATAGGTGAGCCCGTAGACCTTGAGCACGTAGCGGGCCATGGCCTCGGTGCCGCTGCCAGGCGCGCCCACGGCCACCTTCTTGCCCTTCAGGTCCTTGATGCTCTTCATGGCGCTGTCGGCCAGCACGAAGAACTGGATGTCGATGGGGTAGGTGGACATGAGGCCGCGCAACTCCTTCACCGGCTTGCCGGCGAAGGCCTCCTGGCCGTGATAGGCCTGGAAGGCGGTGTCGGGCATGGACAGGGACAGGGCGTCCTGCTTTTTCATCACCGCGCGGATGTTCTCGATGGAGGCGCCGGAGGGATGGGCCGCGGCCTGGTAGCCCTTGACGTATTTGTTGATCATGTTGGCCACGCCCCCGCCCAGCGGATACCAGGTGCCGCCGGTGGAGGCGGTGCCGATGGCCAGGCGGGTGTCGGCCGCCGCCGCCGGCAGCGCGCACGCCGCCGCCAGGGCCAGGGCCATGGCAACCAGCGTCGCTTTGCTCATCAGGCTCTTTCGCATCTCGCCCTCCCTTCGGAAATGATTGGATTCGCGCCCGCGCCGGCCGGGTCCCCTCGGCCCTACCCTCGCAACTGGCGCTTGAGCACCTTGCCGGAGGCGTTGCGCGGCAGCGCCTCCACGAAAACCACCTGGCGCGGTTTCTTGTAGCTGGCCAGGCGTTGCTTGCAGAACTCCACCACCGCCTGCTCGTCCAGGGTCGCCCCCGGCTTCAGGGCCACCACCGCCTTGACCGATTCGCCCCACAGGGGATCGGGCGCCCCCACCACCGCCGCGTCGGCGATGGCCGGGTGGGTGTAGAGCACCTCCTCGATCTCGCGGGGGTAGATGTTCTCGCCGCCGCTGACGATCATGTCCTTCTTGCGGTCGACGATGTAGAAGAAGCCTTCCTCGTCCATGTAGGCCAGGTCGCCGGTGTGCAGCCAGCCGTCGCGGATGGCCTCCCCGGTGGCCTGGGGCTGGTTGTGATAGCCCCGCATCACGTTGGGACCCTTGCAGACCAGCTCGCCCACCTGGCCGGGCCCCAGGGGCCGGTCCAGTTCGTCGACCACGCGGGCCTGGAGGAAGGGCAGCGCCCGGCCCACCGAGCCGTGCTTGGTCAGGGACTGCTTGGCGGTGAGGATGGTGATGCAGGGGCTGGCCTCGGTGCAGCCGTAGACGTCGTAGACGCCCTCGATGCTTGGGAAGAATTCCCTGAGCTGGCGCTTGGTCTCGGCGCTGAGCTTGTCGGCCCCGGCGGTGCACTTGGTGATGGAGGAGCGGTCGAAATCCCAGGCCCTTGGGTGCTGCATCAGCAAATGGTAGAAGGCCGGCGAGCCGCTGATGAGGTTGACCCGCTCGCGCTCGATGATGGCCAACAGCTCCTCCGGCTCGAAGCGTCCCACCAGCACGCTGGTGCCGCCCAGCGCGATCTGGATGGTGAGGTGGTTGTTGAGCGCGGCGGTGTGATACAGCGGCCCCACCACCACCGCCACCTTGCCCGGCTGGTCCTCGCGGCCCAGGATGGTGTTCATCAGGTTCCAGAGCACGTTGCCGTGGCTGATCACCGCGCCCTTGGGCCGGCCGGTGGTGCCGGAGGTGTACATGAGCTGGCACTGGTCGGACTCGTCCAGACCGGCCGGCGGGGCGAGCTCCCGGCCGCGGGCCAGGAAATCCTCGTAGTCGCGCGCGCCGTCGCCGCCGCCGGGGCGGACGAGCAGCTCCAGGGCGGGGCAATCGCCCCGCACCTGGCCCGCCACCGCGTTGAACTCCGGGCCGTGGAACAAGGCGCGGGCGCCGGAGTCGTTGAGGATGTAGGCCACCTCCGGGGCCACCAGGCGGAAATTGATGGGTGTGGCCACCAGCCCGGCCTTGACCGTGGCGAAGTAGGTCTCCACGAACCACAGGCTGTTGAAGAACAGGATGGCCACCCGGTCGCCGCGCCTGAGCCCCGCCGCCAGCATGGCCCCGGCCAGGCGGTCGCTGCGCTGGTCCAACTGGGCGAAGCTGCGGCGTCCCTGCTCGCTGACCACGGCGATGTGGTCCGGGAACTTGCCGGCGGTGTTGGCGAGCAGCGCGCCGACGTTCATAGCACCCCTCCCTGGGAAGGTCCGATGGGCATGGCCGGATAATCGCCCCGATAGCCGAACAGGGCCGACAGCTCCCGGCCCAGGTCCACCAGGCCCCGGCGGCGGGTTTCCCAAAGTCCGCCCTGGGCCTCGCCGGCCGGCATGGAAAGGTTCACCGCCGCCACCACCTGGGGCACGGCGTTCAAGAGGGGCACGCCCATGGAGTAGAGGTCCAGCGAAAGCTCGCGGTCGCAGGCCCCCAGGCCGGTGACGCGGGTCTGCATCAGGTCCTGCCAGAGCGCCTGGCGGTCGGCGATGGTGCGGCTGGTCACGGCCTGCAGGTCCATGCGCCCGATCCGTTCGCGCAGGTCGTCGTCGGCCAGGGCGGCCAGGAGCACCTTGCCGGAGGCGGTGAGCTGGGCCGGCAGCTTGGAGCCGGGTTGCAGGTCGAACTTGAGGAAGCGGCGCACCTCGTGGCGGTGCACGAAGATGACCTCCAAATCGTCCAGGATGGCCAGGTTCATGGTGCAGCCCAGGGCCTCGGAGGCCTGGTTGACATAGGCCGCGGCCAGGCGGCGGAGTTGCGAGCTGCCCAGGTAGGCGTAGCCCAGGGAGAGCACCCGCGGCCCCAGGAAGAATTCCTTGTGGCGGTTGCGCACCAGGAAGCCCAGCTCCACCAGGGTGTCGGTGAAGCGTTGGGCGGCGGTGCGGTTCATGCCGGTGAGCTCGGCCAGTTGGGTGAGGGTGAGGGAGGGGCGGTCGGAGGAGAAGGCCTGCAGGATGCTCAAGCCTCTGGCCAGGGCCTGGATGAAGTGCGTCTGTTTGCGCCTCACGCCATCTCCCCTCGCACATAATAACGCTAGACGTTAATCGATTACATTTTAAGCATATTACGCGCCGATTGCACAAGGCAACTACAAAACAGCTATGTCCACTAATTCACAATATGCGCGGGCGGCCACCCCCCTCCCCCGCCCTTCCGCCGCCCGCCCAATTACCTGTTGCCAGGGCCGGGGGCGTCGTGTAAGTTTTACAGCCTGTCGGGACGTGGCTCAGACTGGTAGAGCACTGCGTTCGGGACGCAGGGGTCGCTGGTTCAAATCCAGTCGTCCCGACCACTCAAGGTCCAGATTCGGGCCGGGCGCCATGCCCGGCCCGCGCCGTTTGCGGCGCCGCCATCGCGGCCCGGACCCGGCCGCGCCCCGCGTCCGCCGGGCTTGCGCGCCCGGCCGGGGCGGGGTACAACGGTGCCTCCACCCCCGGCCCCGGCCGGGGCAACCCCCCAATCCACCACGCCATATGGTGCATTGATGAGCGACCCCTTTTTCAGCCAGATCGCGGCGGAGCTCGGCGTCGAGCCCCGCCAGGTGGCGGCCACGGCCGAGCTGTTGGACGACGGGGCCACGGTGCCCTTCATCGCCCGCTACCGCAAGGAGCGCACCGGCAGCCTGGACGAGGTGGCCATCCTGGCCATCCGCGACCGCCTGCACCAACTGCGCGAGCTGAACCAGCGCCGCGAGAGCATCCTGAAGGGGTTGGAGGAGCGCGGCCAGCTCACGGAAGAGCTCCAGGCCAAGCTGATGGCCGCCGCCACCCTGGCCCAGGTGGAGGACCTCTACCTGCCCTACCGGCCCAAGCGCCGCACCCGCGCCCTGATCGCGCGCGAAAAGGGCCTGGAGCCCCTGGCCGCGCTCCTGCGCGAGCAGCGCCCAGAGACCGACCCCCTGGCCGAGGCCGCGGCCTACGTGGACGCCGCCAAGGGCGTGGCCAGCGCCGAGGAGGCCCTGGCCGGGGCGCGCGACATCATCGCCGAGGCGATCAGCGAGGACGCGGCCGTGCGCGCCGCCCTGCGCCAGCTTTTCATGGAGCAAGGCCTCATCGCCAGCAAGGTCATCAGCGGCCAGGAGGAGGCCGGCGCCAAGTTCCGCGACTACTTCGACTGGTCCGAGCCGGCCATGCAGGCGGCCAGCCATCGGCTTTTGGCCATGCGCCGGGGCGAGAAGGAAGGACATCTGCTGTTGCGCCTGCGTCCGCCCCAGGAAGACGCCCTGGCGCTGGTCAACCGCCTGTGCGTGCAGAACGATTCTCCGGCCGGGGCCGAGGTGGCCAAGGCGGCGGCCGACGGCTACGCCCGCCTGCTGGGGCCGGCGCTGGAGACCGAGCTGCGCCTGGCCAGCAAGGACAAGGCCGACCGGGAGGCGGTGGCGGTCTTCGCCGCCAACCTGCGCGAACTTCTCTTGGCCGCGCCCCTGGGCCAGAAGCGCGTCCTGGCCATCGACCCCGGCTACCGCACCGGCTGCAAGGTGGTCTGTCTGGACGCCCAGGGCCGGGTGCTGGCCCACGAGGCGATACATTTGCTCACCGAACGCCAGCGCGAGGACGCCGCGTTGCGCCTCAAGGCCCTGGCCGCCGAGTGGAAATGCGAGGCGGTGGCCATCGGCAACGGCACCGCCAGCCGCGAGGCCGAGGCCCTGGCGCGCTCGCTGGACCTGGGCCTCACGGTGGTGGTGGTCAGCGAGGCCGGGGCCAGCGTGTATTCGGCCAGCGAGGTGGCCCGGTCCGAGCTGCCGGAGCTGGACGTCAGCCAGCGGGGGGCGGTCTCCATCGGCCGCCGGCTCATCGACCCCCTGGCCGAGCTGGTCAAGATCGACCCCAAGAGCATCGGGGTGGGCCAGTATCAGCACGACGTGGACCAGGGCCAGCTCAGGGACTCGCTGGCCGACGTGGTGATAAGCTGCGTGAACGCGGTGGGGGTGGAGGTGAACACCGCCAGCCCCAGCCTCTTGGCCTACGTCTCCGGCCTGGGGCCGGCCCTGGCCCAGAACATAGTGGCCCACCGCGACCAGCACGGGCCTTTCATGAGCCGGGCCGAGCTGAGGAAGGTGCCCCGCCTGGGGCCCAAGGCCTTCGAGCAGGCGGCGGGCTTTTTGCGCATCCGGGACGGCGCGGAGCCCCTGGACGCCTCGGCCGTGCACCCGGAGAGCTATGCCATCGTGGCGGCCATGGCCGCCGACCTGGGCTGCACGGTGGCCGATCTGATGCGCGACGCCGACCTGCGCCGGCGCATCGACCCAACCAAATACGTCAGCGATTCCGTGGGCCTGCCCACCATCACCGACATCCTGGCCGAGCTCGCCAAGCCTGGCCGCGACCCCCGCGCCCGGTTCGAGGCCTTCGCCTTCGCCGAGGGCGTGCACGCCCTGAGCGACCTGACCCCCGGCATGCGCCTGCCCGGCGTGGTGACCAACGTCACCAACTTCGGGGCCTTCGTGGACGTGGGGGTGCACACCGACGGCCTGGTCCACGTCAGCGAGCTGAGCGAGAGTTTCGTCAAGGATCCCCACCAGGTGGTCAAGGTGGCCGACCGGGTCATGGTCACGGTGCTGGAGGTGGACCTGCCCCGCAAGCGCATCGGCCTGAGCCTGCGGGCCAACCCCGGCCAGCCCCGCCAGCCGGCCAAGCCCCAGCGCCCGGCCGAGCCCGCCGGCGGGCGCGAGCGCGACCAGCGCCGCGACGCCCGGCCCCGGCCCGAACGCCAGGACCGCCAAGGCGGCGGCAAGGGCGGCGGCCGGCCGCCAGCCCCGGAGCCCAGCAAGGGGGCCTTCAACAACCCCTTCGCCCAGGCGCTCAAGGGCGTGAAGGTCGAGCCAGAGTAGGCGGTCGCCTGGCGCGGCGGACCTGGGCGATGGGCCGACAACCAGGGGCCTGGCGCTTGCCTTGGGCCGGTGGAGGCCTATACTTGCCCTAACGTCCCTTTTTCTAACGGGGAGACGCCCCATGAACCGTCCCCAGGGCCTCGCAGACCTGCTCCCGTCCGCCCCGTCCGCCGCCCCGGACGCCCCGGCCGCGGCCGGGGCCTGCGCGCCGGGCAAGGGCTGATCCCTCCCGCCCCCGGCCGCGGCGCGGCCGCCCCGCCTGGACCAGCCCTGCGTGGCCGGCGCCTGGGACACCCCGGCCGGCCCCGTGCCCAGGGTGGAGCCCCGCCTGACCCCGGCCGACCGCTGGGGCGGGTGCAAGGCCCGTTGGGGGGTGGGGCGCATGAGCTACACCGTGGACCCCGGCCTCTACGCCCTGGGCCGCCCCGGCCCGGACGACCCCGTGCTCGTCAGCGCCAACTACAAGCTTTCCTTCGACAACCTGCGCGCGGCCCTCACGGGCCGCAACGCCTGGATATTGGTGCTGGACACCAACGGCATCAACGTGTGGTGCGCGGCCGGCAAGGGCAGCATGGGCACCGACAACCTGGTGCAGAGCCTCAAGGACCACGGGGTCAAGCGGGTGGTGAGCCACCGCCGGGTCATCGCCCCCCAACTGGCCGCGCCGGGCATCGCCGCCCACCAGGTGCGCCGCCGCGACGGCTTCCGGGTGGTCTTCGGCCCGGTCAAGGCCGCGGACCTGCCCGCCTTCCTGGACGCCGGCCTGCGCGCCACCCCGGCCATGCGCCGCAAGACCTTCACCTTCTACGAGCGCCTGGTGCTGGTGCCCATCGAGCTGGTCCAGGCCCTGGCCTACGCCCTGCCCAGCGCCCTGGGCCTGATGCTCCTGGGCGGGCTGTTGGGGCCGGGCGGGTTCGGGGCCGCGCTCCTGGCCTGGGGCCTGCCCCTGGCCCTGGGCGGTGGCCGGGCCGCTCTTGTTGCCCTGGCTGCCGGGGCGGGCCTTCGCCGCCAAGGGGCTTTGGGCGGGCCTGGCCTGCGGGCTCAGCGCCCTGGGCCTGGGGCGGCCGGATTTCCTGGCCGGCCTGGCCTGGATTATGATATCCCTGGCGGTGAGCTCCTTTTTGCTCATGAACTTCACCGGGGCCAGCACCTACACCTCGCTAAGCGGGGTCAAGCGCGAGATGCGCTGGGCGGCGCCGGTCCAGATCGGCCTGGGAGCCGCCGGCCTCATGGCCTGGCTGGCCGCGCTCCTAATGGGCTAGGGGAGAAATGCCGATGACGCCCGACGAGATGGCCGCGCGCGCGATGGAGCTTTTCGACCAGCGCATGCATTGCAGCCAGGCGGTCTGCGCCGCCGGCCAAGAGATGCTGGGCCTCAGCCAGCCCGACGTGATCAAGGCCCTGGGGGCCTTTGGCGGCGGAGTGGCCAGCAGCGGTCGGGTCTGCGGCTGCCTCACCGGCGGCGTGGCCATGATCTCCAGCCTGTTCAGCCGCGCCGACCCCACGGGCAGGGAGTCGGTGAACATGTGGAAGCTCTCGGCCAAGCTCAACCGGCGCTTCGACCAGTTGACCAAGGAGTTCGGCGGCGCCGACTGCCGCGACATCGCCCAGACCGACTGGCGCGACCGCGAGGCGGTGCAGTTTTTCTATAACCACCCCGACGGCCGCCGCAAAATCTGCCGCCAACTGGTGGCCGACACGGCCAGGGTCCTAGGCGAGATCCTCGCCCAGGCCAAGGCGGAGGGGCAGCTTTAACCCATGGCCCTGCGCTATCTCAGAAACGTGGCCACCATCGGCCTGGACCCGGAGCGCTGCGTGGGCTGCGGGCTGTGCGCCGAGGTATGCCCCCACGGCGTCATCGCCCTGAGGGATGGCAGGGCGGTCATCGCCGACCGCGACGCCTGCATGGAATGCGGGGCCTGCGCGCTCAACTGCGCGGCCGGGGCCCTGGTGGTCCAGGCCGGGGTGGGCTGCGCCCAGGCGGTGATCAACGCCGCCCTGGGGCGCAGCGGCGGGGCCTGCTGCTGCTCGCCGGACACCCGGCGGGTGGGCGGCGGTTGCTGCTAGCCAGCGGCCAGGCGGCGGAGGCGGCGCGGCGGGGATCAAACGGGCGTGGTCAGTCTATTTTCGGTTCACGGCAGGCCTGGTCCGCGGCCTGGTCGGGTCCGCAGCCAGAAAGTATCTCGCTGGCCGTTTCCAGCAGCCGCCGCCGGGGCTTGGTGACCAGGAAATAATACCCCGCCCCGCTGAAGATGGAGCCGGCCACGGCCAGGGCCAGAATGAGCACCCCCAGCTCCCAGGTGCGGCCGAACCACCAGTTTTCCAGCAGATAGGCCAGACCCCACAACCCGCCGGCGAAGCACACCAGGCTTAAAATGACCAGGAATATCCCCACCATCCACTCGCCGGCGGTGGGGCGACGGCTGTACTTCTTTCGCCTCCCTCTGACCATGTCGCCATCCCCCCCAGGGCCATCGCGGAGACAACCGATATTTATGATAAAATTTTAAGAATATATGCTTAACTTAGACCGGCCGGGGGCCACCCGCAAGCCCGAAGTGGGGCCGCGCCGAAAATTTCACAGGCTGAGGCTGCTGCACGGTGAAACATGAAAATAGTTGTTAACTTGGCTTGTAAGCCGTGGAACACATCTGCGCTCATGCAGCAGCCGACGCGGGCCAAGGATTCACCCCAAGGATGGCCCGCCAAATTGCTAGCCATTTAGGCGAGCAATTTTAGAGGCTTGGCAAAATCACACTTTTGCCAAGCCGAAGCTGCACGGGGCAGGACGCCCTGTGCAGCACTCTCAGGCTGGGAGTGATTCTGGAACAGCTAGCGCAGGCCCAGGGCGCGGGCCTGCCCGTCCAGCCGGGCGGACCAGGCCGGGTCGGCGGAGAGGTAGCGCCGGGCCTGGCGATGGTAGATCGCGGCCTGGCTGGGCTCGCCCTTGACGAGCCAGGCCTGGGCCAGCCAGTAATAGTTCTGTCCTCCCGAAGGGTTGAGCGACGAGGCCCGCTCCAGGGTGCTGATGGCGGCGTCGGTCTGGCCCCCGGCCAGCAGTTGGCGGCCCTGCTCGGTCAGGCTCAGGGAGGCGGTGGCGCGCGGGCTGGGTTTGGCCGGGGCGGCGTCCTGCGATCCGGGCCGGATCGGGGCCGGCGCGGCCGGCCCGGGCTGGACGGCCGGAGGCGGGCTCAGGGCCCGGTCCGGCGGGGCCGGATACGGCGTCCGGGGCGGGACGGGCTGGGGGGGCGGCACCGGCTGCTTGGCGCAGCCAAAGGCCAGCAGGGTCAAGGCCAGGATCAGGGCCGGCAACCTAACGCCCGAATGCATCGCGCATGTCCTTCAGGAAACGGTCCACCAACCCGGCGGGTCGGTGCAGGGGGCAGTATTCCGCCGGGGAGCGCCCCTCCTCGAAATATTCTGCCATGGGATGGGGGCAAAGCCCAGTGGCAACCTGGCCGCTCTCGGCGCAGACGGTCTGGGTGACCACCCCCGGCGGCGGGGCGAAGTCCAGACCCGAACCCAGCCAGGGGGCGCGGCGGACCAGATCAGCCCAGATGGGCATGGCCGCCGCCGCGCCGGAGAGCCCGGTGGAGTCGCCGTCGTCGAACCCCACCCAGACCAGGGCCATGAACTCCGGGGTGTAGCCCACGAACCAGGCGTCCTTGAAGTCGTTGCTGGTGCCGGTCTTGGCCGCCAGGGGGAAGCCGGGCTTGAGCGTCCGGGCGGTGCCCTCCTTGACCACCGATTCCAGCATGCTGGTCACCAACCAGGCCCGCGCCGGCTCGGCGGCGTTCTCGTTCTTGACCGGACGGCGCACCGCCACGCTCCCGCCCTCGGTGGTCACGGCCTTGAGCGAGAGGGGATAGGGCAGCACGCCCTCGGCGGCCAGGGCGCAGTAGGCCCGGCCCAGCTCCAGCGGAGTCGCCTCCAGCGCGCCCAGGGCCATGGCCGGCGGCGGGTCGGCGGGGACCTTGAGCCCCAGGGCCTGGGCGGTGGCCGCCACCCGGTCCAGGCCCAGGCGCATGGCCAGGTCCACGGTGGGCAGGTTGAGCGAGCGGGCCAGGGCCGCGCGCATGCGGAAACTGCCGCCGGATTCGCCGTCATAGTTGGAGGGGGACCAGCTCTGGCCGCCCAGGCGGTAGGTCCTGGCCTGGTTGCTGAGCAGGCTGGCCGGGTTGAACTGCTCCAGCCCGGCCAGGTAGACGAAGGGCTTGAAGGTCGAGCCGGGCTGGCGGCGGGCCTGGGCGGCGCGGTTGAACTGGCTCGCGCCATAGTCGCGCCCGCCCACCATGGCCAGGATGTGGCCGGTCCTGGGCTCCATCACCAGCACCGCGCCCTGCAGCCGCTCCTGGTCGTCCTTGCGCCACAGCCGGGGATGGGCCTTTTCCAGCCGCTCCAGGCCCTGGGTCAGGGCGGCCTCGGCCGCGGCCTGCACCTGGGCGTCCAGGGTGGTGTAGACGCCCAGGCCCAGGCTGGTCAGGGCCTCCGGGGGATAGAGCTCGCCGAGCTGGCCGGAGACGTAGTCCATGAAGTATGGCGCCCGGCGGCCGTAGGGCCGGTAGGGCATCAGTTCCAGGCCCCGGCGGCGAGCCAAGGCGGCCTCGGCCTCGTCCAGCCAGCCGTGGCGGACCATGGCCATGAGCACCAGGTCGCGCCGGGCCTTGGCGGCCTCGGCGCGGCGGTGGGGGTTGTAGGCGTTGGGGCCGCGGATGAGCCCCGCGATGAGCGCGGCCTGCTCCGGCCTGAGCTCGGCCGGGGAGCGGCCGAAGTAGAACTCGCTGGCCTCGGCCACCCCGCCCAGGGCCACCGAGCCCTTCTGGCCCAGATACACCTCGTTGAGGTATATCTCCAAAATGGTGTCCTTGTCGTACTTGGACTCCAGGATCAGGGCGATGAGGAGTTCCTTGGCCTTGCGGGCGATGGTCCGCTCCGGGGTGAGAAAGAAGTTCTTGGCCAGTTGCTGGGTGATGGTGCTGCCGCCCTGGCGCACCGCGCCGTGGCTGAGGTTCACCCACAAGGCCCGCAGCACCCCCAAGGGGCTCACGCCGGAATGCTCGTAGAAATCGGCGTCCTCGGCCGCCAGCACCGCGTGGACCAGGTGAGGGCTGACGTCCTTCAGGGCCACCAGGCTGCGGGTCTCGCGCTCCGGGCCGAAATACTGCATCACCTCCTGGGGCTCCAGCTCCAGCAGGGGCAGCTCCTGGCGGGTGTCGGCGCGGACGATGGCGGCCAGACGGCCGGAGGCGAAGGCGAGGCTGAGCGGCAGGGCCTCGCGGCGGCGGTTGGGGGTGACCAGTTCGCGTAGGTGGACCTCCAGCCCGGAGCCGGTCTGGCGCCATTCGCCCGGCAGGCGCGGCGGGCCTTCCACCCGGCGATAGCCCAGGTCCCTGAGCCGGGCCGCCACCGCGCCCAGGTCCTGGTTCTGGCCGGGATAAAGCAAGGCGCTGTCGGCGTAGACCCGGCTGGGCAGCGACCAGCGCCGGCCAGCGAAGCGGTCTTCCACCTGGACGGCCAGCCGCCAGGCGTAGAGCCCCAGACCGGCCCCGGCCAGAAGCGCCAGCGCCAGCAGCCAGAACGGCCAGCGCCGGCGGGGCCTGGCCTTGGGTTTGGCCGGGGCGGCGCGGCGGGGCGCGGATTTGGGTTTGGTTTTGGGGGCGGACTTGGCCACGCCAACACTATACCAGAGCCGGCCGGGGCCTGGCAGGCGGTGGACAGGGGTGCGGGGTTGTGGTAGAAATCGCCTCAGCCCCACCGGCGTGCGATTAGCTCAGTTGGATAGAGCGTTGGCCTCCGGAGCCAAAGGCCGGGCGTTCGAGTCGCCCATCGCACACCACGCTGATAACAAGAGGCCAGGTCCACCGGGACCGGCCTCTTTTGCTTTCACCGGCCGCGAAAGGGCGACCCATGCCTCCCCCGCCCTCTGTCACCCGCTGCGCCTGGGCCGGAGCCGACCCGCTGTATCAGGCCTACCACGACCGCGAGTGGGGGGTGCCGGTCCACGACGACCGCCTGCTGTTCGAGTTCCTGGTGCTGGAGGGCGCTCAGGCCGGGCTGTCCTGGCTGACCATCCTGCGCAAGCGCCCGGCCTACCGCGCGGCCTTCGCCGATTTCGACCCCGCGGCCGTGGCCCGGTTCGACGCGGCCAAGGTGGCGGAGCTGCTAAACAATCCCGGCATCGTCCGCAACCGGCGCAAGATCGAGGCGGCCATAAGCAACGCCCGCGCCTTCCTCCGGGTGCAGGCCGAGTTCGGCTCCTTCGCCGCCTATCAGTGGGCCTTCGTGGAAGGCCGGCCCCGCCAGAACGCCTGGCCGGCCATCGCCAGCGTCCCGGCCAGCAGCCCGGAGTCGGCGGCCATGAGCAAGGATTTGAAAAAGCGAGGCTTCGGCTTCGTGGGCCCCACCATCTGCTATGCCCACATGCAGGCGGTGGGCATGGTCAACGACCACACCGTGGACTGCTTCCGCTGGCGCGAGCTGGGCGGCGGAGCCTGATTCCTTACGAATCCGCCCACTCCCTGAGCTTGCGCCGCAGCTTCTCCTCCAGCTTCTTTTCCACCGCCGGCCAGTCGTCGCTGTCCTGGGCCTCGGCCCACCCGCGCATCTCGCGCTTCAGCTTGGCCTCGACCTTTTCGGCCACCTCGTCCCACTCTTGCTCGTCCCTGGACTTGCAGCGGCAGGCCATGGAGCCGGAGCCGCCGCCCAGCCAGACGGCCATGCCCAACAGGAAGCCGAAGTCGTACCAGGCCCCGGTGTTGTGGGTGGCGTACATCTGCACCGGGCCGAACAGGGAGATGATGAAGGTGAGCCAGGCGATGAAGCCGTGCCAGAGCCCGGCCCAGAACCCGGCCGGGTTGTCGGCCCCGAAAGGCCCCTGCGGGCCGGCCGCGCAGCCGGCCAGGGCCAGGACCACCCCCAGCAACAGCGGCAGCCTGATCTGGTAACGCATGGCATTGCCTACCTTTCTGACGGAGCGCTCAACGGCCCCCGCCGGGAGTCGGCTAATCCCAATACCCCACCATGGCGAACGTCAGGCTGAAATCCCGGCAGGCGGGGCAAAGATAAGTGCCGTCGGTCAGTTGCAGGGCGCGGCCCAGGCGGGCCTCCGTGTTCCAACTGGCGATGACCTTCTCCCCCCGGCGTCCGCTCAGGCGGGGGTCGTCGTAGGCCAGGGCCACGGGGTCGGGGCAGGCCGGGCAGGCGGGCGGGCCGGCGTAGAGGTCGGCCAGGGCCAGCTTGGCGCAGCCCTGGCAAAGCACCGGAAAGGCGCAAAAGGTCTGGAAGTTGGCCCGGCCGCCGAAGATGAACAGTTTGCCGCTGTCATAGCCGCAGGGGCAGGACGCCCGCACCATGGTCCCGGCCAAGACCGGGGCCGCCGCCAGCGCTAGGCCGGCCAGGGCCAGGGCCGCCGCCAACCGTCGCCAAACGCCCCAGGCCGCCGCGTCGCGCATGGCCACCCCTTCGCACAGGTTGAACCTACGATAACCGACGGCGGGCCGGCGCTCCAAGTCATACTTTCGCGGCCACGTGAGCCTGCGCGCCCTGTCGTTCGCGGCCTCGCGCCACAACCTCTTGTCGCTGACGCGACCCGGACAGGCAAGCTGTCCGGGCCACCCAGGACAGGAGCATGAGGGAAAGGGGCCACGGCCCGGCTTTTTCGCGGGTGGCCCCGCCGGCGCAAGCCGTCTGGGCGCCGCAGGCGCAAGAGGTTGCAGCAGGGCCTTTGACCCGGCGACTTGGCCGGATTAAGTGAGCGACTTCACGCCACAACTTCTTTTCGCTGACGCGACCCGGACCATGAATTGTCCGGGCCGCCCGGAACATGGCGGAAAGGTAAAGACGGGCGGGGATAAACCCCGCCCCTACGTCAAGAAAAAGCCTAAAGCGCGGGCCGGGCTGGGTGTGCTGCGGCGCGGACCCTAGTCCAAATCCAGCGCGGCCTTGCACTGGTTGCAGCGCATGGCCCCCCGGAAGGCCTGCTTGCCGCACTGGGGGCAGTGGTAGCGGGCCTCCTCATCCATGATCCACTGCTCCGTGCCCACCCTGCGGCGATAGGGCACCGCGCGCAGGATGACCTTCTTGCCCACGGCCATGGAAAAATTGTCGATGAACGCGCAGGGGAAGTCGCCGCACTCATGGCAGCCGGCGATGCCCTTGGCCTGGGTGCAGTCGCGTATCTCGCACTGGCGGCAGTGCATGAAGCGGTCGTCGGAAAGACACCCCCGGCAGTGCATGTCGGCCACGGTCAAGCCTTCGCTGTTGGGCAGCGTCCCCTTGCCGCTGGCGCCGCCCTTATACAGATTGACCAGCTTTTCCTTCAGCTTGTCGTTGCCGTCCCGGTGGGCCAGATAGATGGCGCACACCCCGCAATACAGCCCGCAGGGCGAGGCGAACTCCGGATTGATCTCCATGTGGCAAACCCCCTTTCGCCGCTGGTTGGCTTCGCCGCGCGGAGCGGCCGGGACGGCCGCCGCCGCCTTCGGCCCGGGCAAGCCGCTGGCCTATCGCGTTCCATGCTAACCCGGCCGCGCGCGGGGGGCAAGCCGGGGCCTGGGCCGCCAGCGCCGCTTTTGCGCCTTGACGCGCGGCGGTTCGCCTTGCATCCTTGGCGCGGGGGGTCATGACGCCCGTGCGCCTGCCCAAGGAGACCGCATGTCAAGTCCATGGTTCCGCCACCCGCTGCTTTCCCCGCCGGCCCGGCTGCTCCCGCTGGCCTTGCTGGTCCTGGCCCTGGCCGCGCCGGTCTGGGCCGCGCCGGTCAACCTGGGGGCCTGGCTTTCGCCGGAGATGGGCAAGCTTGAGACCCGCGCCGGCTATCAGGCCTCGCTCTATCCCGACCAGGCGGTCAAGGACCAGCGGGCCGACCTGGGCTACCTCCAGCACAACTTCAGGCTGTCCGCGCCGGTGTGGCAAAACGAGCGCCAGGAGCTTTCCCTGGGCCTGGGGGCGGAATACATGGCCCTGGACACCGCCGCGCGCTTCCCCTCCGGCCAGGCCATGCCCGACGAGCTGTGGGACCTCTCGGCCAGCGCCCTGTATCGCCGCAAGCTGGACAACGGCTGGATAGCCGGGGGCATGCTGCGGGTGGACTCGGCCAGCGACAAGCCCTTCCACAGCGAGAAGGAGTCGGGGCTCAACGCCAGCGCCTTCCTGCGCCTGCCGGCCGGGGGCAAGGACGCCTGGCTCTTGCTGCTCAACTACGACTACAACCGCGACTTCCTGGGCGGCAGCCCCATCCCCGGCGCGGCCTATTGGTGGGAGCCCGGCGACCACCTCCAGGCCCTGCTCGGCCTGCCCCTGGCCAGCCTGCGCTGGCGGCCCGTGAAGGACCTGACCCTGAGCGGGACCTACATCGCGCCCACCACCCTCTACACCCGCGCCAGCTACCAGTTGGCCCGGCCGCTCAGCCTGTTCGTGGGCTACGAGATGTTCAACCAGCGCTGGCATCTCTCCGCCCGCCCCCGCGAGGAGAACCGCCTGTTCCACTACCAGAAGCGCGGCCTGGCCGGGTTCGACTACGCCCTGGCCCAGGGCCTGCGCCTGGAGGTGATGGGCGGCTACAGCTTCGACCGCCTGTTCTTCCAGGGCGAGAACTGGGGCGACCGCGACCAGGAGCGGGTGGACGTCGCCGACGGGCCGTTCGTCAGCGGCCAGCTCAGCTACCGGTTCTAGGGCCGGGGCGGGCGGGGCCCGGCCCGAAAGCGCCCGTTCCCGGCGCCAAGCCGTCCGCGGCCCAACCGGCACGGCCCTGGCCGGGCCGGCCTGGCGACCCGCCTTGTTGGCGCGTTTTACCGGCCGGCCCAAAGCTGCTACAATCGCGGCCAGGTGTAACGCCATTCTGGCGGGGGCGCGCGTGGAGCCGGACCAAGCCAAAGAACCTGGCCACAGCCTCTCCGGGCTCTACGTCATCGGGGCGGTCTCCACCGCCATCGGCGTGCTGGCCGTGGCCCTGCTCAACCTGGCCACGCCCATGGAGTACTTCCTGCTGCGCCGGGCCGAGATGACCGGGGCCTGGGAGGAGATCGCCCCGGCCCTCCTGCGCCGGGCGGTGGTGCTCATCAGCGTCATCCTGGCCAACACGGCCATCATCACCCTGAACATGTCGCGCATGCTGCGCCCCCTGGCCCGTTGCCTGGCCCACCTTAAGCGGGGCGAGCAACCCGCGCCGGAGCTTCTGGAGCGGGCGCAACGGCAGCTCATCAACCTGCCCTACATCTTCGTGCCGGCCAACCTGGTGGGCTGGACCCTGGCCTCCCTGGTCATCTTCTTGGTCAGCTACTACCTGCACAGCCTGGACCGGCACGCGGCCGTGGCCCTGGCGGTGCGCTCGCTGATGATGGGGCTCATCTCCAGCGCGGTGGCCTTCTTCTGGCTGGAGCACCACGCCCGCCGCCGCCTGGTGCCCCTGCTCTTCCCCCAGGGCCGCCTGGCCCAGGTGCGCGGGGTGCGGGCCATCTCCATCGCCGGGCGCATCAAGGCCCTGGGCTGGGCCGGCAGCCTCATCCCCATGGTCATCCTGCTGGTGACGCTGTTCACCCTGCAGTACGAGGTGGAAAACCGCGACATAACCGCGGTGGAGTACGGCCGCGAGATACTGCTCTTCGGCCTCATCCTGGCCGCCTTCTTCATCGCCACCCTGGCCACCCTGAACCGCCTGGTGGGCCGCTCCATCACCGAGCCGCTGGGGCAGATGCTGCGGGTGGTGAAAAGGGTGGAGCAAGGCGACTACAGCCAACGCATCCGGGTGGTGAGCAACGACGAGATCGGGGTGTTGGGCGACGCCGGCAACGAGCTGATCCAGGGCCTGGCCGACAAGGAGCTGCTGCACAGCCTGTTCGGCAAATACATCACCCCGGAGATACGCGACGAGATACTCTCCGGGCGCATCTCTTTCCTGGGCGACCGCCGCGAGGCCACGGTGATGTTCGCCGACCTGAGGGGCTTCACCGCCTATGTGGAGGAGCACCCGCCGGAGGTGGTCATCGCCGACATGCGGGCCTATTTCACCGCCATGCACCGGGCCATCCGCTCCGAGGGCGGGGTGGTGCTCCAGTTCGCCGGCGACCAGATCGAGGCCGCCTTCGGGGTGCCGGTGGGCTACGCCCACCACGCCGACGCGGCGGTGCGGGCGGCCCTGGCCATGCGCCGGGAGCTCATGGAGCTGAACCAAGAGCGCGCGGCGACCGGCCGGGGGCCGCTGGCCCACGGCGTGGGCATCCACAGCGGCCGAGTGCTGGCCGGCAACACCGGCAGCGAGGAGCAGAGCGCCTACGCCCTGATCGGCGACACGGTCAACCTGGCCTCGCGCATCCAGGACCTGACCAAGGTCGTCGGCTGCGACATCCTGGTCAGCCAGGCCGCCGCCGACCGGCTCAACGGGGCCTATCCCCTGGGTCCGGCCCAGCCCCACGCGGTCCGGGGGGCCTCGCGGCCGGTGCTGGTGCGGCCGCTGCTCTGACCCCCCTCCCCGGCCCCGGCCGCCGCCTCGCTTGCCCGCCCTGTGCTACAATTAGCCGTCAGGCGCATCCAGCACCCGCATTCGGCCCCGCCGTCCTGGGCGGCGGGGCGGCCGAGGCGAGCATGAGCATCGATCCCGTACCCTTGGACCGGCTGCATTTCTTTCAGGACCGGGTGGGGCTGACCAGCGCGGACCTGGCCCTGGTAGAGCGCCACGGCCGCTCCTTCGCCGAGCGCCACCCGGAGTTCGGCGAGTTTTTCTACGAATATTTCTGGCAGATACCGCGCACGCGCATGATCCTGGAGCAGGGGCGACCGCCGCGCAAGCTGCAATACGTGCTGGCCGAATGGTTCCGCCGCCTGTTCAGCGAGGACTTCGGCCCCGATTTCATGCAATACCTCTGGAACAGCGGCGTGCGCCACGTGGAGGTGAACCTGGACCAGCGCTACGTCAACCTGGGCTATTGCGTGGCGCGCCAGTTCTGCCAGAAGGTTGCCCAGGAGGCCCTGGCGGCCGAGCTGCGCTCGGAGGTGACCGCGGCCATCGACAAGATGCTGGACTTCTGCGTGCTGGTGGCCACCGACAGCTTCATCACCATGACCAGCCGCTGCGATCGCTCGGTGATCGAGGGCATCGCCCACCAGGTGCGCAACCCGGTCACGGTCATCGGCGGCAACATCAAGCGCCTGCAGAACCAGGTGGAGCCGGACAGCAACGTCTACCAGGCCTACGAACGGGTGCTGGGCGAGAACCGCCGCCTGGAGCGCATGGTCCAGGACATCAGCGTCTACAACCAGCTCTTCCAGTCCGAGCCCCAGCCCCGCGCCTGCGACCTGGCCGAGCTGGCCGAGCTGGCCCTGGCCCGCCTGGGCCAGAGCTGGGACCTGGCCCAGTTCATCATCGAGCGCGCTTGGGACCCGGCCAACCGCAAGGTGGCCGGCGACCCGGCCGACCTGGAGACGATGCTTTACTACCTGCTGGAGAACAGTCTGGAGGCCGCCGACCGCACCGGCCGCCGCCTGGCCCTGGCCAGCCGCCGGGCCGGGCATCCCGGCCTGGTGGAGCTGGAGATCTTCAACACCGGCGAGCCGCCCCTGGCCAGCGAGATCAACGGGCTGATGGCGCCCTTCCACTCCAGCAAGCCCCTGGGCACCGGCTTCGGCCTGCCCATCGCCAGCCTGGCGGCCCGGCGCAACCTGGGTTCGCTCAGCCTGGGACCCATGCCCGGCGGCGGCACCCGCTGCCTGGTCCATCTGCCCCGCGACCTGGCCTGAGGCGAAAGGGACGCATGGAGCCGGCGGAGGGCAACCACGAGGCGGCGCGCCGGCGGGCCGAGATCGCCGGCCGCTCGGCCCGGCGCATGGCCTGGCTGCGCTTCTGGTCCCGGCTTCTGCTGGGCCTGGGCGTGGTGGTCATCTCCCTCATCGTGCCCGCCTGGGGCAGCATCCGCTATTGGGTGCACCTGGGCGTGGAGGACGTGCCGGAGATACGGCTGCTGCTGGGTTTCCTGATGGCCCCGGTGGGTGTAGGCTTGCTGGGCGCGGCCTGGTGGCTGGACAGGCAGAGCCGCCAGGGCGAGAAGTTCCGGGAGGCCTTCGAGCAGGACATGCACACCCGCGAGCGGGCCAGGCGGAGCCTGGGCGGCGGCCGGGCCAGTCAGGGCTGATCCAGGGGTCGGGCGACCCCCAGGCGGGAGACGGCGGACCAGGGCATGAAAAGCGGATTCGTGGCCATCGCGGGCGCGCCCAACGCGGGCAAGTCCACCTTCCTCAACCAGGTGCTGGGCTTCAAGCTGGCCATCACCAGCGACAAGCCCCAGACCACCCGCCACCGCATCCTGGGCGTGCACACCGACGAGCGCCGCCAGGTGGTCTTCCTGGACACCCCCGGCCTGCACACCCCCCGCCGCGCCCTGAATCAGCGCATGGTGCAGACCGCCCTGGACGCCATGCAGGAGGTGGACGCGGTGCTCTTCGTGGCCGAGGCCAGCCCGCGCGGACTGACCGAGGCCGCCGCCGTGGCCCCCCTGGTGGTCAAGACCGGTCGGCCCGCCCTGCTGGCCCTGAACAAGGTCGACCTGGTGAGCAAAAAGGCCGACCTGCTGCCCATGCTTCAGCAGGTGGACGGCTGGGGGCGCTGGGCGGCGGTGGTGCCCATCAGCGCGCTGACCGGCGACGGGACCGAACGGGTGCTGGAGGAGCTGGAGCGGCTGTTGCCCGGCGACCAGCCGCTGTTCCCGGATGACATGCTCACCGACCTCTCCGAGCGCTTCCTGGCCGCCGAACTGATCCGCGAGAAGGTTTTCCGCCTCACCGAGCGCGAGGTGCCCTACGCGGTGGCGGTGACCGTGGACGAGTTTCTGGAGCCGGGGGCCGAGGGCCGCCCCACCGCCATCACCGCCACCATCCACGTGGAGCGCCAGGGGCAGAAGGCCATCATCATCGGCAAGGGCGGGGCCATGCTGAAGAAGATCGGCACCGCCGCCCGCCTGGATCTGGAGCGCCTGTTGGGCGCGCCGGTCTTCCTCAGCCTGTTCGTGCGGGTGGAGCCCCGCTGGAGCCAGGAGGACAAGGGCCTGCGCAAGCTGGGCTACTGAACCGAGGCCGCGGCCGGGCCGCGGGTCTCCGGCCGCCCCAAACGGGCCGCCCTCGGTCCTCCGGCTGGATCTACCGCTCGTCCTTCTGATTCAGGCTGACCTTCTTGCCGCCCAGCAGCCGAACGCTGTAGGGCTTGGCCCGCTCGTCGCACCGGCGATGTCCCTCGGCGGCGCGGGCCGGACCATGTCGCCCCCGCCGACCCGGCCGTGCAAGCCCCGGCCCTGGCCGGGCTGGTTTGACATTTGCCGCCCGGCTTGCCAGAATCCGAGAAATACGCGCAATTCCGGGGCAGTTCCATGCAGATGCTCAAGCACTACTGTCAGTTGAGTCCGCCCAGCCTCAAGGACAACACCGCCACCATCGACCGCCTGGCCAAGCACCTGCGCCGGGCGGCCGGCGGCTGGCCCATCGCCCCGCTGCCGCTGGTGGCCGAATTCGCCGCCGTCATCCGCGCCGCCGGCCACCGGGTCACCGCCACCCTGGCCCAGGCCCCCTCCGGGCCGGTCTTGGTGGCGGTGGAGCCCGGCGACGCCAGCGCCCAGCCCCCGGACCCGGCCTGGGCCGGCCGGGCGGCCCTGGCCCCGGCGGCGCTGTGGGGCGCGGAGGGCCTGGGCGTGGCCCTGGACATCGGCTCCACCCACCTCCAGGCCAGTCTGCACGATTTAGCCGACGGCCGCGAGCTGGCCAGGGGCGCGCGCTTGAACCCCCAGACCGAGGTGGGGGCCGACATCCTGACCCGCATCCACGCCGCCGCCGCGCCGGAAGGCCTGGGCCGGTTGCAGGCCATGCTGGTGGAGGCGGCCCAGGGGCTTATTGGCGAGATGTGCCAAAGCGCCGGCCGCTCCCCGTCCGAGGTGGTTGGGCTGGTGGCCGCCGGCAACACCACCATGACCCATTTCTGCCTGGGCCTGGACGTGCAGTCGCTCTGCCGCGAACCCTACATCCCGGTGGTCAACCGACCGGCCCCGTTCTTCGCCGCCGACATCGGCCTGGCCCTGGCGCCGGCCGCGGTGGCCTGGCTGTTGCCCAACGTGGGGGCCTATTTCGGCGGCGACCTGGTGGCCGGCATCGTGGCCGCCGACCTGCACCGCCGGCCGGACCTGGCCCTGTTGGTGGACGTGGGCACCAACGCCGAGGTGGTGCTGGGCAACCGCGACTGGCTCATCGCCTGCGCCGGCGCGGCCGGCCCGGCCCTGGAGGGCGGAGTGGCCAGCGCCGGCATCCTGGCCCAGCCGGGGGCCATCGAGGGCGTGGGCATCGACCCCACGACCGGCGCGCTGAGCCTCAAGATAATTCCGGCCGCCGACGGGGCCACGCCCGCGCCCAAGGGCCTGTGCGGCTCCGGGCTGTTGCAGCTTTTGGCCCAGCTCTACCTGGCCCGGATCATGGACATGCGCGGCAAACTGGACCCGGCCGATCCCCGCGTGATCGCCACCGACGAGGGCCTGGGCTTCTGCGTGGTCCCGGCCGGGGAAAGCGCCGACGGCCGGGCCATCGTGGTCAGCGAGGTGGAGATCGACGTGCTCCTGCGCTCCAAGGCGGCCATGTACACCATCCTGCGCACCCTGACCATGGAGGTGGGGGTGGCCTTCGAAGACCTGGCCGCCTTCTACGTGGCCGGGGCCTTCGGCAACGTCATCGACCCGGAGACGGCCATCACCCTGGGCATGCTGCCCGACCTGCCGCGCGAGCGCTTCACGCCCCTGGGCAACTCCTCCCTGGCCGGCTGCCGCCGGTTGCTCCTGGAGCCCGCGAGCCGGCCCCAGGTGGAGGCGGTGACCGACAAGCTCACCTACCTGGAGCTGAACGTGAACCAGGCCTTGATGAACCGCTTCTCGGCCGCGCGCTTCATCCCCCACACCGACCACGCCCGCTTCCCCAGCGTGCCGGTGTTCCATGCCTGAGGAGGCCGGGCTCAAGCGCCGGGCCGAGGAGCTCCTGGGCCGGCCCCTGGAGCGGGTGCGCCGGATCACCGACACCACCCAGTTCATGGAGCTGTCGCGCGGCGACGTGCTGGACCTGCAGGGCCGGCAGTACCTCATAACCGGCGTGGCCTACGAGGGGCGCTTCGGCCTGGACGAGGAGCCCAAGCACTGGGTCAAGCGCGCCCTGGACATGGCCGACGGCAGCCACAAGCTGGTCAAGCTGGTCTTCTTCGAGGAGTTCGACCTGCCCATCGGCAGCCTCAGGGTGCGCTGCTTCCGCAGCCCGCGCAAGGAGGCCCGCATCCTGGCGCTGGTCAAGGGCCTGCCGGCCTTCATGCAGGGCATTACGCTCTTTGACGACGCCGGCAACGAGGTGCGGGTGCTGGATCGCATCCCCGGCGTCTCCATGGACCGCGGGCTGGACGCCCTGCGCCTGGACCACGCCGCCTATTTCCGCACCCGGCTCAAGGGCGTGCTGGCCAAGTTCCTGGGCTGCCTGGAGGCCATCGCCTTCCTGCATGCCCACGGCGAGCGCCACGGCGACATCCGGCGCGACCACATCTTCGAGCACAGCGGCGACGGCAGTTGGATCTGGATCGACTTCGACTACAACTTCGAGCTGGCCGAGAGCCCCTTCGGCCTGGACCTGTTCGGCCTGGGCAACGTGCTCTGCTACCTGGCCGGCCGGGGCATCCCCACCCTGCCGGCGCTGAAACGCGAGCGGCCCCAGGCGCTGGCGCGCCTGGACAGCGGCGACCTGTCGCTGGTCATCCCCAACCGGGTGTTCAACCTGCGCAAGCTCTATCCCTACCTGCCGGAGGGCCTGAACCAGGTGCTGATGCATTTCTCGGCCTCCGCGCCGGTTTTTTACGAGCGGGTGGAGGAGATCATCGCCGACCTGGCCCCGGTGTTGGAGCAGTTGCCCGACGAGCCAACCTGAGCGGCCGCGCGCGGCGCGAGGAGGATTGCCATGATCCTGTGGAACCGCATCCTGGTGGGCGTGGACGAGGGCGAGGCCAGCCTGAGCGCGGTGCGCTACCTGGCCGCGGTGCTGGGCGGCTCCAACACCAGCAAGGTGCGCCTGCTGGCGGTGTACAAGGCCCCGGACCCGGACCTGACGCCCGACGAGCGAGAACGCCGCGAACAGGCGGCCGAGCGCCGTTTGGCCCTGGAAAACCGCCTGGCCGAGGCCTATCATGAACTTGTCGAGGCGGGCCTGCCCCAGGACAACGTCTCCATCGAACTGTTGGAGGCCCAGGGACGGACGGTGGGCGAGGCCATCATGGCCGCGCAGGCCGAGGGCGGCTACGGCACCGTGGTGGTGGGGCGGCGTGGGCTCAGCAAGACCGAGGAGTTCCTTTTCGGCTCGGTCAGCAACACCGTGGTGCATCGGGCCACCGACTGCTGCGTCTGGGTGGTGGCATGACCTTGCGCCCACCCTCCGGCAACGGAGGCGCGAACATGGCGGACGGTGAAACGGTCGATCGCGACCAGGCGGCGTGGAATTTCCGGGAGCTCTTCGACGGCCACAGCGCCATGATGTTCCTGGTGGACCGGGACAGCCTGGCCTTGATCGACGCCAACCGGGCCAGCCAGGCATTCTACGGCTACAGCCATGACGAGTTCCTGGGCATGCGGGTCACCGACCTCAACATCATGCCGGAGCCGGAGCTGCGCCGGGAGCTGGCCCGGGCCCAGGCGGAGAACCGCAAGCAATTCGAGGTCCAGCACCGCCTGAAGTCCGGCGATATCCGTCACATGGAGATCCGCTCCACCCCCATCGCCCTGGCCGAAAACCGCACCGTATTCTTCACCATCGTCCACGACATCACCCAGCGCAAGCAGCAGGAGGCCAAGCTCAGGAACTCCGAGCAGCGCTACCGCTGGCTGGTGGACAACGTCCGCGAGGGCATCGCGTTGATCCAGGACGGCCGGCTGGTCTATGTGAACCCCGGCACCGAGCGCATCACCGGCTATTCGGCCGCCGAACTCAGTGACATGGATTTCCTGGAACGGATGCCGCCCGAAGACCGCGAGATGGTGAGCGCTCACCACGCCCGCCGCCTGCGGGGCGAACCGGTGCCGGAGGTCTACGAGGCCCGCATCTTCCACAAGGACGGCGACCTGCGCTGGGTGGAGATCAGCGGGGTGGCCATCGAGCTGGACGGCCAGCCGGCCACCCTGAACTTCATCACCGACATCACCCAGCGCAAGCGGGCCGAGGAGGAGCGGGTGCAGCGCGAGCGGCTCCAGGCGGCCATCGCCACCGCCGGCGCCGCCTGCCACGAGCTCAACCAACCCCTGCAAGGGGTGCTCAGCCAGTTGGAGCTCCTGCTGCTGCGCTCCGAGGCCCAGCCGGAGCTGGCCCACCAGGTGGGCCGCATCCTGAAAGAGGCCCGCCAGATGGCCGAGATCACCCAGCGCCTGAACCGCATCACCGACTTCCGCACCCGCCAATACCTGGACCAGAGCCAAATATTGGACCTGGGCGAGTCATCCGCGGACCACGGCTGCTAGTTGAGCTTATAACCCAGGGCCATGAGCCGCGCCCGCGCGGCCCGGCCCAGCTCGCCCTTGTCGGCGATGGCCACCTGGCGATAGGCCTGCGCGGCCTGGGCGCGGTTGCCCAGCTTCTCGTATGAACCGCCCAAAAAAAGCTTGCAGCCGGCGTGCTCCGGCAACAGGGCGTCGGCCTTTTCCAGGCTGGCCGCCGCCTGGCGATAGTCCTCAAGCTTGTAGCTGGTGATGCCTTCCACGAAAAGGGGCATGAAGACCTGGGGGCTCAGGCGGGCGCCCATCCGGGCCGGCTCCAGGGCGGCCTGGGGCTGGTTTTGGCGCAGGCGGGCCAGGGCCAGGCGGGCGTGGAAGAGCCCCTCGCGGGGATAGAGCGCGATGGCCCGCTGGTATTGCGCCTGGGCCTGGTCCAGGCGCTCCTTGCCCGCCAGCAGGTCGCCCTGGTCCATGGCCTGGTAGGCCGGGGCGCGGTCCATCTGCCGGGCCAGGGCGCGCTGATAGGGCTCCACCCTGAGCGGCTGGCCGATCAGGTGGGCGGGGCCGGTCTGGGCCCGCCGCTGGGCGGTCTCGATGCGCTCGCCGGTCAGCGGGTGGCTGGAGAGCATGGCCGCGATGAAGCCCGGCTCCTCCTTCTCCTGGGCCTTGAACATGCGGAAGACCTCCACCGTCCCCCGCGGGTTGTAGCCGTTCTGGGTCAGGTAGGCGTAGCCCAGCTCGTCGGCCTGGCGCTCCTGGTCGCGGCTGTAGCCGAGCAGCAGAAGCCCGCCGGCCGCGCCGGCCGCCGCCACCCCCAGCTCGCCGTACTTGCTGTCGCTCAGGGCCGCCGCCACCCCCACCACCGCCAGGGAGATCAAGGCCCGGTTGGTGTATTGGGCCACCGAGTGGCGGGCGGTGACGTGGCCGATCTCGTGCCCGGCCACGCTGGCCAGCTCGTCCTCGCTCCTGAGCTTGGTCAAAAGCCCGCGGGTGAAGGATATCTTGCCGCCGGGCAGGGCGTAGGCGTTGACCTGGCTGGAGTTGACCACGTTGAATTCCCAAGGGATGCCGGGACGATGGCTGGCGGCGGCCAGGCGCCGGCCAAGGCCGGAGACGTAGCCTTGCAGTTGCGGATCCTCCGGGGGCAGGGCGTTGTTGATCTGGGTGGTCTGGGGAAAATAGCGGGCGCCCATGGCCAGCTCCTGCTGCTCGCTCATGAGCACCAGCTCCTGCTGGCCGGTGACCGGGTTGACCGCGCAGGCGGCCAGCCCGGCCAGCCCCGCCGCGAAAAGGCCCACGCCCAACCACCACAGCGTCTTGGCTTTGCGCCCGATTGCGTCCATCGTCCCTCCCCAGGTGGATAATCTCCGTAAGTCTAGTATATTTAACCCAACCCTGACAACCATCCGCCCCCGGCCTTGCCGGTTGTTTCCCCTGGGGGGGTTGGGTATAGTTTTTTCATAGGATGCCAAGCGGCGCGGTGGGTGCGGGCGGCCCGGGCCTGGGGGCTGGACCGGCGGGCCCAGGGTGGGGTTTGGCCATATTGCGCGCCAGGGCCGGGGCGGGCGGCGCGTCCGCCGCCCGCGTCAAAGGCCCGCACCGCCCCCGCGGGGGCGCTCAGCACGAGGAGCCACCATGTACGCGCCCGAATACAGCGCGATGGAAGACGACCATCTGGCCGAGCTGCTGTTCACCACCGAGGACCGCCTGGAGCGGGCCGCGGCCGAGGAGATCGCCCGCCGCGACAGCCTGGCCCCGTTTTTGGCCCAGGTGGTGATGGACAAGCAGAACTGGCTGGCCGAGCTGCCCGACTGGTGGGCGGTGGTGCACGCCACCCACCTGCTGGGCGCGCGCGCGGGCGAGGAATCCGTCCCGCCGCTGCTCTCCGCCCTGCGCTGGGCCGACGCCTTCGACTGCGACTGGGTCACCGAGGTCATGCCCTCCATCCTGGGGCGGGTGGGTCCGCCGGCCATCCCCGGCCTGACCATGGTGGTGCGCGACCAGACCGCCGGCTGGAGCGCCCGCGACGTGGCCATGAAGGGCCTGGCCGCCATCAGCCTGCACAGCCCCGAAAGCGCCGAGCACGTCTTCCGCATCATCGGCGAGCGCTTCATGGACGAGCACGAGGACCGGGTGGTGCGCCAGTTGGCCGGCCAGATCCTGCTGGATTTCCGGGTGCACCAGTACCGCATGGCGCTGATCAAGTTCTCGCGCGAGGAATGGTCCTTCCGCGAGATGGACGCCTGGTACGTCAGCGGCTTCGAGCCGGAGGACGTGGAGTGGGCCTTCCGCCAGGACGAGCCCGACGTCTGGCACTACCAGGAGGACTGGATGCGCTTCTACGACCCGGCCGAGGTGCAGAAGCGCCAGAAGCGCTGGACCCGCGAGCGCCTGGGCAACAGCCGCGGCCGCTCCGACCGGGTGCCGCCGCCAGGCGGGGGCCGGGTGCTCTCCTTCTGGCGCCACAACCGCCTGAACGAAAACCCGCCCCAGACCCCGCAGGCCCCCCCCAATCCCGACCAAGAGGACCCCGGCAAGTAGGCCGGCGGCGGGCGGCCGGGCCCGCCCTCCGGCTTGGCCGGCGCCCCCCAGGCGTGCTAAGCTCATATTCGCCGCCGTCCGCCCCGGCCGGGGCGGCGATCAACGCGCGGCGGCTCAGGAGTATGCCATGCAGCGCCTCAAACGTTCAGGATGCCCGGCGTTTCTGGCCGTGACCCTGCTCTGGGCCGGCCTGGGGCTCGTCTCCGGCTGCGCCATGCCCCAAGGCCCCCAGGGCGACGAGGCCGTGGGCCGGGCGCATTACAACCGCGCCATGGCCTTTGGCCAGGCCCACCAGTTGGACAAGGCCGCCCGCGAGCTGGAGCTGGCCGTGCAGTCCGACCCCGGCCTGTACTACGGCTATCACCAGCTCGGCCTGGTCTACGAGGCCATGGGCCGCAAGGCCGAGGCGGTGCGGGTCTGGCAGCAGGGCCTCAGCGTGGCCAAGTCCGGCCCGGAGCGCGCCGAATACCCCCGCGCCCAGGCCGTGGCCGAGATGCAGTCGGCCGTGGCCAGGGTCACCGCCCCCCCGCCCCCGCCGGCCATGGCCCCGCCGCCCATCCCGGTGCAGAGCCCAGCCCTGGCCGCCGGCCCCAAGCCCGCGCCCAAGGTCAAGACCTCCAGCCTGGGGGCCTCCCGCGCCAGCGCCTCGGCCAAGCCCGCCAAGCACGGCTACGCGGTGCTATTTTCCAGCAACGCCAAGAAGGCCAGCGCTGAGAGCGATGTCAAGAAGCTCAAGGCCAAGGGCTACGCGGCCACGCTGAGCACCCACCAGGCCAAGGGCAAGACCTGGCACCGGGTGGTGGTGGGCTGCTGCGGCGACGAGAAAAAGGCCCGCGCCCTGGCCGCCGAGCTGAAGAAAAAGGGCCTGGCCAAGAGCCCGGAGGTGATAAGGCTGTGAGACCAGAACCAGGACTCCATTGAACCTGGCTCTGGCAGATGATAGATATTAAGTTATCTACTGGTTTTCTACGAATGCGAGTTCAAGCATGAACTGTCCAGGGTGCAAGAGTCCAATAGGTGAAGGCCCCTTTCCGGTGGTTGGGGTGTTGAAAGCCTACGACCTTGACCGGGAGAGCGTGGAAAAGGATGGCCTTTTCAGTCTGCGAATGGCATCTGAATTCGTGGCGTTGGCCATGATAACCTGCCCCGACTGCGGCTGGGTGTTCTTCACGCCGGCCGACAAGGCGAAATCCGACTCTTTGCCATTGCGGTATTCGGGTTTCAAGGAGTGATAATGGCTAATCCAGACCCCAAATTCAGCACCTTGCGTGACCTGCAGTTGCGGGTTGAAAGTCTGGAAATGGCTTCGTCTGGTTCCGGCGGAGGCGACCGCACGGAAGCCAGGATTGCCAAACTCGAAAGCGATGTCGAAAACATCAAGGCAAACATCTCCGACATCAAAGCTGATATTCGCGGGTTGCGCGACAAGATAGACATGCATTTCCTGATTACATGGGGCGGCCTTTTCTTCGTCGCGCTGGGCCTGGCTGGGTTGATGGCCAAGGGCTTCAAATGGCTCTAACCTTCACCACCTTGCCAGCCCTTTCCTCCCCGCCGACCGTCGGCTAGGTCATAAAACGTGTCCTACCTCGTCCTGGCGCGCAAGCACCGGCCGGCCACCTTCAGCGAGGTCGTCGGCCAGGAGCACATCACCCAGACGCTCTCCGGGGCCATCGCCGCCGGCCGGGTGGCCCACGCCTTCTGCTTCACCGGACCGCGCGGGGTGGGCAAGACCAGCGTCGCCCGCATCCTGGCCAAGGCCCTGAACTGCGAGACCGGCCCCACCGCCGACCCCTGCGGGGTCTGCCCCCACTGCCGCGAGATCGAGGAAGGCCGGGCGGTGGACGTGCTGGAGATCGACGCGGCCAGCAACAGCCGGGTGGAGGACGTGCGCGAGCTGCGCGAGGCCATCCGCTACCGCCCCCAGGCCGCCCGCTATCGGGTGACGATCCTGGACGAGGTCCACATGCTCTCCAAGGCGGCCTTCAACGCCCTTCTTAAAACGCTTGAAGAGCCGCCGGACCACGCCGTCTTCATCCTGGCCACCACCGACGTGCACAAGGTGCCGCTCACGATCCTAAGCCGCTGCCAGCGCTACGACTTCCGCCGCCTGGCCCCGCGGGTGCTGGCCGGCCACCTGGCCGACATCATCGGCCGCGAGGGCATCCGGCTCCCGGCCGATAGCCTGGCCCTCATCGCCCGCGAGGCCGACGGCTCCATCCGCGACGCCCTGAGCCTCTTGGACCAGGTGCTGGCCTCCGGCCGGCCGGACCTGACCCACGCCGAGGTGGTGGAGCTCCTTGGGCTCATCGACCAGGAGCTGGTGCGCGCGGCCGCCACGGCGGTGCTCGCGGGCCAAGCCGGGGCGGTCTTGGACATCGTGGCCCAGGTCTACGCCGCCGGCGGGGAGATGCAGGCCTTTTACGGCGCATTGCAGGAGCGCTTCCGCAACCTGGCCGCGGCCAAGGCCGCGCCGGAGGGGGTGGACCTCTTTGGCCTGACCGACGAGGAGGTGGCCGAGCTGCGCGCGGCCGCGGCCGGGGTCAGCGCCGAGACCCTGCACGAGGTCTTCGACCTGCTGGCCCGCTCCGAGGAGCTCTTCCGCCGCGCCGGCCAGCCCCGGCTGGTCATGGAGATGACGCTGCTCAAACTCTGCCAGGTGCGGCCGGTCCTCGGCCTGGAGGAAATCATCGCCGGGCTGAACCAAGCCGGAGGCGTGGCCGGCGGGCCGGCTCCCGCCGCCGGCGGCCCGCCCCCGGCCCGGCCGGCCCCGGCCGCTCCCAGTGGCGGCAACGCCTTCGCCGCCCCGGCGGCGGCAAGCCCAGCGGCCGGCGTCGCGCCCGCGCCCGCCCCATCCCCCCCGGCCAAGGGCGGCGGCAAGCCCCCGCTGCAGGCCGCGGCGGCGCAAAAAGAGCTGATGGACTATCTGGCCCGGAGCGAGCCCCTGCTCTGCGCCCGCCTGGGCCAGGGCCAGGCCGACTGGAAGGACGGCGCGCTGCTTATCAACCTGTCCGCCAACGGGCTCAGCGCCGACGTCTGCACCCCGGACAACGAGCGCAAGCTGAGCCTGCTGGCCGGCGAGCTGTGGCCCGGCGGCCCGGCGGTGCGGCTGGTGCGCGCCGCCGGCGGCGAGACCCCGCCGGAGCGGGACCGCCAGGCCGAGATCACCGCCGCCCAGGGCTTGGCCGAGCACCCGGCCGTGCTGGAGGCCATGGAGGTCTTCGAGGCCTCGGTGGTGGCGCTCAACCCGGCCAAGCCTTAGAATCTTTTGCAAAACTCTAACCGGCTTTGGAGACGGCGACAATGTTCCCCAAAGGCATGGGCAACATGGGCGGCCTGGTCAAGCAGGCCCAGAAGATGCAGCAGCAGATGATGAAGCTCCAGGAGGAGCTCAACGCCCGCGAGGTCGGCGCCCAGAGCGGCGGCGGCATGGTGGAGGCCACGGTCAACGGCCGGGGCGAGCTCCTTAGGCTGCGCCTGGAGCGCGAGGTGATCGACCCCGACGACGCCGACATGCTGGCCGACCTGATCGTGGCCGCGGTGGGCGAGGCTCAACGCCGGGCCCAGGAGATGGTGCAGACCGAGATGGGCAAGGTCACCGGCGGCATGAACATCCCCGGCCTGTTCTAGCCCGTGCACCCCAAGCCCCTCAGCGCGCTCATCGCCGCCTTGGGGCGGCTGCCGGGCGTCGGCCCCAAGAGCGCCGAACGCCTGGCCCTGCACCTGTTGCGCCTGCCGGCGGCCGAGGTGCGCGGCCTGGCCCAGGCCATGCTGCGCGTGAAGGAAGAAGTGCGCGCCTGCGGGCTCTGCGGCAACCTGGCCGAAAGCGACCCCTGCCCCATCTGCGCCGACCCGGAGCGCGACCCCGCCCAGATCATGGTGGTGGAGACCCCGGCCGACCTGGCCGCCCTGGAGTCCGCCCGCAGCTTCCGGGGCCGC
Organism: Thermodesulfobacteriota bacterium; assembly: GCA_049322275.1. Classification (GTDB taxonomy): domain Bacteria; phylum Desulfobacterota; class Desulfarculia; order Desulfarculales; family Desulfarculaceae; genus JACRDC01. The sequence goes on from JBMORH010000005.1 coordinate 71,353, forward strand.
TACCACGTCCTGGCCGGGGCGCTGGCCCCGCTGGAGGGCGTCGGCCCCCGCGAGCTGCGCCTGGCCGAGCTGGTGGCCAGGGTCCGGGCCGGCGGCGTGAGCGAGGTCATCATCGCCACCAACCCCACCGTGGAGGGCGAGGCCACCGCCGACCTGGTGGCCAGGTCCCTGGCCGCCTGCGCGGTCAACCTCACCCGCCTGGGCTATGGGGTGCCGGTGGGGGCCGATCTCAAGTACATGGACCCGGTCACCCTGGGGCGCTCCCTGGCCGGCCGCCGCCGGCTGGAGGACTAGGCCGGGGCGGGAGGGACGACGGTTGGACGGCGGGCGAACCCAATCACATTGTAAATCAAGGGAGAAGACGATGCGACGCATCCTGATGCTGATGTCGGCGATGGTGGCGCTATGGGCGGGGCCGGTTCTGGCCCAGGAGGGCATCCCCCAACTGGAGGGGCGCTGGGACGTGACCGCCTCGGAGTTTCACGTCAAGGGCAAGGATTTCCTGGGGGCCGGCACCTCGGCGGTCTGGAAGTTCGACAAGCAGAAGGGGCGCATCATCCACGGCTCGGTGGAATGGGACGTCAAGGGCAAGAAGCACAAGGGCAAGGACCGCTTCTCCGGGGTCATCGCCAAGGACAACAAGACCATCTACATCGCCGGCCACGCCGAGGGCATGCGTGTGGGCCACATAGAGGGCAAGGACGAGATCACCATGTATTTCATCGTGCCGGGGGGCAAGGAGCCGCGCGCCGGTTTCGCGGAGCTCCGGCGGGAGAAATAGGCCCTCCCGCCCCCAGACCGGCCGCGTCTGAACCGACGCCGGCCGGAGCGGCCATCCGTGCCAAGTTGCGCCCCCTCACCCACCCCTCTCCCCCGCCAGGCGGGGGAGAGGGTTAAGAGCAAGCGGCCTCTTCCCCGCCAGGCGGGGGCGAGGAGGAAAACCCGTGGCTGGCCGCCCGGCGTTTTCTCTTGCCCCCTCTCCCCCCGCTTAGGGGGGAGAGGGCGGGGATGAGCCCCGCCCCCACGAAGAAAACACCGCTTATTCGTCTTTGATTTCGCATTAATAGCGCCAGCCGGCGCGGGCCTCATTCCAGCAGATCGCGGATGGTGAGCAAGAGCCGCCCCACCGGCCGGGCGTTGGCCAGTTGGTGGTTGAAGCACAGGGTCAGCGGCAGGCGTCCGTCCTCCGGCCAGCCGGGAAAAAGCGCCATGGAGTGGGCCGGGGCGAAGCCGGCCTCCTCGATGCCCTTGAGCGCCAGCATGGAGATGAACAGGGGCGCGTTCTCACGCACGTAGCGGCGCTGGAATGTGCCGCTCAGGCGCTCGGCCGCGTAGCACGCCGTTGGCCAGCCCTCGCGCAGGCGGGCATAGGCCCCGGCCGGGGCCGGCCGGGCCAGGGCCGCCTGCACCTCGGCCCAGACCTCCCCCCGGTCCCGCAGATGGGCGTCGGCCACCGCCGGCACCAGGCAGGACTGGTCCGGCCGCTCCAGCACCAGCCCCACCCGCACCGGCTCCCCGGCCCAGACCAGGCGGCCCCAGAAGGTGTAGAAGTTCAGGCGCGGGTGCAGGCAAAGGCCCGCGCTGGCCGCGGCGGCCAGGCTGAGCAGCAGCTCGCGGGGGCGGTCGGCGAGATCGGCCAGGGTCGGGCGCAAGCGGGCAGTGGTGCGCACGGTCACGCCGGGGGTGAGATTGAAGCCGCGCCACCAGGCCCGGCGGGCGAAATTGCTCTGGCCGGGGACCACGGGCAGGGGGGTTGGCGGCGGCGTTTGACTCATGGCTTCCGGTCGCGGGCTAGGGTGCTTGCAGGCCACATACATACTACAGTTGGGTCCGCCAGCCAACCTCGATCAATATATTGTGCATAGATGCCGAGTTAGCGCCCCAGGCGGCGGCGCAGCAGGCGGTAGCGGGTGGGCAGCTTGACCAGCGCGCTGCGGGCGCGCAGCCAGGGCGAGGCCAGCCCGCCCACCGGCCGGGCCAGGTACAGGCCGTTGACCAGCCGGAGCTGCACCGCCGCGCCGGGGGCCGGCAGGGCGGCCGGATCGGCGTGGGCCAGGGTCTGCCAGCCGCCTTCGCAGCGCACCAGGGCCAGGCCCAGGGGCGCGGCGAAGCCTTCGGGCGGGGCGTGCAGCACCGTGGCCGCCAGGGCCTTGCCCATGACCTCGCCCGGCGGCGGCTCCGGCCGGCGCGGGGCCGGCGGGGCCAGGGGCGGGTCGAAGGCCGGGCTCCAAGCCCCCTTGGGCGACCAGGGCCGCTCGGCCGGAGCCAGGACGGTCACCAGGTTGTTGTTGCCCAGTCCGCCGATGGACTGGGCCAGCGCCACCTTGGGCGGCCGGGGCAGACGGCGGGCCGGGTCCACCCGGCCGGTCAAGAGCCAGCAGGCCTCCACCACCTGGGCCAGGCCGGAGGCCCCCACCGGATGACCGCGGGCCTTGAGTCCGCCGGAGGGGTTCAGGGGCCGCTCGCCGCCGGGGCCGGTGCGTCCCTCCAGGGCCGCCCGCCAGCCCTGGCCGGGCGGGAAAAAGCCCAGATCCTCGCTGCCGATGATCTCGAAGATGGTGAAGGCGTCGTGCACCTCGGCGAAGTCCACCTCGGCCGGGTTGACGCGGGCCATGGCGTAGGCCGCGCGAGCGGCCTGGCGGGTGGAGTTGAAGCTGACCAGGCCGCCCCGGCTGGTCAGCGCGGCGCTGTCGGTGGCGTGGCCCACCCCGGCGATGCGCACCGCGCCCCGCCGGCTGGATAGCACCACCGCCGCCGCGCCGTCGGTGATGGGCGCGCAGTCGTAAAGCCCCAGGGGATCGGCCACCGGCCGGGCCGCGTGGTGGTCGGCGATGGTGATGGCCTTCTGGAACTGGGCCAGGGGGTTCAGTGCCCCGCGGGCGTGGTTCTTGACCGCCACCGCCGCCAGGGCGTCGCGCAGCTCATCCGGGCCGACGCCGTGGGCGCGGGCGTAGGCCTGGGCCACCAGGGCGGCCAGGGCCGGCATGGAGGCCCCGTAGCGCCGCTCGGCGGGGGCGATGACCTCGGCCAGGATGCGGGTGGCGGCGGCGGTGCCCAGGCCGGTCATCTTCTCCCCGGCCACCACCAGGGCGCTCTCCTTGTAGCCGCTGGCCACGGCGTAGAAGGCGCTCTCCAAGACCCCGGCCCCGGTGCTGCTGGCCGTCTCCACCCTAAAGCCGGCCGCGCCCATCAGCCCCAGGCGGTCGCCCAGGGCCACCGGCAGGTTGCCCTCGCCGGTGAACTCCTCGGCGTTCATCACCCCCAGGTAGAGGGCGTCCACCTGGGTCAGCCCGGATTCGGCCAAAGCCTCCCCGGCCGCCTGGACCAGGAGGTCCATCAGCTTCTTACGGGAGCGGCCGAACGGGGTCATGGCCGCCCCGGCGATGAGCACCGGACTGGGCATGGGTGGCCTCGCGGGGGTTATATGGCTATTTTGATACGGACGGCCCGCCGGCCCAAGCCTTTTCCACCCTCGGCGGCGGATTGAGTCGGCTTCATTTTTCCCCTTGACCGGGCGGGGAGCGCTGCTATAAATTGGTCCTACCACCCTATGACTGGTCATCCTACAAGTGACCGGCAGCAAACCCGGAAGGCAAGCATGTTCAAGGCCGTCAAGCCACGCCGCGTCACCGAGGAGATCGTGGCCCAGCTCACCGAGCTGATCGGCCAGGGCGACCTGCAACCCGGCGACCGCCTGCCCCCGGAGCGCGAGATGGCCCTGGAGCTGGGCGTGAGCCGCAACGCCCTGCGCGAGGCCCTGAAGCGCCTGGAGAGCGACGGCTGGGTGAGCAGCCAGCAGGGATCGGGCACCTACGTGCAGGACATCGCCGCTCAGTCCTTGAAGGATCCGCTGTGCACCCTCATCCGCCAATCGCGCGTCAACCTGGCCGAGCTGGCCGAGTTCCGCACCGTCATCGAATCCTGGGCCGCCGGCAAGGCCGCCCAGACCATCGCGCCCGCCGACCTGGCCGGCCTGGGCGACGTCATCGCGCGCATGGGGGCCAAGGTGGAGCGGGAGGAGCCGGTGCACCTGGAGGACGCCGAGTTCCACCTAACCCTGGCCCGCGCCGCCCACAACCGGGTCTATTTCCACGTGGCCAAGACCATCTTCTATCTCTTCGCCCAGATCACCAAGGTCAGCCACGAACGCATCTTCGCCACCCGGCGCGACCAGCTCGGCCTTTTCGCCGAGCACCGCGCCATCTACCAGGCCATCGCCGACGGCGACGCCAAGCTGGCCCAGCGCCTGATGCGCAAGCACCTGCACAACACCGAGCGCTGGTTCAAGGAAAACCTGCTCACCGTCTCCGGGGAGAAGTTCGATGGACTCAACTAAGCCCACCACCAAGGAGATCCTGGCCGGGGCCGTGGGCGCTCCGGCCACGCCGCTTTATAACCCCGCCGCCCTGAAAAAAATCGAGGCCGATTTCGCCGCCTGGCGCGAGAGCGCCGTGCGCCCGGCCGACCGCGCCAACTGGCAAAAAACCCCGGCCACGGTGCTGGGTTCGGACATCGCCCGCAACATGCTCTACACGCCCCTGGACGTGGCCGAGCTGGACTACGCCCACCACCTGGGCCACTCCGGCCAGGCCCCCTTCACCCGCGGCGTGCACCCCAACATGTACCGGGGCCGGCGCTTCACCCGCCGCCAACTGGCCGGCTTCGGCGGGCCGGAGGACACCAACCAGCGCATCAAGTTCCTGCTGGACCACGGCGCCACCGGCATCAGCATCATCTTCGACCTGCCCACCATCCAGATGTACGACTCCGACGACCCGGTGGCGGTGGGCCAGGTGGGCATGAGCGGGGTGGCGGTGGACAGCGTGGAGGACATGGACCGGCTCTTTGCCGACATCCCCCTGGACCAGGTCACGGTGAGCCTGGTCACCCACTATCCCAGCAACTCGGCCCTCTTGTTCCCCATGTACCTGGCCCTGGCCGAGCGGCGCGGCATCCCCTGGAGCGCGCTCAAGGGCAGCATCCAGAACGACGTGACGCTGGAGGAGGTGGTGCGCTCCGGCCCGGAGTACATCCCGCCCAGGGACTGCTTCCGGGTGCAGTGCGACAACATGGAGTTCATCCGCAAGAACGTCCCGCTGTGGAACTTCCAGACCCTGAACGGCTACAACCTGCGCGAGTTCGGCACCAGCGCGGTGACCGAGATGGCGGTGGCCATCGCCAACGCGGTGGATTCGTTCAGCGAGCTTATGCGCCGGGGGCTCAGCGCCGACGAGATCGGCGAGCGGGCCGCCTTCTTCTGGTCCATCGGCAACGACTTCTTCGAGGAGGTCGCCCGCATCCGGGCCGTGCGCCGGCTCTGGCACCGCATCATGAAGCACCGCTTCGGGGCGACGAACCCCCGCGCCACCTGGATGCGCTGCCACGTGCAGACCTCCGGCGTCTCGCTCACCCGCTCCGAGCCCTTGAACAACGTGGTGCGCGCGGCCTTCCACGCCCTGGCCGCGGTGCTGGGCGGGGCCCAGTCGCTGCACGTGGATTCATATGACGAGGCCTACTCGGTGCCCACCGAGGAGGCGGCGCTGCTCTCCCTGCGCACCCAGCAGATCATCGAATCCGAGACGGCGGCCTGCGAGGTGGTGGACCCCCTGGGCGGCTCCTTCTACCTCGAAGCCCTGACCAACCGCCTGGAGGCCGCCATCCTGGACGAGCTGGAGGAGATCGAGCGGAAGGGCGGCTACGTGACCGCGGTGGAGACCGGCTGGCTGCACGGGCGCATCCGCGACTACTTCCACCGCGAGCGCGAGCGCCTGGAAAAGGGCGAGATCAAGGTGGTGGCCGAGAACGCCTACAAGAGCGCCGCCGAGCTGCCGGAGATCAGCGTCTTCGAATATCCCCAGGGCGTGGAGGAGCGCATGGCCGCCCGCCTGGCCGAGCTGCGCCTGAGGCGCGACAACGCCGCCGTGGAGGCCGCGCTCAAGGGCCTGGAGGACGCCTGCCGGGGCGGGGCCAACCTGCTGCCGGCCTCGGTGCAGTGCGCAAGGGTGTTGTGCAGCGAGGGCGAGATGTTCAAGGTGTTCAAGCGGGCCTTCGGCCTGTGGAAGCCGCCGGTGCTCTGGTAGGCCGGGCGAGGAAAGCGAGCAAAACCATGGAGCGCAGGATCAAGGTGCTGTTGGCCAAGCTGGGCCTGGACGTGCACGATCGGGGCGTCATCACCGTGGCCAAGGAGCTGCGCGACGCCGGCATGGAGGTGGTCTACATCGGCAACGCCCTGCCCAAGGAGATCGTGGCGGCGGCGGGCCAGGAGGCCCCGGACGTGGTGGGGGTCAGCTCCCTGGGCGGGGCGCACCTCTCCCTGGGCCAGGCCCTGATGGCCGAGGCGGCCGGGGCGGGGCTCACCAGCGACACCGTCTTCATGATCGGCGGCGTCTTCAGCCCGGCCGACGCGGCCAAGCTCAAGGACCTGGGCTTCGCCGGCGTCTTCCCGCCCGGCTCCGGCCGCGAGGAGATCGTGGGCTTCGTCAACGCCGCCGGCCAGGCCGGTCGCTAGAAATTTGCACCACCCCGCAGCAGGCAAGGAGCGAGTGTCATGAGCGCGTGGCCCCCCGTCTACGACCCAAATTATCATCCCGCCGTTGACGAGCCCTATTGGAACCGGGCCGTGGAGACCATGGACGCCCAGGAGCGGGAGGAGACGGTCATCCTGCCCAAGCTCCGGGCGCAGCTCGACTACTGCTATAAAATCTCGCCCTTCTACAAGAAAAAATGGGACGCGGCCGGCGTCAACCCCGCCGACGTGCGCTCGCTCAAGGATTTCGAGAAATTCCCCCTGGTGACCAAGGACGAGATCCGCGCCGACCAGGCCGCCCACCCGCCCTTTGGCAGCAACGTCTGCGTGGACCCCATCCGCCTGGGCCGGGTGCTGGGCACCAGCGGCACCACCGGCCGACCCACCGCCTTCGGCGTGAGCAAGGCCGACATGGTTCGCATCGCCAACGCCCACGCCCGCATCATGTGGGGCATGGGCATCCGCCAGGACGACATCGTGTTCATCGGCAGCTTCTTCAGCCTCTACTGGGGCAGTTGGGGCGCGCTGGTGGGCGCCGAGCGCCTGGGCGCCACCGCCTTCCCCTTCGGGGCCGGGGTGCCGGGGCAGACCGAGCGCGCCATCGAGTGGATGCAGATGGTCAAGCCCAGCGTGTTCTACGGCACCCCCAGCTACAGCCTTTATCTGGCCGAGCGGGCGCGGGCCATGGGCGTGGACCCCCGCAAGGACTTCAACTTCCGCATCCTGTTTTTTTCCGGCGAGCCCGGCGCGGGCGTGCCGGCCACCAAGAAGCGCATCGAGGACACCTACGGCGCCATCTGCATCGACAGCGGCTCCACCGGCGAGATGAGCCCCTGGATGACCGACGGCGAGTGCAGCGAGCGTCGGGGCATGCACCTGTGGCAGGACATCGTCTACGCCGAGCTGGTGGACCTCAAAACCAACCAGCGGGTGCCCTACGGCGCCGAGGGCGTGACGGTCTACACCCACCTGGAGCGCGACAGCCAGCCCATGATCCGCTTCCTGGCCGGCGACATCAGCCGCTGGGAGGCCGGCGTCTGCGCCTGCGGCCGCACCTATCCCCGCCTGCCGCGCGGCATCTACGGCCGCGCCGACGACATGTTCGTGGTGCGCGGCGAGAACGTCTACCCCAGCGCCATCGAGGACGAGCTGCGCGCCATCGAAGGCTTTGGCGACGAGTACCGCATCGTCATCACCCGCGAGCGCACCATGGACGAGCTGATCGTGCAGGCCGAGCCCGTGCCCGGCCTGGACGAGGCCAGCGCCACGGCCATCGCCCGGCAACTGGCCGACCGGCTCAAGGCCAAGGGCCTGCGCACGGTGGTGCAGATGACCGCCCCCGGCACGCTGGCCCGCACCGAGTTCAAGGCCAAGCGCATCGTGGACCAGCGCAACCTCTATGAAGAGCTGGCCCAGGGCGAGTAGGCGGGATGGAGCGGGCGGCGCGCATCGCCGGCTTGCGGGCCAGGCTGGACCAGGCCGGCCTGGACGCCGCCCTGCTCTGGCAGTCCCGCGACCTGCTCTACTACGCCGGCAGCGCCGAACCGGGCATGCTCCTGGTCTGGCCGGGCGGCTGGCGGCTTTTCGTGCGCGGCAGCCTGGAGCGCGTCCGGCGCGATAGCTGGCTGGACCCGGCCGGCCTCGCGCCCCAGCGCGACCAGGGGCGCATCCTGGCCGAGGCCGCGTCCCTGCTGCCCCATAACGCCGTGGTCGGCACCGAACTGGACGTGCTGCCCGTGATCTGGTGGCAGGCCTGGCAAGGCCGCGTCCCGGCCTGGCGGTGGCGCGACGTATCGCCGCTGGTCCTGGCCCAGCGCATGGTCAAGGACGCCGGCGAGGTGGCGGCCATGCGCGCGGCCTGCCGCGCGGCCCACGCCGGCCACCTGGCCGCCCTGGACGCGCTGCGCGAGGGCATGACCGAGCTGGAGCTGTCGGCCGCGGTGGAGGACGCCCAGCGCCGGGCCGGGCACGAGGGCGTGTTCTTCATGCGCCACCCGGACTTCTTCATGGCCCGCGGCCTGATGACCAGCGGCGAGGGCTTCATGGACAACTCCGGCGTGGCCTATTCCATCACCGGCCAGGGCCTCTCCCCGGCCGTGCCGGCCGGGGCCAGCCGCCGGACCATCGCCCGCGGCCGGCCGGTGCTCATCGACATTCCGCCCCAGGTGGCCGGCTACCACGCCGATTTCGCCCGCTCCTACCTGGTCGGCCGCGCCTCGCCGGAGCTGCGCCGGGCCCAGGAGGCCCTGGAGGCGCTCTACGACTTCGCGGCCCTGGTCATCCGCCCCGGCCGCGCCTGGGCCGACTGCTGGCGAATCATCCACGACGAGGCCGCCCGCCTGGGCGTGGGCGACGCCTTCCAGGCCCTGCCCGGCGGCGGCAAGCTCAACTACATCGGCCACGGCGTGGGCCTGGAGCTCAACGAGCCGCCCCAGATCACGCCCCGCAACCAAGAGCCGGTGACGGCCGGCGCGGTGCTGGCCATCGAGATGCACCTGCTGGCCGGCCCGAACGCTGGCCTGAAAATGGAAGACATGCTATGGGTGGGGCCGGAGGACAGCGAGTACATCGGCCTGACCCCGCGCCGGCTTTTCGAGGTGGACTGAAATCGATTTGCGGTTGAGGATGAAACCTTCAGCCCCCTCACCCTCCCCTCTCCCCCGCCGAGCGGGGGCGAGGGTGAAGAGAATAAGGCCGGTGGCTTGCACCCGGCGTTATCTCCTCCCCATCTCCCCCGGCTTCCGGGGGGAGGCGTTGTTTTTCCCCCTCTCCCCCGGCTTACGGGGGAGAGGGGGGGTGAGGGGGTCTTTGCTGGTTGGAACGCAACTTGGCACTAAACCCGGCATAACCAACGGAGCGCTATCATGCTTGAGATAAAAAACGCGGTGGCGGTCATCACCGGCGGGGCCGGCGGCATCGGCCTGGCCCTGGCCCGCTACTGGCTGGCCCAGGGCGGCAAGGCCGTGCTGGCCGACATCAGTGAGGAGCTTCTGGACAAGGCCGCGGCCGGCCTGAGCGGCGAGCTCGCCACCTTCGCCTGCAATGTCACCCAAGAGGACGACAACGCCCGCCTGGCCGATTTCGCCATAGAGCGCTTCGGGGCCATCAACCTGGTCGCCCCCTTCGCCGGCATCATCAAGGACGGCCTGCTCTTGGCCACCGACCGCGCCACCGGCAAGGTGGCCAAGAAAATGGCCCTGGCCGACTTCTCGCGCGTCATCGACATCAACCTCACCGGCGTCTTCCTCACCGTGCGCGAGTGCGCCCAGCGCATGATCGACCACGGCTCGCGGGGCCTCATCTGCCTGGTCTCCTCCACCGGCAGCCTGGGCACCGCCGGCCAGATCAACTACAGCGCCAGCAAGGCCGCCATGTCCGTCTGGCCCAAGGTCATCACCGCCGAGTTCTTCCGCCGCGGGCTTTCCGGCCAGATCCGCTGCGTGGCCGTGGCCCCCGGCTACGTGGGCACCGACATGGTCAAGAACATGAACCAGGCCGCGCTGGACAAGATCATCGCCGACGTGCCCATCGGCCGGCTCATCGAACCCGAAGAAGTCGCCTCCCTGGTGGGCGAGGCCTATCGCAACGAGGCCCTGGCCGGCGAAACCTTCTTCATCCACGGCGGCCTGCGCCTGGGCTCGCGGGGGTGAGCGAAAGGGTTGGGGTAACCCTTTTTGCTGCGCAAAAATAGTTTCCCCACGCCCCCTCCGAAAAAGGCTGCGGCCAAGTGGCTGGCGCCACTTGGCCTGGGGGTAATAGGCGATGCGATCTCGTGATGAAAAAGGGCGGGGTTCTTCCCCGCCTTTTCCCGCCCCCTCGCCCCCTTGGGGGAGAGGGCCGGGGTGAGGGGGTCATCCTACGCCGCCCGGCGGTCCTCCATGAATTGGCGCACCTGGTGCATGAAGGCCTCCAGCCGGATGCGGCTGCCCGACTGCTCCTGCCCGTCCATGGCCATGGGCAAAAACGGCAGGTTGCCGTGGTCCTCGCGGAAGCGCTTCATCAGGGCGTTGACGATGGTGCCCGGCATGCAGGTGAAGGGGATGACGTTGACCACCCCGCTGGCCCCGCGCCCATACATGTCGCGGCTCTTGCCCACGCTCAGGATGGCCTCGCCCTCGTAGGTGGGGTGCAGGTAGGGCTCGGCCATTTTCAGCACCGCCGGAATGGCCGGCTCGTGCAGGCTGCGCAGGAAGCCATCCCAGGGCCGGCCCAGGTTGCGCTCGTCCTTGCGCTGGAAATAGTTCTCCAAAAGGGTGCCGATCAGGTGGCCGTACTTGCCCAGCACCTCGGCCCGGCGGGCGCTGGTGAAGTTGGTGTAGAGCACCCACTCGGCGATGGTTGGCATCCAGGCCTCGCCGCCCAGCTCCTCGATGATCCGCACCACGTTCTCGTTGGCGAAGCGGTTGGCGCGGGTGTAGATCTCGCCCACCACCCCCACCAGGGGCCGGTGGTTCACCCCGTTGCGCGGCACGGCCGCGAAGGCCTGGCGCGCGCCGCGCATAACCTCCACCAGGTCGCGCCGGGCGCGGATGGCCTCGGCCGCGTGATCCAGGTATTGCTGGTACACCGCGTCGGCGTCGCCGGCGTGGGCCTCGTGGGGCCGGGTCTCGTGCAGGGCTTTCTGCAAGAGATCCACCGCCACCACGCCCTGCCAGGCCAGGCGCACGAAGTCCTTGCCCCCCACCATGTTCAGCTCCTGGTAGAAGACCTCGGACTGGTCGGGCGAGTAGATGGGCACGTCGGCGTAGCCCAGCTCGTCCAGCACCAGGCGGTGATAGCGGTGGTATTGGCCGAAGCGGCAGGGGCCGGTGCCGCCGGGCATGAAGAACGCGGCCCGGTCCGGATCGGCCCCGGCATCCATCAACAGCTTGAGCAGGTCGCCGGTGGTGAGCGTGCAGGGATAGCACTCCTTGCCGCTGGTGTGGCGGCGGCCCAGCTCCAGGGTGCGGCCGTCGCTTTCGGGCAGCACGTGGGCCTCGACCCCGCAGGCGGCGAAAGCCGCGGCCACCGCGAAGCTGTGGTCGGTCATGGGGGGGATGTAGATGACCCGGTTCTTGGCGGCCACGTTGCGCCGGCGCACCACGGCCGCGGCCGGCGGCGGCGGGCTGACGTTCTTGATCGAGTCCAGGAAGGCCTCCAGCCGGGTGATGGCCCCCACGTCGGCCGAGTGCTCGTCGATCTCGATCTGCAGGTAGGGCTTGCCCGCCATGATCTGGTTGAAGAAATGCTCGATGAAGCTGTCCGGGCCGCAGCCGAAGTTGCTCAGGTAGACCGCGTGCAGCCGGGGGTTGGCCCGCACGATGGCCCCGGCGGCCAGGATCTTCTGGCCGTAGCGCCAGTACATCTCGGCGATCTCCGGCCGGCCGGTCTCGCTTTCCAGGTCCAGGAAATCCAGCGGCAGGGCCTGCACCCCCAGTTGGGCCATCTTCTGGGGCAGGCCCAGGTTGATGCCCGGATCGGCCCCGTTGTAGGGCCGGCTGACCACCACCATGGCCAGGTCGTCGGCCCCCATCTGGCCAAGGACTTCGCGACCGCGCCGGCGCAGGCGCTCGCTGAAATCGCCCTGGGCCAGGCTGCCGGCCCTTATGGCCGGCTCCACGTCCCAGCCCCGGCCGCCCAGGCGCTCGGCCAAGAGCCGCAAATCCTGGCGCAGCACGTCCGGGCCATAGCCAAAGCGCACCGGCGCGCTGACCAGCTCCACGCCCGCGCCGGCGAAATCCAGGGCCGCCGGCGCGGTGTAGCACAGGGTCTGGGCGTAGGGGCAGACCTGGCCGTAGCCCAGCTCGTGGTTGGGCGAGGCCAGGTTCACCACCGCCGGCAGCAGGATGCGCTTAACGCCTTGCTCCATCAGCTCGGCGATGTGGCCATGGGCCACCTTGAGCGGGAAGCAGGGCTCGTTGACCATGGCCTCCACCCCGCGGTGGATCAGCCGCTTGGTGGTGGGTCCGCTCACCACCACCTCGAAGCCCAGGCGCTGGCAGAAGGCGGCGAAGAAGGGCAACAGCTCGCGGAAGAACATGGCGCGCGGGATGCCGATCACGCCCCGGCGCTTCTCGGCCGGCGCCGGCTGGACGTAGGACAGCAGCAGCGCCTCGCGCTCGGCGAAAAGATCGGGCAGGTGGGCGAAGCGCTCGGCCGCGCCCTTGTCCACGTCGTACTTCTCGCAGCGGCTGCCATAGAAAAGCGGGCGTTTCTCGCCCTGGACCTTCACCCGCCGGATGGCGCAGGCGTTCGGGCAGCCCTTGCACTCGAAGGTGCTGATGTCGTAGCCCTTCTGGCTGACCGCGAAGCCCTTGAAGCGGCTTTTTTCCCAGGTGCGCTCCCGCGCCGCCAGGATGGCCGCGCCGATGGCCCCGGTCACGTCGTGATGGGGCGGCACGGTGATGGACCGGCCCAGCACCGCCTCGAAGGCGGCCACGATGCCATGGTTGGCGGCGGTGGCTCCCTGGTAGAAGACCTTCTTGCCCACCGGGCGGTCCTCCACCACCTTGTTCAGGTAGTTGTAGACGATGGAGTAGCTGAGCCCGGCCACCAGGTCGTCGATGCCCTCGCCGGCCGCCTGGTGGGCCACCAGGTCTGATTCCATGAAGACCGTGCAGCGTTCGCCCAGGCGCACCGGCTGCCGGGAGCGCAGCGCCCTTTGGCCGAACTCGCCCCGGATCTGGATGCCCAGCTTCTCGGCCTGCTCTTCCAGGAAGCTCCCGGTGCCGGCCGCGCAGACCTTGTTCATCATGAAATCGACGATGGCCCCGTTTTTGAGCGAGATGAACTTGGAGTCCTGGCCGCCGATCTCGAAGATGGTGTCCACCTCCGGGTCGATGGCCGCCGCCGCCGTGGCCTGGGCGGTGATCTCGTTGCGCACGATGTCCGCGCCGATGAAGTCGGCGGTGAGGTAGCGGCCGCTGCCGGTGGTGCCCGCGCCCAATATCTCCACCCGGTCGCCGATCTCCTGGCCCACCAGCCGAAGGCCTTCCTTGACCGCCTCCAGCGGCCGGCCGGCGGTGGCCAGGTATTGGCGGCTGAGCACCCGGAAGTCCTCGTCGATGACCACCACGTTGGTGGAGATGCTGCCCACGTCCACGCCCAGGTAGCCCTTGAGCGGCCCGGCGGGCACGTCGATGGCCTTCTTGTCGTCCAGGTGGCGCCCGCCCAGAACCAGGGGGGCCAGGCGCTGGGCGTCGCGGCCGGTCTCGGCCGCCCGGCGGTCCAGGTCGGTCAGGGCGGCCACCGGGCGTTGGAGCCCCAGGTCGCGGACGGTCAGCGCCGCGCCCAGCGCGCCCACGCAGGCGAAGTTGGCCGGCACGATCAGGTCCTTGGCGGCGAGCCCCATGATCTCCACCAGGGCCCGGCGCACGCCCTGGTTGGCGGCCACCCCGCCGGTGAAGACCACCGGAGGCACCACCGTCTTGCCCTTGGCGATGTTGCTTTTCAGGTTGCGGGCCATGGCGAAGCACAGGCCGGCCACGATGTCGTAGTCCGGGGTGGCCTCCTGTTGCAGGTGGATCATGTCGCTCTTGGCGAAAACCGAGCAGCGCCCGGCCAGCCGGGGCGGGTTCTTGCTCTTTAGCGCCACCTCGGAGAACTGCTCGATGGTCAGTTGGAGCCGGTGGGACTGCTGGTCCAGGAAGCTGCCGGTGCCGGCCGCGCACATGGTGTTCATGGCGAAGTCGTCGATCTTCAGCCCGCCCCGGCCGTCCGGGCTGACCAGGATCAGCTTGGCGTCCTCGCCGCCCATGTCGATGATGGAGCGGGCCTCCGGGTGCAGCTCGGCCGCCCCGCGGGCCAGAGCGATGATCTCGTTGACGAGCTCGGCCCCCAATAGCCCAGCGCACGCCCCCGCGCCGCTGCCGGTGGCCGCCGCCGCGGTGAAATCCGCGCGCGGGAATCGCTCGAACAACCCGTGCAGCACCGCGGCGGCGGTCGCCAGCGGGCGGCCCTTGCTGCGGGTGTAGTCGCTAAATAGCACCCGGCCGGCGGCGTCGATGACCACCGTGTCCACGCTGACCGAGCCCACGTCGATGCCAAGAAAAAGCCGTTTCTCATCCCCGGTCCGACTGCCATCGCTCCGGCTGTCCATGTTAATCCCGACCCCGGCAAACGTTAGGGTTTGGCTGGGCCCGACAGGCATTGGCCCCATTGTTCAGACACCGCGATAATACTTGGTCGCCCCGAAGGCCTCCTCCCTCAGTTGGCCCTGGCCGCCCAGCTCCGCCACCAGCGCCCCAGCGCCGGCCCGGTCCAGCCCGGCCATGGCCATGATGTCCTCGATGGTGCAGGGGCGGCGGCGGGTCATCTCCACCACCTGGCGGGCCAGCGCCCCCCGGTCCGCCCCGCCGGTCGCCTGGGGCGGGGCGATGACCTCGGCCGGGGCCGGGAAGGCCGCCGCGATGGCCTTTAGCCGCGCGTCGTCAAGCGGCCGCACGCCCTTGAGCGCCGGCGGCCGCACCACCGTGTTGAGCTGCACCTTGTCCGGGCCGATGCGCCGGGCCGCGGCCATGATGCGCTCCAGCTCCTCGTCGCTGTCGTTGTAACCGGCGGCCAGGAGCACCTCCAGCCAGAACTCGCCCCGGTGCTGGCGGCGCAGGGCGATGAGCCCCGCGATGATGGCCTCGATCTCAAGCCCCGGCGCCGGGCGGTTGACGCGGCGGAAGACGGCCTGGCTGGCCGCGTCCAGGCTGGGGGCCAGCACATCGGCCAGGCAGAGCTCGGAGCGCACCTGGGCGTCGGGGGTCAGGGTGGCGTTGGTCAGCACCGCCACCCGGGCCGGGCACATGGCCTTGAGCCCGGCGATGACCCGGCCCAGCCCTGCGTGCAGGGTCGGCTCGCCCGATCCGGCCAGGGTGATGAAATCCGGCGGCCGGTCCAGCTCGGCCAGGCGCTCGGCCACCTCCGCCAAAACCTGGCCGGCGTCGCGCTGGGGGCCGCGCGCGGTGGTGATCCGCCCGCCCGCGCCCAGCTCGCAATACACGCAGTCCAGCGAGCAGGTCTTGGGGACGAGCAGGTCCACGCCCAGGCTCATGCCCAGCCGGCGGCTGGGCACCGGCCCGAATACGGCCTGATCGCGGCAAACCTGATCGTTCAAACCTGACACCCCAAACCGGCGGGTTTATTCGACAACGACTAGCAAAAGCATGTGTCAGCGCCCGCACCTTGTCAAGGGGGGCGCGGTGGCGTTTGGTTTACAGCCGCGATCGGCTCCGGTAGACTTGCCGCATGCAACTAGCTGGTCTCAAATTGGATTCACCCTTCATGGCCGCGCCGATGGCCGGCATCAGCGGCGCGCCCTGGCGGCTCATGGCCCGCCGGGGGGGGGCGGCGCTAGTCTACACCGAGATGATCTCGGCCATGGGGCTCATCCGCCGCCAGCCCCAGACGCTCAGGCTCATGCGCACCCTGGCCGGCGAAGGCCCCACCGCGCTGCAACTCTTTGGCGGCGATCCCGAAACCATGGGCCGTGCCGCCGCCTTGGCCGGCCCGCCCTTCGCGCTGGTGGACATCAACATGGGCTGCCCGGTGCGCAAGGTGCGCCGCCAGGGGGCGGGCTCGGCGCTCCTTGACGACCACGTGCGCGCCGCCGAGGTGGCGGCCGCGGTGGTGGAGAACGCGGGCCTGCCGGTGACGGCCAAGCTGCGTCTGGGCTACGCGGCCAACGAGCTCGACGAGCTGGTCCCGCGCCTGGCCGCGGCCGGGGTGGCGGCCGTCTGCCTGCACGCCCGCACGGCGAGGCAGGGCTTTTCCGGCGCGGCCGACTGGGAGGCCATCGCCCGCCTGAAGGCCTGGTGCCCGCTGCCGGTGATCGGCAACGGCGACGTGCGCTCGGCCCGCGACGCCATCCTGATGCTGGAGCGCACCGGCTGCGACGCGGTGATGATCGGCCGCGCCGCCCTGGGCGATCCCTGGATCTTCGGCCGGGCGGCCGATCTCTTGGCCGGCCGGCCCCCGCGCCAGGTGGAGCTGGATGAGCGCCGCCGGGCGCTGCTGGACCACGCCGAGGCCGCCCTGGCCCTGGGCGGCGAGGGCCAGGCCATGCACCTTTTGCGCATCAGCCTGATGTGGTACACCAAGGGCCTGCCCGGCGTGGGTGGCTTGAGGCGGGCGGCGGGCATGGCCGCCGACCTGGCCAGCCTGCGGGCGCTGGTGGACGGCTACTTCGCCCAACTGACGGACCGGGCCGCATGAGGGTGCGCCTGGCCAGGACCGCCGGCTTCTGCATGGGCGTGCGCCGCGCCATGGAGCTGAGCCTCCTGGCCGCCCACCAGAAGCCCGGCGACCTGTGCAGCTACGGCCCCCTGATCCACAACCCCCAGGTGCGCGAGCTGCTGGCCACCAAGGGGCTCAAGACCTTGCAGGAGATGCCGCCGCCCGGCTCCCACGCCGGCGGCACGGTCATCATCCGCGCCCACGGGGTGCCGCCGGAGGCCAAGGACGGGTTGAAGCGGGCCGGCTTCGACCGGGTGGTGGACGGCACCTGCCCCAGGGTGGTCAAGGTGCAGGCCATCATCCGCCGCGCCGCCCGGCGCGGCATGAGCCCGGTCATCGTGGGCGACGCCGACCACGCCGAAGTGGTGGGTCTGATGGGCCACGCCGAGGGGCGCGGCCACGTGGTCAGCCGGCCGGAGGAGGTGGCGGCGCTGCCCGACCTGGGGCCGGTGGTGGTGGTGGCCCAGACCACCCAGAGCGAGCAGGTCTTCGCCGCGGCGGTGGCGGCGCTGAAAGAGCGCTTCGGGCCGGTGGAGGTGCACGACACCATCTGCGAGGCCACCCACAGCCGCCAGGACGAGGTGCTGCGCCTGGCGGCCGAGGTGGACGGGGTGGTGGTGGTGGGCGGGCGCGACAGCGCCAACACCAAGCGCCTGGCCCAGTTGGCCGCCCAGACCGGCAAGCCGGCCTTTTTGGTGGAGACCGAGGCCGAGCTGGACCGGGCGGCCCTGGCCCGCCTGGGCGTGGTGGGGGTGACGGCCGGGGCCAGCACCCCCAACTGGATGATCAAGAAGGTGATGCGCGAACTGGCCGCCATCCGCGGCCAGGGCGAGGGCGGAGCCGGCTTCTGGCTGCGCCGCGCGTTCCGCTTTTTGGTGCGCAGCCAGCTCCTGGTGGCCCTGGGCGCGGCCGGCATGACGCTGGCCGCCTGCCTGCTCCAGGGGCTCAAGCCGCGCCCGGAGCTGATCGGCGTGGCCTTCTGCTACATCTACGCCATGCACATCCTCAACCATTTCCTGGACAAGGAGGCCGGCCAATACAACGAGCCGGACCGGGCCCAGTTTTTGGCCAAGCACCGGATCTTCCTCATCGGCAGCGGGGTGGTCTCGGCGGCGGCGGCCCTGGCGCTCTGCGCCCGGCTGGGGCCCTGGCCCTTCGGGCTGGTGCTGGTGATGAGCGCCCTGGGCCTGCTCTATTCGGTGCCGGTTTTGCCCGCCCGCTTCGGCTTCGCGCGCCTCAAGGACATCCCCGGCTCCAAGACCCTCTCGGCCGCCCTGGCCTGGGCCTTCATCGTGGCCCTCTTGCCGGCGGTGGCCGAGGAGCACTTCGACCCCTGGGCCACGCCGCTGGCCTTTGGCTACACCCTGGTCATGCTTTTCGTGCGCTGCGCGCTTTTTGACATCCTGGACGTGCAGGGCGACCTGATCGTGGGCAAGGAGACCATCCCCATCGTGCTGGGCGAGGGGCGCACCCGCCGGCTGCTCACCGGCCTGGTCCTGGGCCTGGCCCTGATCCTGGCGGCCTCGCCCCTGATCGGCCCGACGCCCAGCCTGGCCTGGGCGCTGATGCTG
Organism: Thermodesulfobacteriota bacterium; assembly: GCA_049322275.1. GTDB lineage: Bacteria > Desulfobacterota > Desulfarculia > Desulfarculales > Desulfarculaceae > JACRDC01. Next base: position 89,650 of record JBMORH010000005.1, read on the forward strand.
CCCCTGGCCGGGCTGATGGCCACCCAGGTGGCGCTGACCCGCGCCTGGCTGTTGCCCGGCGCCCATTCCGAGGGCCTGGTGGACCTGAACTTCTGGCTGGCCGGGCTGGTGGCCCTGGCGTGGTCTTGGCTGTGAGCGGCCCGGCCAAAAAAACCTGACTCCGGCCGCCGCCATGGCCCATCATTAGGCCAGACGCCCGAAACCAAGCCGGCCCGGCCCCGCCCGGCCGCCGGCCAGAGGAGGAAGCCATGCCCTTGTGGGACCTGATCAACCAGCGGCGCTCGGTGCGGGCCTTCGGCCAGGCGCCCATCAGCTTTGAGACCCTGGCCGAGCTGGTGGACGCGGCCCGCCGCGCGCCCTCGGCGGCCAACCTGCAACCCCTGGAATACGTGGCGGTCAACGACCCCGCCCTGTGCGAGCAGGTCTTCGAGTGCCTGAAATGGGCCGCCTACACCCATCCGGTGGGCACCCCCGGCCCCGGCCAGCGCCCCAACGCCTACCTGGCGGTGCTGGTGCGCGGCGAATACAAGGCCCCGGTGGGCGCGGCCTATGACATCGGCGCGGCCATGATGGCGGCCATGCTGCTGGCGGTGGAAAAGGGCCTGGCCACCTGCTGGCTCAAATCCATCAACATCCCCCGCCTGAGCAAGATATTGGCGGCGCCGGAGGGCCTGGAGCTGGACAGCGTGCTGGCCCTGGGCGTCCCGGCCGAGGAGCCGGCGCTGGTGGAGCTGAAGCCGGAGCAGGCAGGGCGGGAGGTGATCCGCTATTGGCGCGACCAGGACGGACGCCAGTTCGTGCCCAAGCGGGCCTTGTCGGGCATCCTGCACCACGACCGTTACGGGGGCTGAGGCCTACGTCATTCCGGCCATAGCGTTTTGCGCGGAAACGCGCGGGCGGGGGCTATCCCCGCCCGCGTTTTGGCCATTGCCGGAAAACGTGACCGCCATCGCTTCGGCATGAATTGGGACGGCCGCTGGGTCTGCGCCGGGCGGGGCGCTTTCAACCCCCCGCTAGAACTTGCCGCCGCCGGAGCGGAAGATGCTCCAGACCAGCCACAGGCCGACCACGGCGCTGATGAGGTAGCCGATCACCCCCAGGGCCGGCAGGCCCCAGAGCTTGGGCTCCACGCCGGTGGTGACGATCATGGAGCTGCCCACGATCAGGGCGGCCACGATCAGCCCCACCGCCACCCGGTTGCTGGATTCCTCGATGGCCCTGGTCAGCGGCCCCAGGCCCTTGTGCTTGAACTCCAGCCCCAGCTCGCCGCGCTCCACCAGCGCCAGCACGCGGTCCAGGCGGGCGGGCAGATCCTTGAGCAGGATGAAGCCGTCGCGCAGGTGTTGGCTCACCTGCTTAAGGATCACCCCCGGCCGCCAGCGCTCCAGCCACAGCGCGCGCACCACCGGCCGGGCCGCGTCCACCGGGTCGAAGTCCGGGTCCAGCTCGCGGCAGATGCCCTCCATCTCCAGGAAAGCCTTGTCCATCAGGGCGTATTGCACCTGGAGCCGGATGCGGTGGCTGCGGGTCAGCTCCATCACGTCCAGGATGAGCGAGGCGGTGTCGATCTGGCTGAGCGGCACCGAGTGCACCCGCTCCAAAAGCTCCTCCACGTCCTGGACCAGGGCCGGGGTGTCGCCGGTGGCCGGAGCGGCCCCCATCTCGCCCATGGCCCGCACCATGGCCGTGGCGTCGCGCTCCACCACCGCGCTCATCAGGTCGCCCACCAGGTAGCGCATGCGCGGGGTCAGCCGCCCCACCAGGCCCCAGTCCAGGAGCGTCAGGCGCACGCCGGCCGCGTCGCGGCCCACCAGCAGGTTGCCGGGGTGGGGGTCGGCGTGGAAAAAGCCCTGGTTGAGCACCTGGCCCAGGATGGTCTGGGCCAGCAGCCGGGCCAAATCGCGGCGCTCCTCCGGGCTCAGTCCGGCCTCGGCCAGGCGCTGGCCCTGGGCCAGGTCCATCACCAACAGGGCCGGGCCGGAGAGGTCCAGGTGGGGGGCGGGGATGTCCAGGCGATCCTGGCCGGCCAGGCGGGCGCGGGCCCCGGTCAGGTTGCGGGCCTCGCGCGAAAAATCCATCTCCTCGCGCAGGTGCTGGCTGATCTCGGCCACCAGGCCGGGCAGATCGTAGTTCTGGATGGACTCCAGGCGTTGATCCAGGGCCTTGACCAGCCCGGCCAGGAGGCCCAGGTCGGCCTCCACCGTGCGCACGATGCCCGGCCGACGCACCTTCACCGCCACCCAGCGGCCGTCGTCCTTGCGCCGGGCGCGGTGCACCTGGGCCAGGCTGGCGCTGGCCAGGGGCTCCGGCGAGAACTCCTCGAAGACCGCCTCCAGGGGGCCGCCCAGGGACTTTTCCACCGCGCGGATGATCTCGGCCTGCGGCTCCGGGGTCACCCGATCCTGCAAATGACGGAACTCCAGCACCAGGCCCTTGGGCAGCAGGTCCGGGCGCTGGCTCATGAGCTGGCCCAGCTTGACGAAGGTGGGGCCCAGGTCCTCGGCCACCATGCGCAGCCGGGCCCAGACCGAGTAGCGCCGGGCCAGGCGCTCGCCCTCCAGGTTGCCGGCCTTGGACCCGGCGCCGGGCAGGTCCATGCGCTCCACCAGGTCGGCGAAGCCGTTCTTGACCAGCACCGCCGCCACGTCGGCCAGGCGGGTGATGCCCTTGATGGCGCCCAGGGCCATGGAAGGCGCCTATTCGGCCGGCTCGGCCGGCCCCACCCTGGCCTCCAAGGCCGCCAGGCGCTCTTCCAGCCGCGCCACCCGCTCCAGGAGCAGCTCGTATTCGGCCCGCCCCACCAGCCCCAGCGTCTCCACCGTCTTCCTGGCCCCGGCCTCGATCTTCTCGCCCAGGCCCTTGGCCTGGCGGCGCGACTCCTCGGCCAGGTCCTCGGCCAGCTTCTCGGCCTCGGCCGCGGAGAGCTTGCCCTGCTCCACGAAGGAGCGGGTCATCTCCATCACCTTGTCCTTGGTCACCACCGCCGCGCCCAGGCCGGCCAGAAGCAGGCTGCGCACCGCCTCGTACATGATGGCCTCCTCCCTATCGCCCGGCCGCCTTTAGGCCAGCCGGGTATTCACAATTTTAGCAACAACCATCATTGGCTGGATCCGGCCTGGTCCTTGCCGCCGCGGCCTGGGCCTCCAGGCTGGCCAGGATGGCGGCCAGGGCCCTGGCCTCGCAGGCCAAGATGCGCCGGCCCTTGTCGGCGCTGGCCCGGCCGGGATCGCCCCAGACGCCGCTGGGCCAGTGGGAGAGCTTGTCGCGCACCAAAAGGAAGCGAGGAAAGGTCGGATAGGCCTCGGCCGCGCTGCCCTTGACCATTTCCGGCCACAGGTGCAGGGCCAGCGAGGTTTCCACCTCCCCGGCGTGGGAGTCGCCGGCGCACTCCAAAAAGGCCCTGGCCTCGTCCAGAAGATCGAGCACGCAGACCACCGCCACCTCCAGGCCGGTGGCGATAAGGAGCCTTTCGCCGGCCTCGACCAGCGCGCTCTGGTGGGTGCCGCCGGCGTGGCCGGTAAGCAGACACAGGGCGTGAATGCCTTGACTCCACAGGCCTTGTCCTATATCGTGCACGCTGGCGCGCAGGGTGTCGCCGCTGACGCCCACCGTGCCCAGGTGCTGGGAGCTGCTGCGGCAGAGGCCGTAGTAGAGCGGCGGGAGCACCAGGCAGGGGTGCAGCGCGGCCGCCGCGCGGGCCAGGGCCAGGGCGTGCATGGCGTCGGTGCCCAGGGGCAGATGGGGGCCATGCTCCTCCAGCGCGCCCACCGGCAGGATGGCGGTGGCGGTCCCCCCGGCCAGGGCCTGACCGAATTCGGTCATGGTCATCTCATGGACCAGCACGGCGATCTCCTTTGGGGGTTCTCCTGGGGGGCTGGATGCTCTATCATCAAATGATCGCGCCCTGGGCTGATAGTACGGCCCCGCGCGGCGGGCTGTCAAACCATCGCCCCATGAACCACGACGACGCCAACCCCAACCGGCCTGCCCCCGCCGGAGGATTTTCATTGCGCCTGCGCCGCCTGGCCTGGCCCGACACCAGACCGCCGCGCACCAGGGCCGGAGCCCGGCGGGCATGACCTGGCGCGACCCCTGGCGCGCGTTGCGCAACCTGCCGGTGGGCGTCAAGCTGCCGGCCACCCTGGTGCTGGTGGCGGTGGTCACCGGCCTGGCCATCAGCCTGCTGCTTTCCCAGCTCTCCCGCGACCTGATAAACGAGCGCGCCCGGCTGCACCTTGAGCACGAGCTGGAAATCGTGGCCAGGGACTTGCAAACCCCCGGCCCGCCGGTGAGCGGCCTGGAGCCATCGCTGGACAAATCCCGCGAGCGCCTGAGCGCCCTGATGGGCCGCCCCCTGGAAATCGTCCTGTTCATGCTGGGCCCCGACGGCCACCTGCTGACGGTGCCGCCCCAGGCCCCGGCCCCGGACGCCGGAGTCCGCCAGCGCATGCTGGCCGCGCCCTCCGGCCAGCTTGACTATGTCCAGGACGGGCGCGGGATGGTCCTGGTCTTCAGCCGGCTGGCCTCTGGCCAGGCGCTGGGCCTGGCCGCCGACCTGTCCCAGATGGTGCAGGCCACCCTGAAGGACCTGCGCACCTATAGTTGGGCCGCCACCCTGGCCCTCAGCGCCCTGGTGGCGCTCTTCGCCATCTGGCTTTCACGCCGCGAACTCTCCACCCCCCTGCGCCGGCTGACCGCCGAGGCCGAGCGGGTGGCCGCCGGCGATCTGACCCCGCCCGAAACCCTGGGCGAGCGCGGCGACGAGCTGGGCCGCCTTTCGCGCGCCTTGGCCAGCATGGCCATGGCCGCCCAGGCCATGGTGGACACCGCCCAGGCCAACCAGGCGCGCTTTCAGCAGCTTTTCACCGACAGCCGCGACGCCGCCTTCATCGTCGACGCCTCCGGCCGCATCGAGGACATCAACCCGGCCGGGCTCAAGATATTCGGCTATGCCGACCGTTCTGAGTTGCAGGCCATGACCGACACCGAACCCCTGTTCGGCGATGCCCAACAGCGCCTGGACTATCTGCGCCGTCTGGCCGAGCAGGGCTTCGTGCAGGATTATCCGGTGCTGCTGCGGCGCAAGGACGGACGCACCTTCCACGGCCTGATCACCGCCACCGCCCGCCCCGACGGCCAGGGACGCTTCGGACTGGTGCGCGACGTCACCCAGGCCCTCATGCAGCAGCGCGCCCTGCAGGAGAGCGAGGAGCGCTACCGCCGCCTGGTGGAGAACGCGCCGGACATCATCTACCGCTGGGACATCATCGGCAACCGCTTCGCCTACCTGAGCCCGGCGGTGCTGAGCGTCACCGGCTACTCGCCGGAGGAGGTCATCAACCAGCCCCAACTGCTCTGGCAGGTCATCCACCCCCAGTGGCGGGCGCGGGTGGCCGGGCAGTGGGAGGAGCAGATCCGCGGCGAGGGCCCCCTGATCCACGAGTACGAGTTCCCGCTCAACCACCGCAACGGCCAGGAGCGCTGGCTCAGGATGCGCAGCCTCCTGGTGCGCGACGCCCAGGACCGGCCGGTGAGCCTGGAGGGCATCGCCACCGACGTCAGCGAGCGCAAGCAGGTGGAGCGCGCCCTGGCCCAGGGCCGGCGCATGCTGGAAAGCACGCTCGCCGGCCTGCCGGCCGCGGTCATGGTCATCGACCGCGACCACCTGGTGGCCCACTGGAACCAGGCCATGGCCCGGCTCACCGGCGTGCCGGCCGATGAGATGGTGGGCACCAACCGGCAGTGGCAGCCCTTCTATCCGGAGCCGCGGCCGGTGATGGCCGACCTGCTGGTGGATCAGAACTGGGAGGAGATGAACCGTCTCTACGGCGACAAGGGGCTCAAGAAATCAACCCTGGTGGAGGACGGCCTGGAGGCCGAGGCCTATTTCCCCAACCTGGGCGGCCAGCCCCGCCACCTCTATTTCCTGGCCGCGCCGGTCAGGGACGAGCAGGGCCGGGTGGTGCGGGCGGTGGAGACCCTGGTGGATCTGACCGAGAAGCGCAAACTGGAAGAGGAGCTGGTGCGGCTTTCCATCACCGACGAGCTCACCGGCCTCTATAACCAGCGCTTCTTCTACGCCACCCTGGCGCGTGAGATCGAGGCCGCCAAGCGCTACGGCCAGTCGCTGTGCCTTCTGATGCTGGACCTGGACCGCTTCAAGCTCTTCAACGACACCTATGGCCACATCGAGGGCGACCGGGTGCTCAAGGCCTGCGGCCTGGATCTGCGCGCCCAGGTGCGCACCACCGACCTGGCCTGCCGCTATGGCGGCGAGGAGTTCGTGGTGCTCTTGCCGCGCACCTTTCTGGATGAGGCCTGCCGGGTGGCCGAGCGGGTGCGCCAGGGGGCGAAGGCCCTGGTCTTCGACCCCATCCCGCCCGGCGGCGACCGGCCGGTCCAGGCCAGCATCAGCGTCAGCCTGGGCGTGGCCGAATACCGCAGCGGCCTCTCCGCCGAGGACCTGGTGCGCCGGGCCGACCGCGCGCTCTACGCGGCCAAGGAGGCCGGCCGCGACCGGGTGGCGGTCTACCGGGCGGGGGGCAAGGTCGATGTGCTGACTCCGGGGGAGCGCCTGCGCGAGCTGGCGGAATAGCCCGCGCGCGGCCGCCCGGGCGGAGGTCAGGCTGGACGAACCGCTTTCATCGGGACCGCCGCACCGGGCGCGTCCCGCCCCTTGCGGCGCCGGCTGGGCCAGGGCTGCGATTCCGCCGAGCCTCGCAAACCGACTTCATGCCACCCATCTTGCCTGGATTGAAATGCAAGGGCGGGGATGGCCCCGCCCTGCGAATATGCACCAGTTTTTATTGGCTTTCACTGGGGCAAGGTTTATTCCCGCCCACGTCTTGGCCGGCCCTAGGCCCCGCCGCCGGCCCGGGTCGTCTCCAGGGGCTCGTCGAAGCGGGCCACCAGCACCATCATGTCGCCGTCGAAGCTGGTCCGCACCCGGTAGGGCAGGCGGTTGAAGAGCCGGATCATGTTCTGGTTCTGGGGGCTGGTGTAGGCCACCAGGCCCAGGATGCCGTTCTCCCGCGCCGCCTCGCTGAGCTTCTTCAGGATCATGCTGCTCAGGCCCTTGCCCTGCCACTGCTTGGTGACGCTGAAGGCCACCTCGGCCAGGTTCTTGGCCTCGTCCAGCAGGTAGCTGCCCACCGCGATGACCTTCTCATAGCCCGGCTCGCCGGCCACGGCCACCATGGTCAGGTCCTTGACGTAGTCCACCTGGTAGACGCTCGCCACGTCGGTGCTGACGAAGCTGGTTTTCTCGTGGAAGAAGCGGCTCACCACGTCCTTGCGGTCCAGGTTGTAGAAGTGCTCCTGGATCAGGCGCTCGTCCACCGGCTTGGCCGGCCGCAGCAGGACGTGCTCGCCGCCGATCTCCACCTCGGCCTCCAGCTTGAGCGGATACACCCCGTGCAGGGCCTGGAAGATCGAGCGCTCCGGCCCCAGCAGCCCGGATTCCTTGGCCTGGCTGAACAGCTCGTCGCGGAAATCCGGGTGGGCGATGGAGATGAGCGCCAGGGCGCGCTCCTGCAGGCTCTTGCCAAAGAGGTTGACCAGGCCGTACTCGGTGACCACGTACTGCACGTCGCCCCTGGGCACCACCACGGCCAGGTTGTCCATGCGCGGCACGATGCGGCTGGATTTCCCGTCCAGGGTGGTGGAGGGCAGCATCAGGATGTTCTTGCCGGCCGGGCTGGCCATGGACCCGCGCACGAAGTCCATCACCCCGCTGACGCCGGTGAACAGGTTGAAGGGCAGGGCGTCCAGGGCCACCTGGCCGGTGAGATCCATGGCCATGGCCACGTTGACGGCCACCATGCGGTGGTTGCGGGCGATGGTGAAGGGGTCGTTGACGAAATCGCTGGGGTGGAACTCGATGCCGGGGTTGTCGTTGACGAACTCGTAGAGGTTGCGGCTGCCGATGGCCCCGCTGGCCACGGTCTTGTTCTCGATGAAGCCCTTCTTGCGGTTGGTCACCACGCCCTTGGCGATCAGGTTCATGATGCCGTCGCTGATGAACTGGGTGTGGATGCCCAGGTCGTTTTTCTCGGCCAGGGCGGTCAGGATGGCCTGGGGGGTGGCGCCCAGGCTCATCTGCAGGGTCGATCCGTCGCTGATGAGCTTGGCCACGTGGCGGGCGATCATGTGGGCGCTGTCGGTCTCCGGGGCCATGCCGATGGACAACAGCTCCTCCTCGTGCTCCACGATCACGTCCACGTCGTTGACGTGGATGAAGCTGCGACCCAGCACCCGCGGCATCCTGGGGTTCACCTGGGCGATGACCAGCTCGGCCGACTGGGCGGCGGCCAGGCAGACGTCCACGCTCACCCCCAGGCTCATCCAGCCGAAGTCGTCGGGCGGCGAGCACTGAATCAGGGCCACGTGCAGGGGCATCTGCCGGCTTTTGAAAAGCCGGGGCACGGCCGAAAGGTTGATGGGGGTGAGGAAGCGCTTGTTGGCGGCCAGGGCGCGGGGCTTGGCCGAGCCCAGGTAGAACGAGCGCACGTTGATGGTCTGGCAGGCGCTCTGGTTGGCGATCATGGTCAGCGGCGCGGTCTCCAGGCTCATCAGCCGCACCACCTCGATGTCGGTGAATTTGCAGGCCTGGCGGGCCAGCTCCTGCACCAGGCACTGGGGCTCGCCGCAACTGCTGGCGATGAACACCCGCTGGCCGCGGCGGATCATGCCCACGGCCTGGGCGGCGGTCTTCTGCTTGGCCAGGTAGTCGTCCGGCCAATAGCTGGTCAGGGCCACGGGCGAGAACCTCCCTGGCGGCCGCGCTGGGGGTGGATCGCGGGGCGGGGCAAGTCGGCCGCCGGCTAGCCAATTATGGCATGAAAGGCCGGGAAGCGCAGCCGGATGGGGATTCGGTTATCCGGACCGGCGGTATGGATATTGCCCATTACGGGTTGACAATGCCCGCAGTGAAGGTTATTTTTGCTTTAGACATTGTCTCATGCCGAGTCGGTGGAAACACCGGGGCGGCGCATTCTACGGCTGCTCGCAAGAGCGGCTGTAGTTATTTGGGGGGGGCGGAGATGCTGGTTTGCTATGTGGACGAGGCGGGCGACTCTGGCACCTTGACTGCAAGCACAGCTGCGGGAGCCCCCCTCATGGTCATCGCCGGAGTGGTAGTGCCCTCGGCCGACCTGCATGCAATCACCCAAGCCTACCTGAATCACAAAATCAGATTTTTTCCTGCTGCATTGAACACCAATCATCGCTTAGACGCCATTTTGCACCAAATAAAGGGGGCCGACCTACGTTCTTATGTGAGGGGGGCGTCACGGCGTCAGCGAACGCACGCGATTGGTTTCCTCGATGGCATTATTTCAATCCTGCAATATTATCAAGCAAAGATACTGGGAAGGGTGTGGATTAAGCAAATTGGGGTAACGCATAGCGACCGGGCAATCTATACCTATTCCTTGCAACATATCTGCACAACCTTTCAGCACCTTCTTTCTTCCTGTAATAGCCAAGGCTGGGTGTTGGCGGATAGCAGGCGCAAGAACCAAAACATGGACGCCTCGCATTCTATCTTCACAAAAATGCGCCTATCCGCATGGCCCATGTAGAGCTTTGATTGGCGTCATACCCTGGGCGACCTCACTGTAGGTTATGGCTACCGTACTCACCGCTCTTTTGATTATGTATTGAAAGAGATCGGAGATGAT
>JBMORH010000006.1:0-15814 GCA_049322275.1 Thermodesulfobacteriota bacterium
CATCATCTCCGATCTCTTTCAATACATAATCAAAAGAGCGGTGAGTACGGTAGCCATAACCTACAGTGAGGTCGCCCAGGGTATGACGCCAATCAAAGCTCTACATGGGCCATGCGGATAGGCGCACTCATTGCATAGGATGGCTGCCGCGTGCCGGTAGTCGTGGATTTCGTAGAGTTGCTTAACGTCTTCTGGTAGGTAGTCGTCCCAAACCATCCCTGCCCCCAAATGCGCATAGGCAACATAAGTATAGCTTGATCGTTCTTTCCAGTCTATCCCCTTTACCGTGGACGGGTCAATCAAAGCGAGGCCAACCGGGCCGCCCCGACGATCTCGGAGCGGCCCGGTGGTTTTTTCAGCCCAGGCTGGCGGCCTGCCGCCAACGCTGTCGTCAGCGGCGCGAATAGCCGCCTATGCTCAGCCCTTGATGAGCCGGGGGATCATCATGTGGTGGTGGGGGCAGATGCTGCGCGGGTTCTGGTAGGCCGCCTCGGTGAAGGCCACCATGTAGTCGCGCAGGGCGTTGAACCTGACCACCTCGTCCACGAAGCCGCGGATGGCGCAGTAGCCGGGGCGCGACTTCTCGTAATACTCCTGGGCCAGGGCGTTCATCTTGTCGATGACCGGCTGCAGGTCCTTGCCGGCGTCCTTTTCCTTGACCAAACGACGGGAGAAGCTGGCCGCGGCGGCGGTCTCGCCGTGCATCACGTAGATCTCGGTGGTGGGGGTGCCCAGGGTGAAGGCGTTGTGGTTGTTGGCGGTGGGCCCGCCCATGACGTAGTGCGCGGCCGCGGTGCCCTTGCGCACGACCACCAGCATCTGGGGCACGTCGGTCTGCTCGATGCTGTAGATGAGGCTCTGGCCCAGGCCCAAGAGCTCGGCCTGCTCGGCGATGTCGCCCACGTCGATGCCGCTGGTGTCCTGGAACCAGATGATCGGCACCCGGTCGCGGCCGCAGTGGGTGACGAACTCGTTCATCTTGATGAGCCCCTCGCGGTAGAGCTTGCCGCCGATGCCCTGATAGGCGCCCTCGGCGTACTTGGGGTAGCCGGCGGGCAAAAAGCCCTGGCGGTTGCCGATGACGCCCACGGCCAGGCCGCTGATCTTGACCAGGCCGCAGTAGATCTCCGGGCCGTAGCCGGGGCGGAACTCCATGTGCTCGCTGCCGTCCACCAGGCGGGCCAGGCACTCGTCGAAGTCGTAGGAGGCCTTCTGGTTGAAGGCCACCAGGGTGTAGAGGTCGTCGATGGGGAAGATGGGCTCCTTGGGCTCGTCCACCCGGAAGAAGTCCAGGTCGTAGGCCGGCATCTGGTCCATGTGCTTTTTGAGGGCGTCCAGCACGCCCTGCTCGGTGTCGTGGACCTCCTTGAAGAAGCCGGTGCCGGCGTAGTGGATGTTCACCGAGCCCGGCGGGACCTCCTTGAAGTGGCGGGTGGCCTCGATGAGCTGCTCGGCGCCCTCGACGTCGAAGCCGCCCTTGGGGCTCATGCCGCCCACGATGCCGCCGCCGCCCACGGCGATGTTGCAGTCCTTGTGGGCGATGAGGTAGGTGGGGCTGATGCCCTGATAGCCACCGCCGGCCGGGTTGGTGCCGTAGATGCCGGCCAGGATCGGGATGCCCAGCTTTTCCAGCTCGGCATGACGAAAGAAGGTGGTGCCGTTGCCGCGGCGGTCGGCGTAGACCTCCTGCTGCTCGGTCAGCTTGACGCCGGAGCAGTTGACCAGCCAGACCAGCGGGATGTGCAGGCGCTTGGCCAGGTCGGTGATGCGCAGTTGGTTCTCGGCTTGGCCCGCGATCCAGGCCCCGGCCATGACCTTGTTGTCAAAGCCCGCCACTACGCACCACTTGCCTCTTATCTTGGCCAGGCCGTCCACCACGCCGGTGGTGCCTTCCTCGTTCTGCTTGGGGTTGTAGAGGGTGTGCAGCGGCCGGAAGCTGCCGGGGTCCACCAGGTATTCGATGCGGTCCCAGACCGTCATCTGGCCCCGGCTGCGCACCTTCTCGGCCGGCAGGCCGGCGTTTTTGACCCGCTCGACCTCGGCCGCCACGATCGCCTCCACCTCCTCGATGGCCTGGCGGTTGGGCAGCGCCTTCTCTTTCTTCTTGTCGCTCAAGGCCTTGCCGAAGGCCGGCATGTTCTTGAAATAGGGATGCATGTGAACGCTCCTAGAAGTCGGTCATTATCAGGAATCGGCCATCCAACAATTTGAATGTCATCGCGAGCGTAGCGCGGCGATCTTCCCTTGTCCGCTTTTGGCTCCCATACCAGCGCCTGGCTGGGAAGGCGGGGGGAGTCAACGGAGGATTGCCGCGTCGCATCCCGGCCGGGATGCTCCTCGCAATGACACCGGGGTTTGGTAGATCGGCCGTCAATTCGTCATCCGTTTCCAGGTCCGACGGTCTCCGTCTTCGCAGGGGCGGGGTTTACCCCCGCCCGTCTTGCCGCCTACTTCAGGCCCAGCACTTTCCTTGCGGTGATCCACTTGCAGATGTTGGCGCTGCCCTCGACCATGAAGTAGGTGGGCGCGTCGCGGTAGTAGCGGGCCACCGAGTACTCGGTGGAGTAGCCGTAGGCCCCCAGGATGCGCAGGGCGTAGTTGGCGCACATGTTGGCCACCTCGCCGGACTTCCACTTGGCCATGGCCACTTCCAGGTTGTTGGCCAGGTTGCCGTTATCCTTCTGTACCGCCGCCTTGTAGACCAACAGCCGCGCGGCCTCGATCTCGATGGCCATCTGGGCGATCTGGTCCTGGATCATCTGGAAGGTGCCGATGGGCTTGCCGAACTGCTCGCGCTCCATGGCGTACTTGGTCACGGTGTCCAGGCAGGCCTGGGCCAGGCCCACGCCGCCGGCCGCGGCCGAGAGCCGGGTCTGGTCCAGCGAGCCGAAAACGATCTTGGCCCCGTCGCCCACCTTGCCCAAGAGGTTCTCCTTGGGCACCTTGACGTTCTCCAGATAAATCTCGCCGGTGGGGGAACTGCGGCTGCCCATCTTGTCCAGGTCGGTCACGCTCACGCCGGGCAGCATGTTGCCGTCGTCGTCGCGCAGGTCCACCACGAAGGCGCTCATGCCCTTGGAGCCCGCGTTCTTGTCGGTGTAGGCGTAGTAGATGACGCACTTGGCGGTGCTGGCGTTGCTGATCCAGGTCTTGGAGCCGTTCAAGAGCCAGTGGTCGCCCTTGTCCTCGGCGGTGGATTTCAGGCTCATGACGTCGCTGCCCGCGTTGGGTTCGGTGATGCCGAAGCCGCCCATGTATTCAGCGCTGACCAGCTTGGGGATGTATTTCTTTTTCGCCGCCTCAGTGCCGTAGCGGAAGATGGTGAAGGCGCAGCCCAGGGCCTGCATGTTCACCTGCACCCGCAGGCTGCTGGAGGCGCGGGCGATCTCCTCGGTCACGATCATGGCCGCCAAAAAGCCCATCTCGTTGCCGCCGTACTCCTCCGGGATGACGGTGCCAAAGAGGCCCAGCTCGCCCATGGGCAGCACCACCTCCTCATACGGGAAGTAGTGCTCCTCGTCCCACTTGTCGGCGAAAGGCGCGATCTTCTCGGCCGCGAAATCGCGCACCATGTCGCGGAGCATCACCAGTTCTTCGCTCAGTTCGAAATCCATGTGTCCTCCTAGTGTGGTAGGGGCCGGGGCTCGTTTCCCGGTCCCCTCGCTGGGCCGTCTGGCGGCCGTTTGCTGGGTCAAGTCGGCATGGGTCCGGCGGACCCTGGTTGCGTCTCCTCCGCTTGGCGGCCGTGGCGCGCCCCTCCTCTGGCGCCCTGCCGCGGCCGGGAAAGCCTTTATCCCCCCTCGCCCCGCCCTCTCCCCCCCCAGGGGGGCGAGGGAGTGGGATTGTTTCCCCCCGGCCACCGCTCAAGCGAGGGCGAGGGAGCGGGATGGTCGCTGCCGGCGACCCGCTCCTTTTCTTTTTCACCCTCGCCCCTGGGGGAGAGGGGAGGGTGAGGGGGGCTTCAGAAGGCTCAGCCCTCCATCAGATTGCGGGCCGCCACCAGACGCTGCACCTGATTGCTGCCGTCGAAGATCTGCACGCCCTTGGTGACGCAGAACAGGCTGGCGGCCAGGCCGCCGGCCTTGGCCATCTCCCGGCCCAGCACCTGGCCGGCCAGATTGGCCACCTTGACCCCGGTGTCGGCGGCGAAGCACTTGGACAGGCTGACCATGGACTCCAGCTCCAGGAAGCCGGCTGGGTCGGGGTTGGCGGTGAAATCATCCACCATCCCACAGACGCGGTGGACCAGCGACCGGCAGGCCTCGATCTGCATCTTCATCTCGGCCAGGGCGAAGCCGACGGCCTGCTGGCGGCCTTGGCCGGTGGCGCGGGCGTGGTTGAGCGCCAAGTCGAACAGCCCCTGGGCCGCGCCCAGGGCCAGGGCCGCCGCGCCCCAGGCCCGCATGGGGTTGGCCACCTCGCGCAGCACCCGCCAGCCCTGGCCCTCGCCGCCCAGGCGGTTGACCGCCGGCACCCGCGCCTGGTCCAGGAACATCTGGCAGGTCACCGAGCCGTGCAGGCCCAGCTTTTTCTCCGGCGGTCCGAAGGAGAGCCCCGGCGCGTCGCGGGGGACGAGCAGGGCGCTTATGCCCAGGGCGCGCTCGCCCGGGCCGGTGCGCACGAAGGTGAGGTAGTAGCGGGCGTGGGGGCCCAGGGTCACGTAGCTCTTGGTCCCGCTGACCAGGTAGTGGTCGCCCTGGCGCACGGCCCTGGTCTGGATGTTGGCCGCGTCCGAGCCGTGGTCGGGTTCGGTCAGGCAGAAGCCCATGGGGTGGATTCCGGCCTTTAGCTCGGCGAACAGGCGGTCCTTCTGCTCCGGGGTGCCGGTCAGGGCGATGGTGCGCAGCACGGCGTTGGAGGGAAAGACCAAGAGCGAGGAGCTGGGGCTCACGCTGGCGATGGCCTCCACCATCAGGGCCAGGGACAGGGCGTCGGCCTCCGGGCCGCCGTGGCTCTTGGGCAGGGCCAGGGCGAAAAGCCTCTCGGCCGCGAACAGGTCGTAGGCCGCCTGGGGGAAGGCGCTGGCGGCCTCGATGCGCTCGGCGAGCGGGGCCAGGCCGCGGGCGGCCAGGGACCGCACCCGCGCTTGCAGGGCCTCTTGCTCAGGGCTCAGTCGCAGCATCCCCACATCCGGTGGCGCTCGCGCGCGGCCACGGCCGCCAATGAAAAGCAACGCCGCCAGAGCGCCGGGACAACGCCCGGCCTCCGCGCCCGCCGACCGCCCCGGCCCGGTATCGCAGCGCGATATCCTGCCAGGGCCACAGGTTAGGCTTAAGGTCTAACCTTAAGCCACGTCACTTATAGCCTAAAGCCGGCCGCTTGGCAAGCGAATTGGCAGTTATATTGTAGCTATATTGTGCACGCAAGGGAAGGAAAAACTCGGTGCGGCCGGCCCTGGGCGGGGCCGGCCGCGTTTGCATCTAGGCCAGGGGGTCGCTGGCGCGGGTGTTGACGAGGTTGAGCGCGAAGGGCTCGGTGACGCCGGCCATGCCCTCCCGCTCATCGCCGGTGGCCAGGCAGTCCAGGCTGACCGGGTGGGCGATCTTGCCGGCCCGGTCCACCGCCGCCTCGGCGTTGGTGACGACCAGGTGCGGGAAGAGCAGCTCCAGGGCGTAGGCGTGGCCGGGCTCGATCTGCTCGCCGGTGAAGGCGACGCGCAGCTTCTTGCGCACGTCGGCCCCCAGGTCGCTCAGGTAGGTGTCGCTGGTGTAGTGGGGGAACTCCAGGCTCAGGCTGATCTCCGGCAGGCCGTCGGCGATGGGCTCGGCGATCCTGTCGGCCCCGCCGGCCAGGTAGTCGCCCTTCATCTTGCGCCTGAAGGAGAGGCTGAAGCGGCTGGGCTGCACGGCGTTGGCGCTGGTGAGCGCGGCGGCCTCGGCGTCGTTGATCCAGAAGGCCCCCTGGCGGAAGAGCACCCGGTGGACCGGGGCCGGGGCGGTCACGGCCTCCAGGAGCGCGTTGGTGTTCACCCCGCCCGCGGTGTTGAGATTGAGGTCGTCGCAGATGAGGTGGAAGCTGACCGTGAGCGGCTGGCCGGCCTGGCCCTCGATGGTGAAGCCGTCCACCTTCACGGCCGGGTATTCGTGCACCGAGAAGCCCTTGTAGACGGCCAGGGTGCCGAAGAGCCCGCCCAGGGCCGGGGTCAGGCGCAGGCCGTGGGCGTAGGCGCTGACGCCGGGATGGGCCGGGGGCCCGGCCGCGCCCATGGCCATGGCCAAGAGCGTCTCCAGCCCCTGGTAGCGCAGATAGGCGGAAAGATCGCCGCCGCAGGTGATCTGGCCGCGGTCGGCGGCCAGGGCGAAGGCCTGGCCGGCCGAGTCGTCGGGCAGGTGCTCGCGGGTGCGGGCGATCTTCTCGCTGGTGAAGAGAAACGCGTCGGCGCTGGTCACCGCCACCGCGGCGCCCCACTGGCTGGCCTTCTTGAAGGCCGCCTTGGCCTCCTTGCCGGTGCTCATGATTCGTCCTCCTATGGATTGATGCGGTTGCTGCTCACAAGACTCCAAGCCCCGACTCGTAGGCCAGGCTGAACTCCAGGTCAAACAGCGCCAGGGGCTCGGCCGCCCCGCCCTCGAAGACCTCCAGGCGCTGGACGCTGGTGCGCTGCCAGTGGGGGTTTAGGTCGGGCCGGGCCAGGGCCATGAGGCAGGCGGCGGCCAGCAGGTCCAACTGGGCGTAGTCGCCGCCGGGGGCCGCGGCCGCCCCCCACAGGTGCATGACCAACAGCCGCTCGGCCGTCTCGCCGCCGGTCTCGATGGTCTCCACCCGCTCGTTGAACAGGCTGAGGGCCGGGGTCTCGCTGGCCTGGCTGGCCAGGTGGATGCCCCGCCTGAGCTTCTTGGGCACGACGGCGAAGCCGTTGGCGCTGGTGATGCCGGCCAGACAGGCCATGAGGTCGGCGATGACGGCTTGGCGGGTGGTCATGCGGTCTCCTCCATCAGGGCGCGGGCCAGGTGATGCTCCAGGGCGGCCACGGCGGCCAGGCCGCCGGGGCGCAGGAAGGGCCGGGCCGGGATGACCACCCGCCGCGCCTGGACCCAGCGGCCGGCCACCCGGAACTTGAGGTGCTTGGCCCGCCGGGCCAGGATGACCGCGCCTTGCTCCTGCACGCCGGCGTAGGGCGCTTCGGCGTAGAGCTCGCCCAGAAGGGCGTCGCCGCCGCCGGCCACCCGCCAGCCCAGGGAGCGGACCAGGCGGCCGGTGCGGATGGCCGGGCCGCCATGGCCCATGCGGCCGCGGGCGGCGGCCAGGCCGTCCACGAGGGCCGCCTCCAGGCCGGCGCGCAGGATGGCGGGCAGGCGCTGGGCCAGCCGGGCGATGGGGTCTTCGCCGGGGCCAGGCGGGATGATGGCGACCCGGATCACAAGAGGCTCCGGGCGCGGTAGCGATCCAGCACCGCGGCCACCTGGGGCAGGAGCGGGGCGACGGCGTAGCTGACCGAGCCGTCGGCCAGGCTGCGGGCGCTGACGCCCAGGCGGCCCTGGCCGGCCCCGGATTCCTGGAAGCGGGCGGCGGTCTGCTCCACGCAGGCCTGCATGAGGTCGGCCGGCGGGGGATCGAAGCCGGCCCGATAGGCCACGGCCAGGTTTTGCCGGCCGCGACTGAAGACCCCGCCCACCAGGGCCAGCACCCCGGCGGCCGGGTCCAGCACGTAGCCGGCCTGGCCCGGACCCAGGGCGGCCGGGATGGCCCGACCGTCCAGGACCAGGCTGGTCACGCTGATGACCGGGTATTGGGGCAACAACTGCTCGGCGTAGCCGGAGCCGTCCAGGCGGGCGTTGGCCGGGTCGTAGGCCGGGCTCGCGGGATCGGGGGAGTAGTCGCGGGCGGTGAGCTTGCGGCCGGTGTGGGCCATGAACTGGGCGCTGACCGCCTCGATGAGCGACGCCAAGAGGGCGTCGTGCTCGCCGGAGGTCAGGCCGAGGTAGGTCTTGACCTGGGCCAGGCTGGCCAGGGCGTCGGTGGAAAGGGCCATCTTATTTCTCTCCGAGCCCCGGAGTGACCCGGCGGCTGGACATGGCGAACCATGTAAAGTTTTTTGGAAGGGGGTCCGGGGGAAACCCTTTGTTCACAAAAGGTTTCCCCCGTCCCGTCCCCCCTCCTACGCCGTGGGCACGCCGGTGAGCTTGGCGAAGCGCTTTTCGTCGCTCAGCGCGAAGCCCAGGCGGGCCTCGGCCAAAAAGCAGGTCTGGTTGTAGGAGAAATAGGGCTCGGCCCAGGGGTTGGTCTTGACCACCAGCCCCTGGCGCAGGCCCACGAAGGCGCTGTTGGCGAAATCGCCGGCGATGAGCGCGGTCTCGTTGGCGCCCGCGCCCAGGTTGATGGGCAGGTTGGGGTCGCGCACGAAGGGCTCGCCCCAGAGGCGGGGCCGGCTCTCGGCCTCGGCGCGGGGCTGGCCGGGCTGGCGGTAGACGTAGTCGCCGTACTCGTCCTTGAGCTTCATCAGGAGCTTCTCGGCCTTGGCGTGGCCGATGACCGGAACCTCCAGGGCGTGGGGGGCGTTCTCGTAGACCCGGAAGATGAGGTCGGCCACGTCGTCGAAGTCGAAGGCCGCGCCCACGCTGAGCGCGTTGGTGGTGATGCGGGTCAAGAGGCCCTGGATGGGGTCGGTGGCCGTGCCGGCCCCGGCGATGGCGGCGGTGTCGAAGGCGGCGGCCAGGGTTTCGGCAAAGAGACCGGCCAGCACCTGGTCCACCTTGGGGTCGGAATCGTCCAACAACTGGTTGGAGACCACGACCTTGACCGCCAGCACCTGGGCGTTGATGGCCATCTGGCCAAAGGCGGCCTCGGCGCGGGGCTTGAAGCCGTCGGCCTGGTCATAGTCCGGGGCGGCGGTGTCGCTGGCTTCCGGCACCCAGTAGGCGGTGAGCCCGCCGCTGACGGTGGGGAAGGTGATCTGGTGGGAGCGCATGGGCACCTCGCGGCAGAGGGACTTGACCGCGCTGAAGTTGCCCAAGAGGTTCAGCACCTCGCCGGCCTGCTCGGCCGGGGCCAGGTAGCCGCCGGCGCTGGCCAGGCCCTCGCGCAGGTCCTTGACCTTATGCGCGGCGACCTGCCTGAGGGCCGGCTCCACGGCCACCAGCTCGCCGGCGTGGGCCGGGTTCTGCCCCAGGCCCAGGCGGCGCACCTCGCCCAAAAAGCGGCTGAAGCCGGGGACGGGGGCGGCGGCATCGCCGCCCAGGCTGACGCGGCGGGGGTTGGCGGACTTGATCAGCCCGGCCAGGCGCTCGTCGACGAGGCCCTTGATGGTCTCCTCGTTGAGTTCCAGGCCGGTGGCCTTTTCCAAAAGCTGGATCAGTTCGTGGTCGGTCATGACCCCATTCCTTTCATTGGTTTTGGCTTTTACAGTCCCAGGTGGTAGCGCAGGCGGCTGGCGATAAGGCCGGCCAGGGCGGCCCGGCCCAGGGCGGATTTGGCCGCGGCCTGGGCCGCGGGCGATGGGTGGGGGTCGCGCGGGGCGGCGCCCGCCGGCTGGGGTGGGGGGGCGAAGGGCTTGGCCGGCCCGGCCGGGGCGGCCCCGGACTTCAGGGCCATCTGGGCCAGGGCCTGGGGGTTGGCGGGCAGGGTGACGCAGGAGATCTCGTAGAGCTCTTGGCGCAGGTAGCGGGTGCCGGTCAGCGCGCGGCCCTCGGCCTGGTGGACCACAACCTCGCTTTCCAGGGGCGCGAAGCCCACCGAGAAGGCGCGCAGGTAGCCGCCCCGGTAGAGCTGGTAGATGGTGTCGGCGAAGGCGTACTCGGCCGCGGTGGGGAACTGGGCCTTAAAGAGCAGGCGGCCGGCCTCGACCTTGACCGCCAGGGCCTTGGCCACCGGCGGGGCGGCGTAGTCGTGGGCCCAGGGGATGACCGGGTTCTTGAGGAAGTTGGCGAAGTCCCAGCCGGACGCCTCGATCAGGTCGCCCTGGCGGTCCACCTGGCCGGTGGAGGCCACCGCCCAGAAGGTGCGGGCGGCGTCGTCCACCCGCTCCACCGCGAAATCCAGAATCTTGTGCACCAACTGCATGTCAGTCTCCTTAGTGGTTACGACCCGATTGCTTCATCGCCTTGCGGGCGTTTCTTTTCGGCCCCCTCACCCCGCCCTCTCCCCCGCCAAGCGGGGGCGAGGGTGAAAGAAGGGCGAAGCGGGTTTGATTCGGCCGTCCCCTGCTTGCCCCCTCTCCCCCAACCCTGGGGGAGAGCGCGGGGTGAGGGGGTCTTTTGCCTTCTCAGCCCCATGGCCTAGGCCATGCCATCCGTCGCCAGCCCGGCCAGGACCTGGGCCAGGGGCTGGTCTTGCTTGAGCGCCGTGGCGAAGTAGTCGGCCAGGCGCTGCACCTCGGCCGCCGGCGCGCCGGCCGGCACCAGGGCCTGCACCAGCTCCGGCTCGGCGGCCAGGGCGGCGGCCACCTTGGCCCGGCCCCAGCCGGCGAAGCGGCCGCTGAGCGCCGGCCAGTGCCGGCGGGCCAGCCCGGCGGCGCGGGCGCTCCAGTCGGCCGGCTCGGCGCTCTCTGGCCGCCGCCCGCCCAGGCCCGGCAGCCAGGGGCTATCGCCCCAGGCCACCGGCCCCCGGCCCAGGGCGGCGCGGTGCTCGTTGATGGTCAGGGCCCCCCGGTCGATGAGCGCCATGGCCTCCCGGTGGGCCTGGGCGCGGTCGGCCGGCACCGGGTTGTCGTGCCGGAGGACGAGATCGCGCCCCCAGCGGGGCAGCAGGAAGGCGCCGAGCACGTCCTCGATCAGCTCCAGGCGGGGGCGCACGCACTCGGCGTTGAAGGTGACGTCGATGCCCTGGGCGTTGGCCCGGTTCACGTCTTTCACCAACCCCAGCTTGCCGGCGGGGACGCCATAGGCGGCCAGGATGTTGTCCTGGGTCCAGCCGGCCAGGGCCGCGAACTCGAAGTCCTTGGCGCTGTAGGCCAGGGGCTGGGCCTTGAGCCCGGCGTCCAGGAGGGTCGGCTCGAAGACATGCGCCAGGCCCTGGTGCTTCTGGTTCCAACGCGTGAGCAGGCGGCGTGCCTCGTCCTCGGTCAGGCGCTGGTCGGTCATCAGGACGACCTCCGGCCGGGCGGCGTTGCGGAAAAAGTTGCGCTGGTAGACGCGCACCGCCAGGTCGATGTCGAAGGCGTGGGCCATGGCCTCCAGCGGGCTGGCCCCGTAGGTGAGGCTCCAGGGGCTGGGGTGGCGGAAGTAGAGCAGCTCGCGGGGGGCGTAGGTGACGCTGCCGCCCTGGCCGTCGCGGAAGACGAAGCCGGCGATGGGCTCGCGGGTGTCGGGGCCGGCCTTGATCTCGATGAGGTCGGCCGGCGACAGCGGCCACAGCTCGGCCGGCCGGCCCAGGGCGTTGTCGGCCATGAGCGCGAAGGCCATGCCGGTCAACTCCAGGTGGGTGACCAGGGTGAAGCGGAACTGGCGGCCAGTCATGAGGGGATTGGGCCGGGCCAGGAGATCCAGGAGCGGGTGGCGGTCGATCTCCGGCCCCGCGCCGGCCGGACCGCGGGCGTAGAGCCGCAGCGGCATGCCGGCCACCCGGTGGGCGATGAGGTTGACCGCCGCGAAGACCCAGCCCTGATAGGCCCGCAGTTGGCGGGCGCGGCCGACGACGCCCGATCCGCCCAAAAAGGGCGGCGGGCCGGCCGGGGCGGCGGGCAGGTCCAGGCTGCGGCGGACGAGGGGGCGGACCAGACGCTTGAGCCATGTTTTCATGATTGCCTCACCAGAGGTTGGGGCCGCGGTGCCGGAGCAACTCCACCGCGCCCTGCAGGGCGTCGGGGCCGTCGTCGTGCACGTTGGGCGAGGGGAAGTGCAGCAGTTGCTCGATGAGCAGGCCTTGGTCGCCCTGGCCGGGGGCGAAGCGGATCACGCCCCGCTCCACCAGGGGCGAGAGCCCGGCCAGGCGGGTCTCCTTGGCCAGGCGGTGGGTGACGCCCCTGATGGGCAGCGTCGCGTTGGCCTCGGCCGCGGCCCGGCCGAACTCGTCCAGCAAGAGGCGTTGAAAGAGATTGTCCTCCACCCCGAAGACCAGCCAGGCGTGGCGGGCGTTGCGCATGAGCACCGCCCGCACCAGCTGGTCGATGCTGGCCCGGCGCAGCCAGGCGTCCAGCACGTAGAAGACCTGGCTCGCGGGGTCCAGGCCCACCGTGACCACCGCCTTGTAATCGCCGGTTTCGCCGGCGGCCAGGCTGGGGTCCAAAAACCCGGCCGTGACCAGGGTTTTGGCCTCGATCTCGGCCGGGTGGTAGGTGCGCAGCCAGGCCTCCTGGAACATCCCCTGCTGGTCGCGGGGGTCGTTCATCTTTTCCTTGTTGAAGGCCAGGGAGCCCATCAGGCCCTTCTGGCGCAGGAGGTCCTCGGTGGAGTATCTGGCCGGCCAGATGGACTGGCCGGATTCGTCCAGGGCGCGGTAGACCCGGCGGGTGAAGCGGCAATAGGGCTCCTCCGGGCTCATGATCAGGCTGGCCAGGGCCGAGCGCTGGCTCAGGATGGTGCCGATGATGAACAGGCTGCCGCCGGGCTCGATGGCCGGGTAGACCGCCTCCCTTATCCAGTCCAGGAGTTCGCGCACCAGGCGCGGATTCCTGACGTTCTTGTCGTTCTCCAGGTCATCCAGAATCACCAGGTCGGGCCGGAAGCGGCCGTGCTTCAGACCCCTGAGGCGCTGGCCGCTGCCCCGGGCCAGGACGCGCGCCTGGCCCCCCACGATGAAATCGTCCTGGCCGCCCTGCGCCTGGCAGCGGGGGCCGAAGTCTTGGCGCAGACGCTGGTTGTGGGTCAGCTCCAGGCGCAGATAGCCGGTGAGGTCCGTGGCCAGGTCGGCGGTGTCGGAGCCGATGACCACGAAGCGGCGCTTGGCGAAAAGCGTCTGGTGCAGCACGTAGCCGAAGCTGACCAGGGTGGTCTTGGCGAAGCCCCTGGGCGCGGCCACCGCCACCGGCACCACCGCCCGCTCGCGCGGCGCGAGCAAGGCGATGAGTTCGCGGTGGAAGGGCGCGAAGTCGCGCGAGAAGTAATGTGGCAGATAGGCGCGGAAGAACCAGAGAGGGTCGGCCTCGGCGCGCGCCAGACGGTTCGCCCGGTCGCCGTCTTTTGGCCCGAAGCCGCCCACCTCGTCGCGCAGGCGGGCCACCACCTCGGCCGCGCGCTGGCGAAAGGCCGGCGAGGAGATATGGCGGCTGAGCTCACTCACGCGCGGGCGCCGCTATCAAGGGAGAGAAAGAACGCGGCCAGGGTGTCGGCCAGCCAGGTCTTCCGGGCGGGATCGGACTCGCGGCCGGCCACGAAATCCACCAGGCGCTCGCCCACCTCCACCGCCGCGGCCCTGAGGTCATAGCCGCAACCCTCCAGTTTCTCGATGAGCGCTCCGAGCTTGACCAGCTCCTCGGTGGCCTCGCGGTCCAGGCGGTCGCAGGCCAACTGCGCCGCCACCTGTTGCTTGAGGCGCGCCCGCAGGGCCTGGGCCGCGCCGCGGGGGTCGTCCAGACGAGCGGCCTGGGGGGCCGCCCCGGAGCCGGCCGGGGAGGGAGGGGCCGGCTCCGGGACGGGTGTGGGGGCGCAGTTCGCCTTGGCGCGGCGGGCGGGCATCAGCAGTCCAGCTCCCGAAGCTCGGCGGCCAGCGCCTTGTATTCGCGCACCGCCGTCACCAGCTCCTCCATGGCCTGCTGGGCGTGGTCCACCCGGATGGCCTCGATGCCGTCCAGGTTGTAGAGGTAGTAGTTCAGGTCCTTGACGAGCCGGTCGACCTTGATCTCCAGGGCGGCCAGGCGCTCGCGCTTCTCTTCCTTGAGGCCCTTGGCGATCAGGCGGGAGGTCTTGTCCATGTCTCACCTCAACAGGGTTTGCACCACCTGGAAGAGCAGCCAGAGGGTGAACAGGCCGCCGGTGTAGGTGGCCAGGCGGCCCTCCAGGCGGTCCAGGCGGGCGTCGCCGGCCTCCACCCGCCCGGCCTGGCGCTGGAGGCTGGCGGTGAACTCGGCGTTGACCCGGCGCTGCTCGGCCAGGCTCATCTTGAGCACCGTGTCCAGCCGCCGCAGTTGACCGCGCAGGCTCTCCAGCGCCAGGCGCAGCTCGTCCTCGCCCATGGGCGCTAGTCCCGCCCCAGGTCGCGGGGCAGCTTGACCAGGCCGGCCCGCAGGAAAATGGCCAACAGGCCGGTGAAGGCCATCTGGCCGGCCTGGGCCGCGCTGGCCTCGCCGCCCAGATAGGCGCCCAGGGCCGCGGCCACCGCCGCCAAGCCGGTCCAGAAGGTCTTGCTGCGCAACAGGGTCATGGCTCGTCTCCTTGGCTGGCGCCTCGGCGCGGGCCGATCCCGCGCGGCTGGGCGTCAGGTTAGCCGGGCGAGTGGCGGCCACCCAGCGGACGGGCGCAAAAATGCCCGGCGGCGAAGGCGCGCCCGGAAGCGTTTCTGTAAACCGTATCCGTGGCTGGGTAGTCTGGGAGAGGGAAGCGGGGGCCGGGGGGCGAGGACGGCTAGGCACGATCCGGGCGGGGCGGGTTGACGATGTGGCGCACGTGGCGGCTGGAGAGGTTCCAGCGCCGCGACAGGGCCTTGATGTTGGCCCCGTCGAACTCGCGCTGGATGACCGCGTTGCGCAGCGAGATCAACGCCCGCTCCAGCTTGGGGAAATACACGCTGGTGCCGGCGAAGGTCTGGGCCAGGTTGACCGTGGCCTCCACCCCGATCAGGGAGGCCATCTCCTGGTAGACCTCCGGCAGATCCTCTGGCTTTAGCTGCCGCAGCCAGGCGGGCGTGAAGCGCTGGTTCGTGATTTGAGCGGGTTGCATGTGCTTCTCCTTTGTTTGGCGACCATTAGCTGTTAGTCTGGGGCAGGCCGGCGACGGGGATTATATAGCCGATATGGATATATGTCAACACCAAATCAGCTATAACATCCAACGCGCCGCCCTGGCCGCCGCCCTGATCTGCCTGCTGGCCGGCTGCCCCGGCTGCCTGCACTCGCGCGAACCGGCCCCGCGCTGGCCCAAGGAGGCGGTCCTGGCCCCGCCGCCCTCCCCGGCCGCGGAGCCCGGTCATCACCTGGCCCTGAGCCTGGCGGTGGCCGGCCTGACCCTGACCAGCCTGGGCGTTGGCTATGCCCGCCGCCGGCGCCTGGCGCGGGAGGGCATGACGTCCGGCCGTTCCGGCCGGACCCTGGCCCTGGACCGCGAGGACCTGGCCCTCATCCGCACCGCCCGCGACGCCCTAGCCTTTTTGGTGCGCAAGCAGATGGCCCGGCTGCGGGTGGTCTCCCTGGCCGACTTCCGCCGCCGCCGCTCCCCCCCGGTCTGATCTGAAAGCGCCCGCGCCTGACGCGGCGGCCCCCGCCGCGCGCGGCCGGTGGGGCGAAGCCTGGTCAGGGGGATGGACAGGAAGATAAAGAAAAGGCCCCATCGCCAGGAGCCAAGGCCTGGGCCGCCCAACCTGCAGGGCCAAAGCGCGCGCGGCCACCCGGCCGGCGAGACCCGCCCCAGCGCGAGGCTGATGCGGCCGGCGTGGGCGCGTGGGGGCAGAAGACAGCTCGCTCCAGATGGCCGCGCATGACCCAGCGGTCGGACGGCCGGCGCGGCGGCCGGCCCAGTTCTTGCCATTGCCCGCCGATGTCAATATTGGCAGCAAGGCGCCCGCGCTGGAAATATCTTTTCTTACAATATGAGGCTGCTGCACGGTGAAACATAAAAATAGTTGTTAAATTGGCGTGTAAACCGTGGAACACATCTGCGCTTGAACCGCCCCGGGATTGCCGGAGACTCCGATTCTTGAGAGGATGGGGTCATGGGCAAGCAAAGCAGATATTCACCAGAGGTAAGGGAGCGGGCGGTTCGGCTGGTGTCGGAGCACACCGGGGAAT
>JBMORH010000007.1:0-95139 GCA_049322275.1 Thermodesulfobacteriota bacterium
CTGCTCGAGCCCATCGGGAACATCCCACCCGTCGAGTACGAGCAGGCGTATTATCGCAGTCAGGAAGCCCCGGCCAGGGTGGCCGGACTCAACTGAAATGGTCTCCAGGAAAACCGGGGCGGTTCAACCATCACTGTACAATTCAACACCGACCAAGGCAGCCTTTTCTCATATACTGATGAAGCCAAAAAGCCGTTGTGGACCCCGGAGCACTCTCTTGTTGCCCCAGGATAGCTGCCCAAAGAATGGGGTCCACCTCACCTCACAGTCCTTGTGTTCTACCTAACAAGCATTATCCTGATGGCATTAATAATATATCGAGGTTATTGATACTGCGCATGAGCTTACAGCGTAACTATCTATTTGCATTATAATTTGCAATCAATATTCTGTCCAATTAGATAGAGGTAGACAGTCTGGCGGTTGTTGGATCATTGCTCCAGAAAACCAATGGAGCGCCTGACTAACTTCGCTTGAAATAACTTGCCGGTTTAGGTTTACCGAACCTAGGAGGAGCAATGAGCACGAAAAACGTCTTCGCCACCCCCGCCGGCATCATCGGGGTGGGGGCCTTCATCGGCGTCTTCGCGGCCCTTTTGCAACACTGGGGCAACCCCGGCAACATGGGCATCTGCGTGGCCTGCATGGAGCGGGACATCGCCGGCGCCCTGGGCCTGCACCGGGCCGAGGTGGTGCAGTACATGCGTCCGGAGATCATCGGCTTCGTGCTGGGTTCATTGGGGGCGGCCTATCTGTTCAAGGAGTTCCGCTCCCGCGCCGGCTCGGCCCCCATCGTGCGCTTCGTGCTGGGGGCCTTCGCCATGATCGGGGCCCTGGTCTTCCTGGGCTGCCCCTGGCGGGCGCTGTTGCGCCTAGCCGGCGGGGACGGCAACGCCATCTTCGGGCTGGCCGGCCTGGGCGCCGGCGTCTGGGTGGGCACCCTGTTTCTGAAAAACGGCTTCAACCTGGGGCGCAGCCAGAAGACGTATCCCGCAGTGGGCTGGTTGCTGCCGCTGACCATGCTGGGCTTCCTGGCCCTGCTCCTGATCTTCCCCCAGGTGGCCGGCCAGGCTCAGAGCGGCGGCGTCCTTTTCTATAGCACCAAGGGACCCGGCGCCATGCGGGCGCCCATCGTGGCCTCGCTCCTGGTGGGCCTGGCGGTGGGCTTTTTGGCCCAACGCAGCCGCTTCTGCACCATGGGCGCCATCCGCGACCTGATCCTTTTTCGCCAGACCCATCTGTTCCTGGGCATCGCCGCCCTGGTGGTCTTCGCCTTCGTGACCAACCTCATCCTGGGCCAGTTCAAGGCCGGTTTCGAGGGCCAGCCGGTGGCCCACACCATGGGCCTGTGGAACTTCGCCGGCATGGTGCTGGCCGGGTTGGCCTTCGCCCTGGCCGGCGGTTGCCCGGGGCGTCAGCTCTTCCTGGCCGGCGAGGGCGACGGCGACGCGGCAGTGTTCGTCATGGGCATGATCGTGGGGGCCGGTCTGGCCCACAACTTCGGTCTGGCCAGCTCGCCGGCCGGCGTGGGACCGCATGGCGTGGCGGCGGTTGTCATCGGCCTGTTGACCTGCCTGTTCATCGGTTTCACCATGCGCCAGAAGGCCTGAAGGGAGGTCGATCATGAGCGAGACAGTGGACGCGCGCGGGCTTTCCTGCCCCCAGCCGGTCATCATCACCCTAGATAAGATCAAGACCCTGGCCGGCGGCGAGCTGGCGGTGCTGGTGGATACGGACACCTCCAAGGAGAACGTCAGCCGGGCCGCCAACAGCCAGGGCTGGCGGGTCAGCGAGGAGATCCACGAGGGCGATGGCTACAAACTGATTCTGCGCAAGGCCTGAGAGGAGGCGTGGCTTTCGCCTGGTTTAAAACCAAGCCCAAACCGGCGGCCGCCGGGAAAGGCGTGGACAAGGGCTTGCTGGTCTTTGACAACACCAGCGAGGTGATCCGGGCGGAAGGGGTGCTCAAGCTCGGCGGTTGGCCCATCCGGGTGATGGGACCGCCGCCGGAGATCCGCACCGGCTGCGACCTGGTGATCGAGTTCCCCTTGATCGAGAAGCTCGACATCCTGCGGGCGCTCAATGAGGCCGGGTTGGCCCCCTTGAGCGCGGTGCCGGTGAGCGGCCCCCTATTGGAGCCGGTGGACCTGTTCCAGGTCAAGGACTTCGGCCGGCACCTGATGGTGCGCGCCGCCAACATGAAAATCACCGTGGACAGGCAAAGCGGGGTCATCGTCAACATCTCCGGCGGGGGTTGCCCCGACGTGCCCTACCTGGCCGACCAGATGGTGGGCAGGCGCCTGGCCGAGGCCCCCAGCCCCCGCCAAATCGGGCACACCCTCTGCGGATACGCCCTGGAGCTGGCCTTTCAGGAAATGCGCCGCCGATGCTGATGGTGGCGGGCACG
The DNA here is from genome assembly GCA_049322275.1 of Thermodesulfobacteriota bacterium. Classification (GTDB taxonomy): domain Bacteria; phylum Desulfobacterota; class Desulfarculia; order Desulfarculales; family Desulfarculaceae; genus JACRDC01. Next base: position 2,408 of record JBMORH010000007.1, read on the forward strand.
GTGCCCCAGGCCGTCTTCCCGCTGGTTGAGGGCGAGGTCGTGGCCGATGGGGCGGGGATCGTGGTTGACGGCCACCACCTGGAGGCCAAGCGCGGCACCCCGGCCCTGTTGGCTGCCGCCCTGGCCACCGACCAAGCTATCGGACGAGTGGGGGTGCGCGCCTTTCTGGTGGGCGACGTGGGTCTGGGAGACGGCAGCCGGCGGCTCTACCGCCACCTGACCGAGGCGCTGCCGCGACGGTCCTGCGCGGTGCTGGCCTTCCATTACCTTCAGCCCGACGTGGACTGGCACAACCGGGTGCTGTTCGCCGTGGAGGAGATGCCAGCGCGGCCCCTACTGGTGGCCGACGCCGGCTTCATGTACGCAGCCAAGATGAGCGGCCAGGCGGGGAGCTATGATCTTTTTACGCCCGACGCCGGGGAGCTGGCCTTTCTGGCCGACGAGCGGGCCCCCCACCCCTTCTACACCCGGGGCTTCATCCTGCAAGACGAGGACGGCGTGGCCGATCTGATCGCCCGCGCCTACCGCCATGACAACGCCGCCAGAAACTTGGTGGTCAAGGGCCGAGTGGACCACCTGGCCGACCGCGACGGGGTCTGGGCCAGGGTGGCCGAGCCCAGCCACGCGTCCATGGAGGCCATCGGCGGCACCGGCGACACCCTGACCGGCATCGTCTCCGCCCTGCTGGCCGCCGGCCTGGATATGCGCCAGGCCTGTCTGCTGGCATCCAAGGCGAATCGACTCGCCGGTGACCTGGCCCAGCCCACCCCCGCCACCCAGGTGGCCGAGATCATCTCCCACATACCGCGAGCCTTGTCCATGCTGGGATTGACCCTGATGCCTTGACGAGCAGCCGCGCGACCATCGCCAGCCAGACTACCCGTCTCCGCTAGCAAACCGGGGCAGGCAACCCCCGACTCCAGGCGGCGCGGGCCAGCCTATCAGCAACGCGATGGTTGGTGCGGCAACTTTTCGCCCAAGAGCCCCACCGCGTCGGCTCGGCAGCGCCGGCAGTGGCGCATCTGGGGCAGATGGCGGCCGGCCTGGCGGCGCAAGCTCTCCATCAAGGCAGCCGAGGGTGGGGGCGTGTTGGCCAGGGGCGTGGCGGGCAGGGGGATGAGGGGGATCAGGTTCATCAGGTCGGCCCCCAGGTCGGCCACCCGACGGGCCACGGCGGTGACGTGCAGGTCGTTCACCCCCGGCACCACCACCGTGTTCACCTTGACCGTGAGCCCGGCCGCCTTCAGTAGAATCAGGGCGGCCTTCTGCCGCTCCCACAGGAGGTCGGCGGCCTCCGGCCCCTCCAGCCTGCGCCCCTGCCAGCTTATCCATGAATAAAGCTTGCCCCCCACGGCGGGGTCCACCGCGTTGACGGTCAGAGTGACGAATCCCACCCCTAGATCGGCCAGGCGGGGCACATGCTCGAACAGGCCCAGCCCGTTGCTGGACAGGCAGAGCAGCAGGTCCGGGTGCTGGGCGCGCACCAGCTCCAGGGTGGCCAGGGTGTTGCCGGGGTCATCGAAGGGATCACCCGGCCCGGCAATGCCGGCCACGGCCAGCCAGGGCATCTCCTCACGGGCGCGGGTAAGCCATTCCAGGGCCTGCTCCGGGGTGAGCACCCGGCTGGCCACCCCGGGGCGTGATTCGTGGGGGCAGTTGGCGCGGCGGTCGCAATAGCCGCAGCGGATGTTGCAGCCGGCGGCCACCGGAAGATGGATGCGGCCGTGGCTGTGCCTGGCCCCGGCGAAGAAGCAAGGGTGGCTGTTGCGCGCGATTGGCGCTGGGGTAGAAGGCGTCACTTGCCCTTGCGCCCCAGCTTGATCGCCCCCTGGGGGCAGGCGTTCAGGCAGTCGCCGCAGTTGGTGCAATTGGCCTCGTCGGGCCGGGTGGCCATGGAGCAAAGGCGCAGGCACGAGTCGCAGTCGTTGCAGCGGTCGGTCTTGTAGACCCGGAAGATGGCCAAGCCTTTGAGCGCCTCCAAGACGCCGCCGGTGGGGCAGACGTAGCGGCACCAGGCGTTGGTCACCACCAGGCCCAGGGTCAGCACTCCGAGCACGAAGAAGGTGCGCGTGAGCCAGAAGAGGTCCGCGTGCTCGAAGGTGAGCGCCACCGAGGGAAAAAATTCGCCCACTCGCAGAGGGATGTTGGTGCGCGGTTGCCCCATGGCCAACCAGATGTAGAGGGCCACGGCCAGGCCCAGGTACTTGCCCCAGGGTAGCAGGCGGGCCAGGCCACGGCGGGCGACCAGCTTCAGGGGGGCGTAGGCGCTCACCAGATCGCTGACCAGGCCACCGGGGCAGGCCCAGCCGCAGAAGGCGCGGCCAAAGAGCAGCGCCGTCAGGGGCAACAGCAACCAGAACCCCCAGAACATTGTGAAAAGACGGCCGTGGCAGGTAATGACCGGACAATTCTGGCAGCTCACGAAGGGCACCACGAAGGGGCAGCGGAAGATGCCGTAGAAGGACCACTGGCCGATGACGAAGAGCATGGCCATCTGGCTGAGGCGGCGCCAGAGCCTGAGCCCGGTCCTGGCCTTGGCCGGAGCGGCGGTGACGGCGGAGACGCTCTCAGACATCCTTCACCCCCAACTTTTCCACCAGGGCGCGGCCCTTTTCCGAAATGGCCGGGATGAAGCCCTGGCGATCGAAAAAGGCCTGTCCCTCCGCGGATGTCAGGAAGTTAACGTAATCGTCGGCCAAGGCGCGGTCCTGGGCATGCTTCATGACCCCCACAGTGAAGGTCAGCGGCGGCGGGGGAAAGAAGGCCTCCGGAATGGCGATAACCTCGCAGCGATCCCGAAAGGCCGGCAGGCGGGTCAGGCGTAGCTCGACCACCGAAACGTCGCCCTTGCCGCTCACCAGATCCTCCATGGTCCGCTGGACGCACGTGCCTCTTATGACCGTGTTCTTGGCCGCCGGTTCGTCCACGCCGGCCTTCTTGAGCAAGGCCGAGGCGGCCGCGCCGCCGGGAGGCGATGCGTCCGGCGCCAGCACCACCCGCACGCCGGGCCGGGCCAGGTCGGCGATGCCCTTGATGCCGGCCGGGTTGCCCTTGGGCGTGACCAGCACGTAGCTGGTGAAGCACAGCGGCTTGAAATAGACCATCTTGTCGGCCTGGCGCAGCTTCTTGGCCAGGTCCAGCACCCGCCCAGCGAAGACCTCGGTCTTCGCTGGGCCCAGGAGCGACTTGCCCAGGGCGGCGGCGAAGGCGCCACTGTAGGCGATCCTGACCCCGGTCCGTTCCTCGTATATCTGGTTGGCGGGCATGAAGGCTTCGGCCAGTCCGCCGCAGGACCAGACTTGCAGCGTGTCGCGGCTGAAGCGGGCGGCCCGCGCCGGCCGTCCGCCCGCCGCCACCCCCAGGGCCGCTGCGGCGGCTGTCTTTAGAAACGTCCGTCGGGGAAGGTTCCGGTCATGGTCTGCCATCGGTTCTCATCCCTGATTATTCTTCAACCACCATGGCGGCCGCGCCATGCGGCGACGCGATCAGTCATCACAGCTCCAGGACCTTATATGTTTGGGCTGGAAATATGAAATATTTAATAACGATGGGAGGGCGGATCAGCCATCGGCCATCAAAAAGGATTCGCGGCCATCCTGCTGCTGGGCCCGGAGCTGGACGCCAACCACCAGGCGGTGAAGGCCCGCGCCTTTCCCTGGCCCGGCGCGGGCCAGGCACATGCCGGAAAAACAACTCCGGCAGGCGCCTAGAACCGAGCCGCGATGCTGGCCCGTATGGCCCGCTTGTCGATCTTGCCCACGCTGGTCTTGGGAATGACCTCCATGATCCTGACCTGGTCGGGGATGGCCCACTTGGAGATGGCGCCGTCGGCCGCGAAACGCTCCAGGAACGCCTTGATCTCCTCGCCGGTGAGCTTGCCGGCGTATTCCGGCTTGGCCACCACCGTGGCCAGGGGCCGCTCGCCCCATTTTTCATCGGCCACCCCCACCACCGCCACCTCGCTCACCGCCGGGTGCTGGCTGATGAGGCTCTCCAGCTCCAGGGAGCTGATCCACTCGCCGCCGGTCTTTATCACATCCTTGAGGCGGTCGGTGATCTTGACGTAGCCCTGTTGGTCGATATTGGCGATGTCGCCGGTGTGCAGGTAGCCGCCGGCCCAGAGCTCGTTGCCCTTTTCGGGGTTTTTGAAATAGCTCTGGGTGAGCCAGGGGGCGCGCACCACGATCTCGCCGGGAGTGCGGCCGTCGCGGGGCGCGTCCTTCATCTGCGGGTCCACCACGCGCAGGTCAACCAGGGGGATGGGCAGGCCGGTCTTGGTGCGGATGTCCAGTTGATATTCCAGGTCCGCGTCCAGGCGGCCGGGCTTGAGCAGGGCCAAGGTCAGGATGGGGCCGGTCTCGCTCATGCCGTAGCCGGTGTGGATGTCGATGCCGCGCTCCATGGCCAGCTTGGCCAGGCCCAGGGGCAGGGCCGACCCGCCGATAATGACCTTCCACTTGGACAGATCCACCGACTTGGCCGCCTCGGCCGTGAGCAGCATATGCATGATGGTGGGCACGCAGTGGGAGAAGGTGACTTTTTCGGTGACCAGCAGCTTCAGCAGCATGGGCGGGTCATAGCGGCCGGGGTAGACCTGCTTGACGCCCAGCACCGTGGCCACGTAGGGCACGCCCCAGGCGTGCACGTGGAACATGGGGGTGATGGGCATGTACACGTCGTCGGAGCGGAAACGGGCCTGGGCCGCGAAGGAGCCGGTGGCGGCTAGGGTGGCCAGGGTGTGCAGCACCAGTTGGCGGTGGCTGAAGAAGACGCCCTTGGGGTCGCCGGTGGTGCCGGTGGTGTAGAAGGTGGTGGCCTTGGCGTTCTCGTCAAAGTCCGGGAAATCGAACCGGTCGGAGGCCTGGGCCAGCAGCTCCTCGTACTCGCCGGCCAGGGGGAGGCTGGTCTTGACCTCGGCCCCGGCCTCCCTGAGCAGCACGTATTTCTTCACCGTGGGCAGGTGGTCCTTGATGCCTTCCAGCAACGGCATGAAGTCCTGGTGCGAGAGCACCACCAGGTCTTCGGCGTGGTTCATGGTCCAGGCGATCTGTTCGGGCGAAAGCCGCACGTTGACCGTGTGCAGGATGGCCCCGATCATGGGCACCGCGAAGAAGCACTCCAGGTAGCGGTGGGAATCCCAGTCCAGCACGGCCACCGTGTCGCCGGGGCCGACCCCCAGGTCGGTGAGCAGGTTGGCCAGCCGGTTGATGCGGGCGTACAGGTCGCGGTAGGTGAGCCTGATCTGGTCGCGATAGACGATCTCCTGGTCCGGGGCGTAGATGATAGGCGTGTGCAGCAGATGCTTGATGAGCAGCGGATAGGCGTAGGCCTGTTCAGCGCGATCCACCAACTTCACATTCTGACCCATGACGGCAATTCCTTTCTCGCTTAAGATATGTCAGTCGATGCCCATCGTTGTCCCGGCCGTGGCCGGTTCCCTGTCTCGCGGTTCGCTCCCCGCGCCTTCTGTCACTTTCTCCCAAGTCCGCCATCAGCCGGGGAGTCCGCCGCGGCCACGCGGCCATCAGCCAGGATCAGCGTCGGGCTATCCCGAAATGTTTTTCCAGGCGGCGGGGCAGGCAATCTCCATCAGGATTTTGGGATTTTGGGCCCACAGGAGCGCTTCGTGCACACCTGTAAACACCCTTGGAAAGACACCGTCCCCCGCGCCCACGGCTATGATGCCAGTCAGGCGTTCAACGCGTTTGTCGGCGGTTACGACCGCCCAACGGAAGGGCCGGCGCAACCTCGCGCGAACGTTGCGCCAATCGCGCACCAAGGCGCCGATTTCACGGCCATGGCAATCATCGCAGGCGACCTCTGCGATCTCGGAAAAATCCGACACGACATATTTGGCCTGGTCGAAGACGCGAGCCGTGAACAACCCGCCCAGGTGGCTCATCAGGCCCGCCCCATTCAATCGGCCGGTGTGCCTGATGATCAGCACGCCTTCGATAAGCAGGTGTCTTGATTCCATGGCGCCCTACTCAACGCCGCCGCTTGCGTCCACCTGGCCGGCAGGCTTGGCGGCCGGCCGGCACGAGCCGGCGGCGACGGAGAACAATTCGCGCGCGGCCGCATCTCAAGCTTCTGGCCATGGACACCATGGCCGCCTAAACCAGTCCTAGTTTTGGGGGCCAGCGCCTGTCCCCGCCACATGCTCCAGCTCGGCGATGGCCAGGGCGTAGCCCAAGCGCGCCTGCAGTTCATCCGATTCAGCCTTCACAGCCGCCGCCATCGCCACATCATATTTGGCCGGGCTGGTGGTGGCGGCCTTGAGCTGGTCGGAAACCATGCGCAACCGCTCCCGCTGAAGCATCAGGGCCTCCTGGGCCACCGCCATCATGCTCCTGGCGCGCTCCAGCTTGCGATGCGCCTTTTCCAGCGCCACCGCAACCTGGTCGTTTAGCCTTTTGAGGTTGGTCTCGGCCTGGGAGCGCTTGGCCTTGCGTTCACCGATCACGGCGTGGCGCTTGCCCCAGTCCCAGATATTGAATTCCATCATCACGCCGAGCACTGCGTCGTCGTGAGTGAGAAACGGCGCGCCATCCTGGTAGGCATAGGTGGCGAACAGGCTGACATCCGGGATGTATTCATCGTAGGCCGCCTTGACGCCGCCCTTGGCTTTTTCCACCGTGGCCTTGGCGGCTTCCAGTTCGGGATTGCGGGCCAGGGCGGTTTGCAGATAGTGCTCGCGGGCCTGGATGGCGGTTTGGGGAAGGCCGGGGTCGGACAGCGCCAGATCGGTGTCCAGGGGCAACCCCAGCAGGTTGTTCAGCTCCGAGGTCAAGTCCGCCACCTGGATCTCCGCCGCGATGAGCGACTGCCGGTTTTGCAGGACGGCCGTGCGGGCCTCGTTCAGGCTGACCGTCAATGCCGTCTTGGACTGGACGGCGTTTTCGGTCTCGCGCTGCATCTCCTGGGCCGCCGCCAAGCCGGCCTGGGCCGCCTCCTTTTGCTTGTTGGCCGCCAGCAGGCCGTAATAGAGCTGGTGCACCGCCAGCACCACGTCGTTCTCTGTCCGCCGGGCCTCGGCCTTGGCTACGCCTTGGTCCGAGCGCGCGATTTCGGCGGCATCGTGGATCTTGATCAGCGGAGTCAAGGGTTGGCTGAGCGTCGTGGTGCTGAGGAAGAGAGTTGAAGACCCCTGGTCGATATCGATCTTCTGAGTCGGGAACGGCCCCAGGCCGGGGACCGAACCCATGGAGCCAGCCGGGATGGAGACCAGCTGCGGGTCCGAAAGCCCCATGTACCGCGTCTTGTTGGAGAGCTTCGGGTAGTAGTCAGCCGTGACGGCATCGACCTGCTTGGCCTTTTCCTCCACCTTGAAGCGAGCGATTTTCACGGCCGAATTTCCCTGCAGGGCCAGCGTCACCGCCTCGGGCAGGGTCAGGCGCCGGGCCTGGGCGGCCGCCGGTTGGGCCGCCAGCACCAGCCCCGCCACCAGCATCGCCGTCACGGCCATGGTCGAAGCCTTGGGCCTGCGCGATTTGACGATGACGAACAGCACCGGCACCACCAGCAGGGTGATGAACATGGACCAGACCAGTCCCACCGCCAGCACGCTGGCCAGGGGGCTCCACAGGCTGGACTTGGAGAGGATCATGGGCAGCACGCCCGCGGCGGCGGCCATGGTGGTCAGGAAGATCGGTCGCAGACGGCGCTCGCCCGCCTCCTTGGCGGCCTGCTCCAGCGAAAGCCCCTGGCGCATCTTCTCGTTGATGTAGTCGATTAGGATGATGGCGTTGCGCACCACGATGCCGCACAGGGCGATCAGCCCCATGAAGGCGGTGAAGCCGAAGGGGTTATTGGTGACGATGAGCCCCAGGACCACGCCGGGCAGCGCCAAGGGGATCGAGGACATGACGACGAGGGTCTCCGATATCTGCTTGAACTGGATGAGCAGGGTGAGGAAGATGGCCACCAGGCTTATGCCCAGCGCGGTCATCATCTCTGGCATGGTCTCCTCGGTGTTGAGCTTGTCCCCGCCGTATTCGATCCTGTAACCCGCCGGCAGCCGGAGCTTTCCGATTTCCGGCTGCACGGCCTTGACTAGTTCCGAGGCATAGTGCCCGCTCTCGACGAAGGCGCGCACCGTCAGGGTGCGCACGCCGTTGCGGCGCACGATCCGGCTGGGCTGCCACTGGGGCTCCAGGGTGGATACGGCGCGCAACGGCACCCTGGTCTTGATCAGCGGCGAGCTGATGTAGGCGTCGCCCACGTCGCCGAAGGAAGCGCGGGAGGCCGGGTCCAGACGCAGGAGGATGGAGACCGGCCGGTCGCCTTCCCAGAAGGTGCTCACCGGGAAGCCGTCGAAGGCTCCGCTAACCATCTTGGAAATTGAGGAATTGGTGATGCCCAGCCGGTTGGCCAGCTCCTCGTTGACCTTCACGTCCACCAGGCAGGAGTCATTGAAGTAGTCACGGTGGACAAAGGCCGCGAAAGGAACCTTGGCCAGCATCCCCTCCACCTGGGCTCCGATGCGCTCCAGCTCCTGGATGTCCTCGCCCACGACGCGCACCTCCACCGGGGCCTCCAAGGACATGCCCTGCTGCAGCTCCTTGACGATGACCATGGCTTCGGGAACCAGGGAGGCGAAGGATTTGCGGAACTCATCCACCAGGGCCGGGGTTTCTTTCGCGGACTTGGTGTTGACTATGAATTGTCCGTAGGCGGCGTCCGGCTGCTGGGGGTTGACGTTGTAGTAGAACCTGGGGGCGCTCTGGCCCACGAAGGCCGCGAAGTGCGCCACTTCCTGGCGGCTTTTCATGTAGGCTTCCATGCGGCGCATCACGGCGTCGGTTTCCTCGATGCGCGTGCCCTGGGGCATCCACACATCGACCACGAACTGATTGCGCTCGGCCGAGGGGAAAAACTGCTGCGGCACCAACTGGAAAAGGGCCAGCCCCAGCACGATGGCGCCAGTTCCCATGACCATGGCCGGGGCCTTGTGGCGCATGAAAAAGGCGATAAGCCCCCGGTAGCCGATCTGGAGCAGGTTAAGGAAATTGAACTTTTCCTTGCCCTGGGCGGCTCCGTTTGCGTGGTCGTGCAGCCCCTTCTTGACCAAGAACCGGCAAAAGATCGGCGTGGGCATCACCGCCACGATGGTGGAGACCACCAGGGCGATGGCCACGGTTATGGGCAGCGCGCAGATGAATTCGCCGGCCGATCCGGTGAGAATGAGCAGGGGCAGGAAGGAGAAGATAATGGCGGCGGTGGCGGCCAGCACCGGCACGATCACCTCGGAAACGCAGCGCCAGGCCGCCTCCTCCCTGGGCACCTTGCGGTCCAGGAGGTCCACGTAGTTGTCGACAATGACGATGGCGTTGTCCACCACGATGCCCAGCACCACGATCAGCGCGGCGATGGAAACCTGATGCAGGGCCACGCCCAAGGCGTTCATGGCCCCCAGGGTCATCATGATGCTGATGGGAATGGCCAAAGCCGCGATCACCGCCACCCGGATGGGCAGCAGGATGATGGTGACCAGCACCACCGCCGCGATGGCCAGCATGAACTCATGGCTCAGGTGCGCAATGCGCTCCTTGACCACCGCCGGTTGGTTGGCGATGAGATCGATTTGCACATCCGGCGGCAGCAGGTTGGTGAGGCGGTTGAAGATCTCCTGTATGCTCTCACCGAGCTCGACGATATTTTTGCCCTTCTGCATCTCCACCGACAACAGCAGGCTGGGCTCGCCGTCATAACGCACCATGAACTTGGGGTCCTGGTAGCGTCGCTCCACCTTGGCGAAGTCGCGGATATACACGGGTTGGCCGCTGCGAGATACATCCACCAGGACCTTGCCGATCTCTTCTTCGGCGTTGAACAGTCCGGTGGTGCGCAGGGGAATCTTGCTGCGGTCGGCCTCGAAATGGCCGGAGCTCTCGATGATATTGCGCTGCCTGAGGGCCATGAATACATTGAGAGGGTCGGCGAAATACTGCGACAGGCGCTGCAGGTCGCTGGTTATCCAGATCTGCTCGCCTTGCTCGCCGTACATGGCCAGCTTGCCCACCTCGCGGATGGTGCGCAGCTCGTCTTGGATCGTATCAACGTAATCGCGCAGCTCCCGGTAGCCATAGCGCTTGCCGTGCACGGCGATGAGCATGGCCACCGTGTCGCCGAAGTCTGAGTTCACCAACGGCCCTTGCACGCCCTCCGGCAATTCCAGGGCGCGGGCCTCGTTCATTTCGTGACGAATCTTGGCCCAGATTACGTCCGAGTTCTTCACGTCGTTTTCGAGTTCCACGTTTATGATGGTCAGGCCGGGGCGGCTGGTGGAATAGGTCTTGTCCTTGCGAATCTCCGGAAACTTGAAGATATGCTTTTCCAGAGTCTTGGTAACCTGCTTCTCGACCTGCTCCGAGGTGGCGCCCGGATAGAGCGCGATCACCAGGCCGGTGCGGATGGTGATGGTGGGATCCTCGGTGCGCGGCATGTTGAGGAAGGAATATATTCCCACCGCCACGGCCATGGCCGTGAGGATCAAGGTGACCGCCGGGAAGCGCAGGGAAAACTTAACCGGGTCCACTACTGCACCCCCATCTCTTCGAGCGGGTATTGCGTCTCATCGAAGGCGGTTTCCTTCACCAAGGACACGCGGCTTCCATCCCGGAGCTTGCCCTGGCCGGCGAAGACCACCGCCTCATCACCGCCAAGGCCTCTTTTGATCACGACTTCCCGGCCGTAAACGGCGCCGGTCTCGATCCGCCGGGCGTAGACGCGTCCCTTCTCCGGGTAGTAGACAAAGACGATGGTCGCCCCTTGCGGGTCCTTTAAGATGGTCTCGGCCGGCAGCGTCATCACATCAGCCATCTTGTCGCCCTGTATCCTGGCCTCGGCCACCATCCCGACCCGCAGGCGATGGGCGGGGTTGGGCACCGCGATGCGCGTCATGTAGGTTCTGGTCTGGGGGTCGGCTGATACGTTTATGACCCGCACCGCGCCCTCGAAGGACTCGCCTGGCAGGGCGGGGATGTCGATGCTGGCCGTCTGCCCGATCTTGACCAGGTGGATGTCCGTCTCCGGGACGCCCACGGTGATCTCCATGGGGTCGAGCCGCACGATTTCGAAGACCGGCTGCCCGGGGCCGGCCGTCTGGCCCGGCTCAATGGACCGCCTGGATACATAGCCGTCGATGGGGGCGTGAAGCGAGGCGTCGTCCAGGCGCTTTTGGGCCAGCCCTCGATTGGCCGTGGCCAGGTCGAGCTGCTGCCTGGCGCCCAGGTAGGCCGCCTTGAACTTTTCGAAATCGTTCTCCGCCAGGCTCTTGGACTCGTACAGGAATCTCATCCGGTTGTATTCGTCCTGGCTGCGCTCCAGGACGACCTTGGCCTGCCCGGCCTGGGCAGAGGCGGCCTGGAGGGCCAGCCGGTAGTCCAGGGGGTCGATGACCGCCAGGATCTGCCCTTTTTTGACGTAGTCACCTTCACGGGGCGCCACCTGGATCACCTTGCCTGGGACCAGGAAGGCCACCTGCACCGGGGCGTCGGGCGTGGCCACCGTGCCGCTCACCGACACGAACTCGCGTTGTTGCACGCGCCGCACCGTGCCGGTTTTTATGGCTAGTTCATTGTTGTTGGCGGGCGCCTGCGCGCTTTTGTCCTGGGAACAGGACGGCAGCGCCAGGAAAGCCGCGATGGTCAGGACCATTAATGCTGAGCGCATGGCTAAGTTCCCTTTGTTCAAACCCGAAATCTTCGCGGTCGCCTTGCCGGGAGAGTTGTCCCCGGCAAGGCTCATTCAAAAACCGTCGCTTCCAACCAAACGGAATAACTAAGCAGGCCCAAGCCCTTCAGGGCGTAGGCCAGTTGCTGCCCCAAGGGGCTCCCGCTGGGGTTCAACTGTTCAGCCTCCCAGTAGATATGGATGCTCAAATCGGTGTCCACCGTGGGGTGGTGGTAGACCCTGATGGAGGCCGCGAGCCCTGATCGCTTTTGCTCCAAAAGCTGTCGCAGGAGTTCATCCACCAGGTGTCGGTTCGTTTTCACCAGAGAACGCAGCGCGATGATTTCCATCCATTTCATGGCGACTCCCCTTTGCGGCCTCCCTGAAGCAATAGGCGCGCCATAGAGATATTTCCTGTTATTGCAGCATGTTGACAGATAGGACCCCGGTAGACATAGGGAATACCATCCTCTGGGGCGATACAAATTGCGCCATGGTCTGATTGCGTGCTAGGGTGTTAAACAGGCCGGCTTGGCCAGGGGGCATGGCCCAAGAGGGAGGTCGATAGACGATGAGCGTCGATGGGAATCTATTTTTCCGCGAAGCCACCTTGCGACTGTGCAGCAGCCTGGATACGGAGGCGGCTCTGCAACGCTGTTACGAATACATCAGGCATTTCATGCCTGTGATGCAAATGACCCTGCACATACTGGATTTTGAACAAAATGTCCTGCGCGTGGTGGCCATGGTCGGCGCCAATCTGTCGGAAGGCCGCGAGCAGGTCCTGCATCTGCCTGAGAAGGGGCGCAGCGAGGCCAAAGCCTATTGGAAAACCGGCGAGGTCATCCGCATCGTCAACCAGCCTGATCCAATCAAGCTGAACCCCGATCTTCTCGATCGGCTGGGGATAAAGACAAAAATCTCCTATATGAGCATGGTCCTGGAGCTGGAGGGGAGCCAGCTCGGAGAGGTGGGGTTGATAGCGGACGGGCTTAACCAGTATTCCGACGAACATGCCAGGCTGCTTCGCCTGCTGCGTGAGCCGATGTCCATCGCCATGTCCAATGCCCTGCAATACCAGGAGGTCCTCCGGCTCAAGCAGATGCTGGCCGATGACAACAAGTACCTTTTGGAAGAACTGCGCTCCGTCGCGGGTGGTGAGATCATCGGCGCCGAATTTGGCCTGAGCATGGTCATGCGCATGGTGGAGCAGGTCGCGCCTCTGGACAGCCCCGTGCTCTTGCTGGGCGAGACCGGCACGGGCAAGGAGCTCATCGCCAACGCGGTGCACAGGTACTCCCCGCGCAAGGACGGGCCATTAATCAAGGTGAACTGTGGGGCCATCCCTGAGACCCTTTTGGACAGCGAGCTTTTTGGCCACGAGAAAGGGGCCTTCACCGGCGCCATCAGTCAGAGCCGGGGACGCTTCGAACGGGCCGACAAGGGCACCATCTTTCTGGACGAAATAGGCGAGCTTCCTCCCCAGGCCCAGGTGAGGCTCTTGCACGTCCTGCAAAGAAAGGAGATAGAGCGCGTCGGGGGCGCCCGCTCCATCCCCGTGGACATCCGCATCATATCGGCCACCCACCGGGATTTGCCCCAGATGGTGGGCGCCGGCCAGTTTCGCGAAGACCTCTGGTTCCGCCTCAATGTATTTCCCATCATGATCCCGCCCTTGAGGCAGCGCAAAGGCGACATCCCCTACTTGGTCCACCACTTCATCAATCGCAAAGCCATGGAGCTCAAGCTCAAGGAGAGGCCCACGCTCGCCCCGGATGCCATCGACCGGTTGTTGGCCTACGATTGGCCCGGCAACGTAAGGGAGCTCGAAAACGCCGTCGAGCGGGCTCTCATACAACACCGGGCGGGGAGTCATCTTTCCTTCGCGGCGCTCCTTCCCCTGGCGGCCGCGGAAAGGGCTGTCCAGGGCCAAGTCCGGGAGGAGCCTCTCGTGTCGCTGGATGAGATGAACGCCCGCCATATCAGGCGAGCCTTGGCGGAGGCGGGCGGCAAAATCTATGGCCCGGGCGGGGCCGCCGAGCTATTGGCCATCAATCCCAACACCCTGCGCAAGCGCATGAACAAGCTGGGCATTCCTTACGGCCGCAAAAGCTGGCGTCCTGACCAGGCAGCACCGGCGCATGACCAGGTTCGTTGAACCTGGCGGCCATCCCTGGTTGCCAGCGCCGGTGGATGGGATTATCGTGCGGTGAGCGACGCCTTGGCCTGGAGTGAGCGTCGCGGCAAGGGCCAAGTTCGCACCGACCCACGTCAGCGAGGACGCCGGCATGATAAGCATCACCTTGTTTCCGGGGCGCTACATCCAGGGCCGGGGCGCGTTGGCCAACCTGGGCGGCGAATGCGCCCGGCTGGGCCGCAAGGTCTTCCTGATCGCCTCGCCGCACCCCCAAAAACACCTGCTGCCCGCCATCCTGTCCGCGGTCCAGGAAAAATGCCAGCTGGTGGTGGAAACCTTCGGCCGCCAGTGCAGCGACGACGAGATTCAGAGGCTTTGGGGGCGTTGCCGCCAGGCGGAGGCCGACCTGGTGGTGGGCCTGGGCGGGGGCAAGACCCTGGACGCGGCCAAGGCGGTGGCCCATCTGGCCCAAAAACCCGCGATCATGGCCCCCACCATCGCCTCCACCGACGCCCCATGCAGCTCGGTCTGCGTGGTCTACACCCCGGAGGGAATCTTTCAGCGGGCGGACCTGCTGCCGCGCAACCCGGACGCGGTGATCGTGGACACCCAGGTCGTGGCGGCGGCCCCGCCCCGTTTCCTGGCCGCCGGCATGGGCGACGCCCTGGCCACCTGGTTCGAGGCCGAGTCCTGCCGCGTGAGGCGCGCCCCGAACATCGCCGGCGCGCTCGGCTCCATGACCGCCTACGCCCTGGCCCGGCTTTGCTGGGACACGCTGCGGGACTATGGCGCGGCGGCGCTGGCCTCCTGCGCGGCCGGGGCCGTCACCCCGGCCCTGGAGCGGGTGGTGGAGGCCAACACCCTGCTGAGCGGCCTGGGGTTCGAGAGCGCCGGGCTGGCCGCCGCCCACGCCCTGCACAACGGATTCACGGCCCTGCCGCAAACCCATGCCTATCACCACGGCGAGAAGGTGGCCTTCGGGGTCCTGGCGTCCCTGTTTTTGACCGACAAGCATCCCTCGGTCATCGACCAGGTTCATGACTTCTGCGCCTCGATGGGCCTGCCCACCACCCTGGCCGACCTCGGCCTGCCGGCGGTGACGGACCAGGACCTGGGCCGGGTGGCCGAGAAGGCCTGCGCGGCCGGGGAAAGCATGCACAACGAGCCCTACGACAGGTCTCCGGCGGCGGTGGTGGCGGCGATCAAGGCCGCCGACGCCTGGGGGCGGAGCCGGAAACGGACGCCGCCAGCGGCCCTGGCCTGACCCGCCGGAGGGGCGGCATGGGTCCGCCCCGGCGCTTTTCGCGCGCTCAGGCCGCGGGCTGGCGGCCGCTCTCCGCCGGGCTGGCGGCGCGTCCGCGCCGTTGGCCGGGGGAGCGGTGGTTGGCCAGATAGCCGGCGCGGGGACGGTTGTCGTCCAGGGCCAGGTCCTCCGGCGCGATGCCCAGGGCCAGGCCCAAAAGCTGGGGATACAGCACCACGCCGCGCAGTTGGCGGGCGCTGCGGGGCCAGAGCTTCTTGAAGGCCCATTTGATCTGGGCCAGGGTGTGGGGACAGTCCACGTTCAGGACGTCGGCCCCGGCCGCCTGGCACTCGGCGAAACGCTGGCCGATCATGGCCAGGGAAAGCTCCTCGTTGCGTTCGCGCAGCGGCGCGCCGCAGCACTTCAGCTTGCCGTCCCAGGGCAGGCTGGCGGCCCCGGTCGCCTCCAGCAGGTCCTCGATCAGGGTCGGTTGGTAGGGGTTGCGGTCGAACCCGGTGATTCGGCTGGGGCGCAGGGCGTGGCAGCCGTAGAGGGTGGCCACTCTGAGGCCTTGCAGGCGCCGGGTGAGCGCGGAGGAGATGGCCTCCAGGCCGACCTCGTCGTGCAGCACCGACTGCAGGTGCCGCACCTGGGCGCGGCCGCGATAGGCCAGGCCTTCGCGGGCAAGGTCCGCCTGGATCTGGGCCAGAAGCTCCGGCCGGGCGGCCAGGAAATCCTGGGCGCGCCTCAGACTGCCCAGGCAGCACTTGCACAGGGTGAGCAGATCCAGGCCCCCGGCCTCGGCCAGGGCCAGGTTGCGGGCCGCGGCCAGCAGGTAGGAATGGAAATGCTGGTGCCGCAGGGGATAGCCGCAGCAGTTGAACTCCAGGTCCGTCAGCGCGACCCCCAGCTTTTTCAGCACCAGGCGGCTGGATTTCTCATACTGGGGCGCCTGGCCGGGGACCTGGCAGCCCAGGAAAAGGGCGAAACGCATATCAAGCCTCCCGGAGGTTGGCCGCCGTGACCGCCTGGCAGCGAAGCTCATAAAAAATGTCGGTGACCTGCACCCGGTTGGGACAAGACTCCTGGCACTGGTAGCAGGTCAGGCAATTCCACACCAGCCGCGCCCCCATGGCCTCGTCCCATAGCCCCAGCTTCAAGGCGTAGATGACCTGATGGGGCAGCAGGTCCAGCTCCTCCTGGGGCTTGGGCGACATGAAGACCAGCGGGCAGGCGTTGGTGCACTGCTGGCAGGTGTAGCACTCGGCGAAGGCCTCGGTCTGGGCGGAGAGCATCCGGTCTTGGGCGACGCGCCCGGCCGCCAGCTTGACGGCCGTTTTCCGCCGGCTGGGCAGGGCGGCCTCCATGGCCCGCCGGGCCGCGACCTGGACCGGGTCTTCGAAGCCGGCCAGGGCCAGGTTGCGCTTCAGGGCCACCCAGAGGTCGTTCAGGTTGATGCCCAGGGGGCACAGCCTGGTGCAGCGCTGGCAGTCGGTGCAGACATAGGCCCCTTGGGTGATCTGGGCCAGATGATCGGCGTTGCCGTTGTTGCCCCGGACCATCTCGCCCAGGGCGGAAAGCTTCTCGGAGGGGAGGATGTTCTTGTTCCCCATGCGCTGGAGGGCCACGGCCACCGAGCAGTGCACCGTGCAGGTGCCGCAATGGGAGCAGGCGTCCATTTCCAGGGCGCGCAGGGCGGCCCGGGCCGCCGGACGCATGCTCTGGCGGTTGAGCACCGCGTTGGTGGCCAGGAGGATCGGCCCGCTGAACATGTGCAGGAACTTGGTGTAGGGCAGGAAGGCCACCCCCACGAACAGGGTGAGGAAATGCAGGTGATAGAGCGCGTCGACCCCGCCCACGCGATCCAGCAACAGGGCCGCGGGGCGCAGGGCCCAGGCCAGGGCGTAGGAGGCGAAGGCGTGCTGGGCCGGGGAATGGCAGGAGACGCAGCTATCTTCGTTGAGCTTTTCGCCCAGGGCCAACACTTGGGGGTCCTGGCTGGTCAGTCCGGGGGCGAAGACCACCCCGTAGCGCTCGGCCCAGACCGAGCGCAGGGCCTCCAGCTCCTGGGGCGAGCCGAGCCCGGCGTACTCGGTCTGCATGCGCTCGAAGCTGCCGGCCGAGGTGATCTTGAGCGCCTGCAGGGCGAAGCCGGAGAGCAGCACCACGGCCAGGAACACGATGGCCAGGCGGTCCATGCCGCGGGTGGTCACGCGCAGGCCGGGCACCCGCAGGCGGCGGTAGACCACCAGCCCCACGCCCAGCAGGACCATGACCCCCAAGAGGTCGCGCAGCAAGAGCCAGGGATTCAGGGTGGAATAATAATTACCGAACAGGGATTCGGTGAACCAGGAGCCCATGGCGTGGAACAGCAGCAACCCGGTGAAGCCGGTGAAGATGCAGATGTGGGCCAGCCAGGCAACGAAGCTGTGGGCCAGCGAGCGCCGCTGCAAGAAGCCGTCCAGCAGCAGGGCCTTGAGCAGGGTGAATATCCTGCGGCTGAAGACCACCTGGCCCATCTCGGCCAGGGAGGCCCGCAGCCGCCGGCCGGGCGCATACCGCCGGTCGTCGCTGTCGATGGAAATGGTGAGCCACGACCAGATCTTGTGGACCAGCCCGGCCGCGCAGACGGCCAAGGAGAGGTAGAGGCTTATCGTGAAAAACATATCTCCGGCGCTTTCCCATGCCGCACGGGGCGATTGGATCTATCAAGGCGTGCGGGTCTCATGATTGAATTCAGGCCACCTGATTGATTGGCCGCGGCTCAGGGCTCCGCGGGGGCCGCCTCCCCTGGGCCGGGGCGGTCGGCGCCGGTTGCGGCTTGGTTGCGCGTGGCGCCGGGTGGCGGGGTCAGGGGAAGGTCCGCTTTGTGGCGACGCCTTGCGTCCCTTCGGCCAAGCCGGCGGCAAGGGCGCGCGGGTCGCCTGGCTGGGCGCGGTGCTTCAAGCCAAGCGGTTTTGGTAGCCAGCGGTGTGGCGTGGAAGGCGTGCGGGGGTCTGGCTGGGGTTGCATGATTGATCCAATCCGCGAGCACGTTGTGGTCGCATGGTGACGTCGCCGTCGGTCGCCGGGGCGCACGGCTGTGCGCGGGCTCCCCTGACGGCGGCCTGTTGGGCTCGCATGCGGGCGGCGTGGCGACAATCGTCAACTGCCCGGTGCGCGCCAGGTCCGCGCGGGCTGCACAAGCGGCGGAGCGGCAGCGATAGATTGCACAATAAATCGCCGACTGTCTATCGATATTTGGGGCGCCAGAGAATTTTTTACTTTAAAACTAGTATGTTAATTAAAACCATATATCAACTGGCATTATCAGCCGATGCCGGCGGCGAGACCATCACCTCCCGCAGGTGATAGAGCAGCCAGGCGGCCTCGGCCGGGCCGGGGGCCGGGGGCAACTGGGCCAGGACGCCCAGCCCCTCGCCGGCTTCGTGAAACGCCTCCGGGTCCAGGCCGCTGACCACGGCGGTGTTGAGGAAGGCGTCCACGGCCAGCAGGTCCCGGATCAAGGCCCAGGGCTGGTTTTCGCCCAGGCTGTCGTCCAGCACGGCCAGGTGCGGACGCCACCGCCGGGTTGCGGCCACGGCCTCCTGGGGGTCATGGGCCCAGGCCACCTCGGCCTGTGGATGCCCGGCCAGGGCGGTGGCCAGGCCGGTCAGGCCGGCCGGGTCGCGGCTGATCAGCAGCACCTTGGCCATGGGGCCTACAGCCCCGCCTTGCCGCAGCAGGAGCCCGGACCGGCGCAGCCGGCCTCCTGGGGCCGGCTGCCGCAGCAGCCGTGGTCCTGGGGACCCGGCCGGACGGCTCCGGTCCGGCCGCTGAGGGCGCTGGGGGCCGATAGCAGCTTCTCGGTCTCCGGGCTGCCGCAGGACGGACAGGCGAGGGGGGCGTCGGCGCCTGTGACCAGCACCTCCCCCACCCGTCCGCAGCGGAGGCATCTCACCTCGTAGATGGGCATGTTCAGCTCCTTTCGGCTTCGGCCGCGGGACGGCGGCCGGCCAGGGTAGCGCGCGCATAGTAATCGGCGATGGCCTCGCCCAGGGTGTTCACCGCCAGGCGGGCGCAGTGCAGGTGGTCTTCCGGCAGGCCGCCCAGGGCCTTTTCCACCTCGTCGGGGGTCAGCTCCAGGGCCTGGTCCAGGCGCAGGCCCAGGGCCAGCTCGCCCACCGCGCTGGCGCAGACCGTGGTGTAGACGCAGCCCTGGGGCATGACCCGCACCTCGGTTATCACCTCGTCATGCACCCCCAGGTCCACCTGGATGGCGTCTCCACAGACCCCCACCGCCCGCCCCCGGCCGCTGGGCTGGGCCATCTCGCCCAGGTTGCGCGGCGCTTGGGCGTGGCGCAGGAAGCCCACGCCCACCTGGCCGGGTGTGAGTTCAGGCTCGTCGGACATGGTCCGCGACTCCCTTGGCGCTAGGGGTGCTGGTGCCCGCCCCCGCCGCAGGTGAATTCCTGGCTGAAGCGGGGCAGGCGTCCCTGGGCCAGGGCCATCACCGCCTCGGCCACGCTGTCGTGTCCGCCGCCGTAAAAGACCTCGATGCCCACCTGGTTGAAGCCCATCAACGGACGCAGGCCCATGCCGCCGGCCACCAGCACCTGGACCCCGTGCTGGGCCAGGTATTGCACCGGGGCCAGGCAGCCGCCCTGCTGATGGGGCACGTTGGGCAGCACCCTGACGTCGGTTATGACCTCCTCCTCCAGGGTGATGACGGTGTAAAGATCGCAGTGCCCGAAATGGGCGCCCAGGCCGGCCTCCAGGCCGCCGGGATGGGAAGAAGGCAGGGCCACCACCGTTGCCATGTCAGTCTCCTTGCTCGATCGGGTTGGTTTGGGGTTGGTGCCGCGCCCGCGGCCGGGAGGCGGCCATCCGGGCTATGATCTCCCAGGCCTGGCGCAGTCTTCGGGTTATCTCGCCGTCTTCGTGCTCGGTCACCGCCTGGGCGCGCAGCATGGCCTCGACCACCGCCCGGTCAAAGGGCAGGCTGGCCGCCAGGGCGACGCCTTCCTGGCGGCAAAAGTCCTCGATCTCCCGGCTGCGGTCCGGGCTAAGGTCGGCCTTGTTGACGATCACCGCCAGCGGCACCCGGAAATGGGCCGCCAGCTCGGCCAGGCGCTTCAGGTCGTGCAGGCCCGAAGGCGTGGGCTCGCAGACGCCCACCGCCAGGTCGGCTCCGGCCAGGGAGCTGATGACCGGGCAGCCGATGCCTGGCGCGCCGTCGCAAAGAATCAGCTCGCGGCCGAGATTCCTGGCCAGGGCGCGGGCCTCCTGGCGCAAGAGCGCCACCAGCCGGCCGGAGTTCTCCTGGCCGGGGAAAAGCTGGGCGTGGACCATGGGTCCGAAGCGGGTGTCGGAGATGGACCATTGGCCGCAAAGGCGCTCCGGGAAGGCGATGGCCCCGGCCGGGCAGAAGTGCACGCAGACCTTGCAGCCCTCGCAGCGCAGGGGATCGACGCGATAGACGCCGTCCACCGCGACCAGGGCCTCGAAGCGGCAGCGCCCATGGCACTCGCCGCAGCCGTGGCAGAGGGCGGGGTCGATCACCGCCTCATGGCCGGAGCGGAAATCCTCGCGCCGGGTCGGCCGCGGGCCCAGCAGGAGGTGCAGGTCCGGCGCGTCCACGTCCAGGTCGCAGATGATCGGCTGGTGGGCCAGGTGGGCGAAGGCCGCGGTCAGCGAGGTCTTGCCGGTGCCGCCCTTGCCGCTGAGCACCACGATCTCAGGCATGGTTCACCTTGCCTTGTCTCAAGGCCGGGTCCAGCATCCGCCTCAGCTCCAGGGCCAGGCCATGGAAACGGGCGCGGTGCTCCGGAGCGGCCGCGGCCAGCACCTGGCCGCGCGCGTAGGCCTCGGCCGCCTCGCGCTGGAAGGGTATCTCGGCCAACACGGCCAGGCCCTCCCGGCGGCAGTAGTCCTGCACGCCCCGGTGGCCCAGGCCGGCCCGGTTGACCACCACCGCCATGGGCTTGCCCAGGGGCGCGAAGGCCTGGTGGGCCAGGGTCAGGTCGTGCAGGCCGAACGGCGTGGGCTCGGTGACCAGGAGGATCAGGTCGGCGTCCATCACCGCGTTCACGGCCGGGCAGCTAACCCCTGGCGGGGCGTCGATGATGGCGTCGGCCCCGCCGCCGGCCAGGAGCTCGGCCAGCGCCGCGCGCACCTGGCGCATCAGGGGCGGGCTCATGGCCTCGCCCACCCTGAGCCGGCCGCCCAGAAAGGCGATGTCCCCGGCCCGGCCCCAGATGATGCGGCCCAACTCGCGCCGGCCGGCGGTCAGCGCCCCGGCCGGGCAGACGGCCAGGCAGCCGCCGCAGCCGTGGCACATCTCCGGAAAGGTCAGCAGCGTCTCGCCCAAGAGGCTGATGGCCTTGAACTGGCAGATATCCGCGCAGGCCCCGCAGGCGGTGCAGAGCGACTCGTCGGCCTGGGGCACCTCGATGTAGGCGGTCTGCTCCGCCCCCGGCGTCGGCTTCAGGAACAGGTGGAGGTTGGGCTCCTCCACGTCCAGGTCCACCGCCACCAGGGGCCGGCCCCAGACCCAGGCCAGGGAGGCGGCCAGCGTGGTCTTGCCGGTGCCGCCCTTGCCGCTGGCCACCGCCACGATCATGACTGGCCCCGCTCCACGGTGCGGGCCAGCACCGCGGCCACCAGGTCGCGGTAGGCGGGGCCGGCCGGGTTGTGGTCGTGCTCCAGCTCCAGGGGCTGGCCGCGGTCGCCGGCCTGGACCAGCCGGCCGTCCCAGGGCAGGCGGGCCAGGAAGTCCAGGCCCAGGCGCTGGGCCAGCGCCTGGCCGCCGCCCTGGCCCAGCAGGTCCACCGGCTGGCCGCAGTGGGGGCAGGCGAGCCCGGACATGTTCTCCACCACCCCCAGCACCGGCATCTGGAGCTGGCGGCAGAAGTCCAGGGACTTGCGCACGTCGGCCAGGGCGATCTCCTGGGGGGTGGTCACCACCACCGCCAGGGCGCCCTCCACGCTCTGGGCCACGGTCAGGGGCTCGTCGCCGGTGCCGGGCGGGCAGTCGATGACCAGGAAATCCAGCCGGCCCCAGTCCACGTCGGCGATGAATTGCTTGATGACCCCGATTTTGAGCGGCCCCCGCCAGATGACCGAGCTCTCCCGGTCGGGCATCAGCATCTCCACGCTCAGCGCCTTGAGGCCGTGGCGGCCCACCATGGGCTCGATGGCCTGGCTGGCCTCGTCCACCCGCGCGTGGCCGGCCATCCCCAGCATGCGCGGGATGGAGGGGCCGTGCAGGTCCACGTCCATCAAGCCCACCGCGTGGCCTTTGGCGGCCAGGCCCAGGGCCAGATAGGTCGCCACCGTGGACTTGCCCACCCCGCCCTTGCCGCTCATCACCATGAGCTTGAAGCGGATGCGGGCCAGGTTGTCGATCAGGCGCGCGGCCTGGATGGGGTCGGGGCCGCCGTGGCCGCAGGAGCTGGAAGCGTCTTGACTCATCGTCGTCGTCTCCAGGGGTTTGATGGAGCCAGGCGGGCGCGAACCAGCCTGGCCGCCGGGATCAACGGTTGGGGGCCGCGGCCAGGGGCGCCCGGCCGTCCAGATAGCGCCGCACGGCCTCGCCCACCGTGACCCCGCCCAGGTCCGGGCATACGCCGATGCCGGCCGCCTTGAGGGCGGCGAAGGCCTTGGGGCCCACGAACCCGGTCAGCACCACCTTGGCCCCGGCCCGGGCCACCAGCTCGGCCGCCTGGATGCCCGCCCCCTGGCCCCTGGCCTGGGCGGCCCCGTTGTCCAGGTAGCTGGTCTGCATGGTCGCCGGGTCCACGATGACGAAGCCGCCGCTGCGGCCGAAGCGGGGGTCCACCAGGTCGTCCAGGCCAGGTCCCTCGCTGCTGACGGCTATCTTGCTCATGTGCGCATCCTCCTCGCTGGGGGTTTCGGCCCCCGCCGGCAGGCGGTAGGCTCCGCCCTCGATGCAAAGCGCCCGCCCGCCCACGATCGCCTCCGCCACCGCCCGCCGCGCCTCGGCCAGCACCCGGCTGAAGGTCTGGCGCGAGACTCCCATGCTGCGGGCCGCCTGGTCCTGGCCCAGCCCGGCCAGGTCGGCCAGGCGCAGGGCCTCGTAGCCCTCCAGGCTCAGGCGGACCTCCTCCAGCTCCCGCAGGGGGATGCCGCGCGGCTTGAAGTAGTTGACCGGGGGTTCGGCCATCACCAGACGGCATTTGCGGGGTCGGGGCATCGTCCACCTTGGCGCTAGGTTATGGGCATAGGCTCAAAACAAATATATGCCTTAAAAGCGTACTGTCAATAGGTAATTTAGGGCCAAGGCAGTGGCAGCCAGGCGGCCTGGCGGGGATGGAGCCTAACGGCTTGTCGGCGCGGGGCCGGGGGAGGGTTCAGGGGCCGGCATGAGTTCAGACGGCGCGGGCCAGGGCGGCCATGGCCGCCAACAGGGCCTCCACGTCGGCGGGGGTGTTGTAGCGGCCCAGGCTCGCCCGCACCGAGCCGGCCGGACCGTGGCCCAGGTCCTGGTGGGCCAGGGGGGCGCAGTGCAGCCCGGTGCGCACGGCGATGCCATAGTCGCCGTCCAGCACCGCGCCCACGTCGCCGGGATCCCAGCCGGTCAGGTTGAAAGAGACCAGGGGCAGGCGGTCCGGGCCGGCGCCGGGCGCGTCCAGCCTGACCCCCGGCAGCTCGGCCAGGCCGGCCAGCAGACGCTGGTGCAGCTCCCGCTCCCGCGCGGCGCCGGCCGCCGCCTCCGGGCCGGCCAGGTGGTCCAGGCAGCGGCCCAGGGTCAGGATGCCCAGCAGGTTCAAGGTGCCGGCCTCCAGGCGCTCCGGCAGCGCCTGGCTGTGGGTCAGGCTGATGGAGTCCAGACCGGTGCCGCCGAAGCGGCTGGGGCGCACCTCCAGGCCGGGCTCCATGACCAGCCCGCCGACGCCGGTCGGCCCCAGGAGCGACTTGTGCCCGGTGAAGGCCAGGGCGCTGGCCCCCCATGCCTCCAGGCGGATCGGGACCACGCCCGCGCTCTGGGAGCAATCCAGCACCAGGGGCAGGCCGCGTTCGCGGCAGAGCCGGCCGATGGCCGCCGCCGGCTGCACCGTGCCCAGCAGGTTGGAGGCGTGGGTCATGACCACCAGCGAGGTGTTGGGGCGCAGGGCGCGGGCCACGGCGTCGGGCTCCACCACGCCCTGGGCGTTGAAGGGGACCATATCCAGGGAGCAGAGGCCGTCGGCGCGCAAGTGGTGCAGCGGCCGCAACACCGAGTTGTGCTCCAGGCGGGTGCTGACCACGTGGCTGCCCGGCCGGACCAGGCCCTGGATCAGGGTGTTCAGGGCGTCGGTGGCGTTGTGGCCGAAGCAGACCACCCAGTCCGGCGCGCCGAAAAAAGCCGCCACCTGCCGGCGCACCTCCTCCACCCTGGCCTGGGCGCGCACGGCGGCGTCATAGCCGCCGCGCCCCGGCGAGGCCCCCAGGGCCAGGTAGTCGGCCAGGCCCTGGCGCAGGCAGCGCTCCGGCTTGGGAAAGCTGGTGGCGGCGTTGTCCAGGTAGATCACGGCTCGCGCCCCTTTGGCCGCCCGGACGGCCTCAGTTGCAGGTCTTGGGGTTGGGCAGCCCGGCCAGGCGGCGGGCGCCGTGCTTCAGCCCGCCGGGGAACAGGCCCTGCAACTGGAGCAGGCTGACGCCGGCGCCCTTGCGCAGTTGCTGGTTCAGGGGCGCGCGGCCATGGTACGCGTAGAACTGGCGCAGGAATCGGATCACCCGCCAGTGGGCCTCGTCCAGCTCGGCCAGGCCGGCCTCGGCCGCCAGCTCGCGGGCGGCCGCCTCGCTCCAGGCGTCGTAGTCCCAGAAAAAGCCTTCGTCGTCGAAGGCGATCTCGCGGCCGGCCACCCGGCGCAAACGGCGCCCCAGGCCGGCGTCGCCGCCTTCGGCCGGGGCCGCGCCCACCGGCCTAGCCCTTCTCGCCGGCGATGGCGGCCAGCACCTTGTCCGGCGTGGCCGGCAGGTCGGTGATGAACACGCCGATGGCGTCCTTGATGGCGTTGATCACCGCCGGCGCGGTGGGCACCAGGCACATCTCGCCCACCCCGGTGCAGCCCAGCGGCCCCTTGGGGCGCGGGGTCTGGCGGATGATAACCTCCTGCGCGAACGAATCGGCGATGGTGGGGAACCTGAAGGTGCGCCAGTCCCTGGTCTGGCCGGCCACGTAAACCTCGCGCAGGGCCAGGCCCACGCCCATGTCCGCCCCGCCTTCCAGTTGGCCGGTCAGGTTCAGCGGATTGATGACCGGGCCGGCGTCCACGGCGGTGGTCATCTTGAGCACTTTCACCGCGCCAGTGGCGGCGTCCACTTCCAGCTCCACCATCTGGGCGGCGTGGACCTGGGACTCGAAGGACGGGCCCTGGCCGGTGGCCGGGTCCAGGGGCCCGGCGTCCTCGTTCTTTTTGTGGCCCAGGTAACGCGCCGGCTGGCCGGCGGCGATCAGCTCGGCGGCGGTGCGCGCCCCGGTCAAGGCCATGGCCGCCTTGAGCTTGCCCAATGCGTCCAACACCGCGCTGCCGATCATGTAGGTGATACGGCTGCCGGCCGCCGGCCCGGAGGCGGCGGTCAGGTCGGTGGAGCGGGTGTAGAGGCGCACCTTGGTGAGCGCCAAGCCCATCACCTCGGCCGTGAGCTGGGTCAGCATGGAATCGTTGCCCTCGCCGGGGTCGGCCGCGGCGGCGTAGATGCTCACTCCGCCGTCGGCGTCCAGCTCCACCGCCGCCGTGGCCGAATCGCCTGGGCCGCCGATGCCAAAGGATCCGGTGGCCAGACCCACCCCCCGGCGCAGGTTCTGGCTGGAATTGGCGGCGGC
Source organism: Thermodesulfobacteriota bacterium (assembly GCA_049322275.1). GTDB lineage: Bacteria > Desulfobacterota > Desulfarculia > Desulfarculales > Desulfarculaceae > JACRDC01. The sequence goes on from JBMORH010000007.1 coordinate 28,271, forward strand.
CTCGCGGCGCGCCCGCTGGTAATGCGGGCGGATGGCCTCCAGCAGCTCCGGCAGCGGCCATTCGCTCACCGCCCGGCCGGTGGACTTGGTCTGGCCGGGGGCCAGGATGTTTTTCAGGCGGAACTCCAGGGGATCCTGCCCCAGCTTGTCGGCCAGCATCTCCATGGCCACTTCCAGGGCGAAGTTGGCCTGGGGCGGACCGGCCCCGCGCGCGGCCGCCCCCCAGGGATTGTTGGTGTAGACCAGCCGGGCGTCGGCCTTGACGTGGGGGATGTGGTAGGAGCCGGAGAGCATCATGAGGGCGCGGTTGACCACCACGTGCCCCATGGAATGATAGGCCCCGTTGTCCACCAGCATGTCGTTCACGTAGCCGGTGAGCCGGCCCTGGGCGTCGGCCCCCAATTTCACGTCCATGCGGAAGGCGTGGCGCTTGGGGGTCATCAGCATGGACTCGCGCAGGCTGGGGATGTAGCGCGCCGCCCGGCGGAAATGGATCGCCGCCGCCGCGCAGAGCCCTTCGGAGACCACGTCGATCTTGATGCCGAACTGGCCGCCGACGAAGGCCTCCTCATAGGCCATGTTCTCCCAGCCCAGGGCCTCCTGCAGCATGCTCAGGTGGTGGTGGATGTTGATGCTGCGCCCCACCACCACCAGCTTGGGCTCGTCCTCGGCGTCCTCGGCCGGCTCCCAATAGGCCACCGTGGCCTCCGGCTCCAGGGGGGCCTGGTGGTTGATCTGGGTGGTGAAGCGCGCCGCCGCCACCGCGGCCGAGCCGGCCAGGGCCGCCTCGGCGTCGCCCTTGACCTGGGGCTGGCGGAAGCACAGGTTGGGCCGGTCGTGCTCCGCGTGCAGTTGCGGCGCGCCCTCGGCCAGGGCCGCTTCCGGGCTGGCCAGCACCGGCAGCGGCTCCAGCTCCACCCGCACCGCCTCGGCGGCGGCCTGGGCCTCGGACAGGCTGGCCGCGGCCACCAGGGCGGTGGGGTCGCCGATCTGGCGCACCCGCTCGGCGCAGAGCACCGGGCGGTCGGCCACCATGTACTTGAGGATGTTGGTGCCCTGGATGTCGGCCGCGGTCATCACCCCCACCACGCCCGGCATGGCCAGGGCCGCGCCGGCGTCGATGGATTTGATGCGCGCGTGGGCGACCTGGCTGCGCACCACGGCGATCTCCAGCGCGCCGGGGATTTTGTAGTCGGCGGTGAAGCGCGCCGTGCCGCAGGCCTTGGCCAGGGCCGAGGGCCGGGGGTGGGAGACGCCCATCACGCCGTCGGACTGCTTTGGCGCGATTCGCTCCGGCGTGGTCTCCCCGCGCAGGAACCGCCCGGCCAGCCGGACCGCGTCGATGATCTTCACGTAGCCGGTGCAGCGGCAGAGGTTGCGGCGCAGGGCCTTCTTGATGGCCGCCTCGTCCGGGTCGGGGTTCCGGTCCAGCAGGGCCTTGGTCGCCATGATCAGCCCCGGCGTGCAGAAGCCGCACTGCACCGCCCCGGCCAGCACGAAGGCCTGCTGGATGAGGTGCGGGTTGGCCGGGGTGCCCAGCCCCTCCACCGTGATGACGCTGGCCCCGTCCAGGTCCGCCAGCTTGGTGAGGCAGGAAAGAACCGCCTTGCCGTCCACGATCACCGTGCACGCCCCGCACTGGCCCTGGCGGTCGCAGGACTGCTTGGCCCCGGTCAGGTCCAACCGGTCGCGCAGATAATCCAGCAACACGTCCTTTTCGCTGGCCAGAACCTCATGGCGCTGGCCGTTGATCTCCAGAACCACTTTCTTCACGAGCCGCTCCCGCCTCGGATGGGGATGAACGCGCCGAAACGCCCGGCCCCGGAGCGATCCGGGCCGGCGGCAACCATAGTAGACATAACCGCCGTGGGCATGCAAGCGCCGGCGGCGCGGGCGGCGTCAGGCCAGGCCAGCCAGGCCGCCGGCCCCGGCGAGCAACTGCACTCTCAGCATGGCTCCCGCCGGCAGGCGATCCCGGCCTTCGGGGATGGCGGCCACCGCCGTGGCCCCGGCGATGGCGGTCAGGCGGCTGCGCTTGGGCAGGGGATGGAAGAGGGGCGGGCCCTCGCCCGGCTCCAGGCGGCCGAAGAAAAAGTCGGTCCAGTCGGGCTTGCCCCCGGCCAGCTCGGCGGCCAGGATGGCGTTGATGCGGGGCAGACCCGGCTGGGCGTGGCCGGCCAGGGCCATCAGCCCCGGCAGGGCGATCTGCAAAAAGCCCATGAGGTTGGAGGGGGGGCCGCCGGGCAGGACGAAGACGGGCTTCTCCTCCAGCCAGCCGAAGCCCACCGCCTTGCCCGGTCCGATGCGGATGCGGTGGAAGACTTTTTCCCAGCCCAGGCAGTCGAGCGCCTGGGCCACCAGGTCGCGTTCGCCCCGCCAGGCCCCGCCGCTGGTCAGAATGGCGTGGGGGGGGGGGGGGGGGGGGGGCCCCCCCCCCCCCCCCCCCCGCGGCGCATGGCCTCAAGATCGTCCGGGACCAGGAGCAGGCGGGTGGGCATCTGGTGGCGGCGGCAGAACCCGGCCAGGGTCACGGCGTTGCTGGCGTAGAGGCCGCCTTCGCCCAGGGGCCGGCCCGGGGCCACGATCTCGTCGCCGGTGGCCAGGATGCCCACCACGGGCCTGGCGTGCACCGGGGCCAGGTGGTGGCCGGCCGCGGCCAGCAGGCCCGCGGTCTGCGGGGTTATCACCTGGCCGGGGCGCAGGACCGGCTGGCCGGCCGCCACGTCGCCGCCCTGGGCCAGGATGTTCTTGGCGGTGTCGGCGAAGTCCCGGATCAGCACATGCTCGCCGTCCAGCGTGGCGAACTCCTCGGCCACCACCGCGTCGGCCCCGCCGGGGATGCGCGCGCCGGTCAGCACCCGCACCGCCGTCCCCGGCTCCAGCCTGAGGTCGCGGCTCTCGCCCGCGGCCAGGCGTCCCAGCAGGCGCAGCCGCACCGGGTTGGCGGGGGTGGCCTGGGCCGCCTCCCGGCGGCGCACGGCGTAGCCATCCTTGCGCGAGGTGGCCGTGGGCGGCGAATCCACCAGGGCGGCCAGGCTGGCGGCGGCCACGCGATCCACGCTCTCGTGCAGGGCGGCGCTTTCGGCCGGCAGCGGGCGCAGGCGCTCCAGGGTCAGGCGCAGGGCGTCGTCCAATCCCAGGGATAAGCTATTCATGCCGACCTTCTCCCGCCGCGCCGGAGAGGCGACTGGCGGGTTGTTGGGCAACCGACCGGGCCGGGCGACGCCGGCGCGTCATTTATTAAAATTAGCCATCGACCATGGCCGGGGCAAGGGCGATGGACCTGGGGATGAGCGCCCGGCCTTCGGGCTGGCCGCAAGTCCAGCGCATGGGCGGCCTTGCCCCCGGCGGCGGCCTCAGATCTCGTCGTGGCGCAGCAACTGGATGGAGACGGTCTGGCCGGCCGCGATCCGGGATGCGTTCTCCGGGACGATGATGAGGCAGTTGGCGTCGCGCATGGACTGGAAGATGGAAGGCTTCTGGTCGCCCATGGTCGAGACGTGGAGCTGGTTGTCGATGACGCTGAAGCGGCCGCGCAGCAGGCGGAGGTTGCTGGTCGGCTTTTTCCGGATGTCGTCCAGCAGGACCGCGCCCACCACCGGCTTGGCGATCCGGGTGGCCCCCATCAACCTCAGCAAGGCCGGACGGACGAATTGGATGAACGAGGTCAGGGCGGCGACCGGGCTGCCCGGCAGGCTGAAGAACAGCTTGCCATCTTTTTTGCCAAAGGCGGTGGTCTTGCCCGGCCGGACGTTGACCCGCTCGAAGAGCATCTCGATGCCCAGGTCGGCGCAGGCCTGTCTGACGAAGTCGTACCGGCCCATGGCCCCGCCGCCGGTGGAGATGATTACGTCGTAGGCCAGGGCCTTGGTGAAAAGTAACTTGACCTCGGCCAGGGTGTCCCTGGCGATGCCCAGGCAACTGGGCAGGGCGCCGCATTGCCGGGCCTCGGCCCAGAGGGCGTAGGCGTTGACGTCCCTGATCCGGCCGAAGCCGAGCGTCTCGTCCGGGCCGGCCAGCTCGTCGCCGGTGGAGACGATGGCCAGCGTGGGCCGCCTGAAAACCCGGACCGCGCGGTGGTTCAACGAGGCCAGCACGCCCAGGTCGGCCGCGTGCAGGCGCTCGCCCCTGGCCAGCACACGCTCGCCCCGCTGGACGCTCTCCCCCGCCCGGCGATAGTTTTCGTAGCGACCGGCCTCGCAGAATATCTTCACCCGGCCGGCGTCCTCCTCGGCGTCCTCGAACTGGACCACCGCGTCCGCGCCCGCCGGCATGGGCGCGCCGGTCATGATGCGCACCGCGACGCCCTCCGCAACCGTCGGGCCGTCCGGCGAGCCCCCGGCCCTGATCTCGCCGGCGACCCTCAGCAGCGCCGGGTTGGAGCGGGTCGCGCCGCGGGTGTCGACCGCCCTGACGGCATAGCCGTCCCGGGCCGAGCAATCCAGGGGGGGGATCATCAGGTCGGCGACGACATCCGCGTATAGCACCCGGTCGGCCGCCTCCGGCAGATGGACCACCTCCGCGCCCAGCGGGCCGACCGCCTCGGCCACGATTTTCTGGGCATCGGCAAACGAGACCGCCGGGTCGGGCCGGCGCGGACCGGTCGCCGGGCCGGGGCCTGAATGCAAGACCCCGCACGGAGCGGGGCGCCCCGCGCGGCGCCCAGGCTGCGCGAGCCCGCTCAGTTTTCCTTGCCCTTGCGGACCAGGGTCCGCTGGTCCGCCGGCAGGGGGGGCGGAGGCGGCCCGTCGCTCTGCCTGGACACCGCGCCGAAGCGGGGCGGGCAGGCCTCCAGGCAGCTTCCGCAGCGGATGCACTTGTCCTGATCTATGACGTGGATAAGGTTCTTGCCTCCCTCGATGGCGTCCATGGGGCAGCGCCGCAGGCAGGACATGCAGGCCTGGCACTTGGCGGGATCGATGTAATAGGAGACCTTCTGGCCGAGCAGTTGCTCGATCTCCTCGGCGCTGTAAAGCTCGGCGTAGCCCTGCCCGCCGGCCAGGCGCCGCGAAAGCTTTTCCCGCTCCATGATCTTGATGTAGGGCACCAGCCTGGCGACCTCCTTCAGCCTGGCCTTAAGCTCCTCGCCGCTGGCCTGGTCGCTGTCGCCCTGGGGGCCCATTTCCTGAATCGCCTTGGAGAACTGGTCGACCACCTCGGCGAAGTGGATGCCCTCGCCGGCCGACATGAACTCGATGCGCAGGCGTTCGGGATTGAGCCCGATGTGCGCCATGATCTGCTTGCACAGGTGAACCATGTTCAACGCATGGTAGTTGCCATGGGTGATGTAGTTGCATTCGCCCAGCCGGCATCCGCCGATGAACACCCCGTCCATGCCGTTGGCGAAGGCCCGGAGTATGAACTCCAGGTCCACGCGCCCGGAGCACATCACGCGGATGACCCTGATCTCAGTCTTGTATTGCAGTCTGGAAACTCCAGCCAGGTCCGCTGCCCCGTATGCTCACCAATGGCACAGGAAGCCCAGGATGCGTGGCTTGAAGTTGGGTGATGCCGCCATGTCTCCGATCCCCTTCTGTGGATGCGCCCGGCCGCGGACGCGCTAGCTGGCCATCTCCTGCGCGGAAAGCGCCGCGTCGATCTGGCTCGTCAGCTCCTCGTCGGTGAAGTGCTTCAGGTAAATGGCCCCGGTGGGGCACTTGGCGTTGCACAGGCCGTCGCCCTTGCAGATGACGGGATTCACCACGGCCTTGCGGCCCAGCTTGGTCTCGCGGAACTCGATGGCGCCGTAGGTGCAGGCCTCCAGGCAGGCCCCGCAGCCCATGCACTTCTTTTCGGTCACCTCGCAGACCGAGCCCGAAACCGTGACCAGGCGGTTGGAAAGCAGGGTCAGGGCGCGGCCGGCCGCGCCATAGGCCTGGTTGATGGTCTCCGGGAGGTGCTTGGGATAGTGGGCGGAGCCGCACAGGTACACGCCCTCGGTGGCGAACTCCACCGGCTTGAGCTTGACGTGGGCCTCCTTGAAAAAGTCGTCCGGGCCCAGGGAGACCTTGAAGAGCTGGGAGATTTCCTTGTTGCCTTCGGAGGGGACCACCGCCGCGGCCAGGGAGACCAGGTCGGCGTCGATGGCCAGCTCGGCGCCCAGGATGGGGTCGGGCAGGGAGACCCTGAGCACCGGACCGTTCTCTCCCTCGGCCGCCTCCACCTGGGGCGGGTTTTCCGGCTCGTAGCGGATGAACTTGACGTCCTTTTCCGCGGCCTCGCGGTAGAAGTCCTCGCGCAGGCCGTAGGTGCGCAGGTCGCGGAACAGTATGTAGACGTCCGCCTCCGGATTGACCTCCTTGAGCTTCAGGGCGTTCTTGACCGACTGGCTGCAACAGATGCGGCTGCAGTAGTTGCGCTCGGCGTTGCGGCAGCCGACGCACTGGATCATGACCACGGCCTGCGCCTGGGCGATCCGCTCGTCGCCCTGGGCCAGCCGCTCCTCCAGCTCCAGGTTGGTCAGCACCCGCTCGTCCTGGCCGTAGAGGTATTCGCTGGGCCGGTACACGTCCAGGCCGGTGGCGATCACGGTCGCGCCGTGCTTGATCTCCGCCGGCCCCCGGTCGGACTTGATCTTGGTCACGAAGTTGCCCACGTAGCCGGTGGCCTCGGTGATGACCGCGCTGGTGTAGACATGGATGGCCGGGTGCTGGTTGATCTGGCGCACCAGATCGGCCAGGTAGGCCTGGACGTCCATGCCCTCCAGGGTGTGATGGATGCGGCGGGCCATGCCGCCCAGAACCGGCTCCTTTTCCACCAGGTAAACCTCGTGCCCCTGGCTGGCGATGGACAGGGCGGAGGTCATGCCCGCGACGCCGCCGCCCACCACCAGGGCGGCCTTGTTCACCGGCAGGTCGATCTCGCGCAAGGGACGCAGATGGCGGGCGCGCGCCACCGACATGCGGGTGATGTCCTTGGCCTTCCTGGTGGCCGCCTCCTTTTCCTTGGAATGGCACCAGGAGCAGTGCTCCCGGATGTTGGCCATGTCGTAGTAATACTGGTTGAGGCCGGCCTCGCGCAGGGTGTCGCGGAACAGGTTTTCGAGCGTGCGCGGCGAGCAGGCGGCCACCACCACCCGGTTGAGCCCCTTCTCCCTGATCGTGTCCGTGATCTCCTTGGCCGAGTTGGTGGCGCAGGAGAAAAGCTGCTCCTGGGCGTGGACCACGCCGGGCAGGTTCTTGACGTACTCCACCGTGGAGGGCACGTCCACCACCCGGCCGATGTTGGCCCCGCAGTGGCATACGAACACGCCGATGCGGGGCTCGTCCTGCGAGACGTCCAGCTCCGAGGGATACACCCTCTCCTTGGTCAGCTTGCCCCGGCGATAGTCCAGGATCTCCCCGCACTGGGTGCCGGCCCCGCTGGCGGTGAAAACCGCCTCCGGGATGTCCATGGGCCCCTGGAAGGCGCCGCTGACCAGCACGCCGGGCCGGGTGGTCTGCATGGGGTTGGCCGGGTTGGTCTTGCAGAAGCCGTGCTGGTTCAGCTCGATGCCGTACTTGGCCGCCAAGTCCGCGTTGTCGGCGGGCGGGTTGAGGCCCACCGAGAGCACCACCATGTCGAATTCTTCCTCCACCACGCCCTCGTCGGCGGTGGCGTAGCGGATGAAGACGTTCTTGGTCACCGGGTCCTCGCGCGCCACCGAGGCGTAGCTCCGGATGAACCTGACGCCGGGCAATTGCTCGGTCCGCTCGAAATAGCGCTCGAAGTCCTTGCCGTAGGAGCGGATGTCGTTGTGGAAGATGGTGCACTGGGCCTCGGCGTCGTGGTCCTTGGTCAGGATGACCTGCTTCTGGGTGTAGGTGCAGCAGACCGAGGAGCAGTAGCTGTTGTCGCCGGGGGTCACCCGGCGCGAGCCGATGCACTGGATCCAGGCGATCTTGTGGGGGTGCCTCTTGTCCGAGGCGCGCAGGATCTCGCCCTCGTAGGGGCCGGTGGCGCACAAGAGGCGCTCGAAATCCAGGCTGGTCACCACGTTCTGCATCACCCCGTAGCCGTATTCGCCCTTGAGGCTGGGGTCGTAGGCGTCATAGCCCGGCGCCAGGACGATGGCCCCGACCTTGATCTCGATCTTCTCCGGCTTCTGGCGCAGATCGATGGCCCCGGCCTTGCACACGCTCTCGCAGATGCGGCACTTCTTTTCCTTCAGGTATATGCAGCTCTGATCGATATAGGCGATGAGCGGTATGGCCTGGGCGAAATAGATGTGCACCGCCTTGTTGGTCGATATCTCCTGGTTGAACTGATCCGGGTATTGGACCGGGCAGTACTCCACGCAGGTGGTGCAGCCGGTGCACTTGTCCTCGATGACGTAACGGGGCTTCTTGGTCAGGGTTACCTGAAAATCGCCCACCCCCCCCTCGACCCGGTCAACTTCGGTGAGGGAGAGAACCTCTATGTTTGGATGCCGGCCGACCTCGACCAGTTTAGGCGAAAGTATTCACATCGAGCAGTCGTTGGTCGGATACGTCTTGTCCAACTGGGCCATGTGGCCGCCGATGGCCGGCGACTTCTCGACCAGATAGACCCGGAAGCCGGCGGTGGCCAGGTCCAGGGAGGCCTGGATGCCGCTGATGCCGCCGCCCACCACCATCACGTCGCCGAAATGGCCGCCCATGAGGTCCCTGCACGCTTCCGAAATGATTTCTGCCTGTGCCATTTCCCCTTCCAATTCCGCAACGCCCCCGCGTTGATGCGGGCGGCGCACTGATCCGCCAGCCTGCGCGTCCGCGAGCGCCTAGACCGCCGCTCTCACCACCTCGGCCAGGTCCTTGATCTCGATGGCGTCCACCACGTCCAGGGTCAGCTTGCTGTCCTCGAAGTTGGAGATGCAATAGGGGCAGGCGGTGACCAGCACCTCGGCCCCGGCCGCCATGGCCTGTTGCAGCCTGAGATCGGAGAAGCGCTCGCCCTTGGGGGTCTCCATCCAGATGCGTCCGCCGCCGCCCCCGCAGCAGAGGCTGTCCCGGCCGGTGTCGGGCATCTCCACCAGCTCCAGCCCCGGCACCCGCCCCAGCACCTGGCGCGGCTGCGCATAGACGCCGTTGTGCCGGCCGAGATAGCAGGGATCGTGATAGGTCACGCGCTTCTTATACTCGTTCTTGAGCTCCAGCCGGCCCTGTTCGATGAGTTCGGCCAGGAGCTGGGAGACGTGGACGATCTCGAAGTTGACCCTGAAATCGGGGTATTCGTTCTTGAAGGTGTGATAGCAGTGGGGTGAGGAGACCAGTATCTTCTTCACGCCGGCGTCGATGAAGGTCTTGATGTTCTCGCGGGCCAGGCGGCGGAAAAGCTCCTCGTCGCCGGTCTTGCGGATGCTCTCTCCGCAGCAGTTCTCCTTGGCCCCCAGGATGCCGAACTCGACCCCGGCCATTTTCAGCAGCTCGGCCGCGGCCCGGGCGGCCTTCCTCAGCCGAGGGTCGTAGCTGTAGTAGCAGCCGGGGAAATAGAGCATCTCCATGCCCTCGGCGAAGGGCTGCACCCCCAGCCCCTCCGCCCATTTGGCCCGGTCCTTGCGCTGCTCGTTCAGGGGATTGCCCTCGCCGATCAGGCTGGCGGAGATGGAGCGGATGGGCTTGACCGAGTTGGGGAAGACCCCGTACTCGGTGGCGATGCGGCGCAGGGCCACCCCGGACTCGATCTGCTTGACGTCCCTGGGGCAGCGCTGGGGGCAGCGGCCGCAGGTGGTGCAGAGCCAGATGTCGTCGCCCTCGATCTCGGTCATGCCAAAGGCGGCCTGACGGACGATCTTGCGCATGCTGAACGACCTGACCCGGTTCCAGGGGCAGAGCGTGTCGCACAGGCCGCACTGAAAACAGCGCTTGAAGGCGTCGCCGCCGTTCTGCTTGATGACGCCTACGATCTCTTTGTAGTCAGCAACGTTTTCCACCGGCAGCCCCCATCCGCGAATCTGGCCCGGACGGCTAGTTCTTCTTTTGCATCGACAGGCGGTTGAGCGTCTCCATCACCTTGTCCATGCCGAATTTATCCGCCAAGGCCTCCAGGCCGATCTCGATCTCGCCCAGCCGCTCCTCTTCCTCCTCCTCCACCTCGGTCTCCTCGTAGGTCAGCACGTCGTTCATGCACCACTTGACGCACTGGGGCTCGTCCTCGCCCTCGCACATGTCGCACTTGAGCGGCAGCCCGGAGTCGGGGTCCTTGAACAGGTCGCGGGAGGGGCAGGAGGCGCGGCAGAAGGCGCACTCGTCGTACTCCTTGCCGTCGATGGTGTAGACGTCGCGGCCCATGCACTCGGCCGGGCTGTATTCGCCGGCGAAGACCGGCAGCCAGATGTCCTTCAGCCGGTGGCTGATCACCTGGACGCGCGACTTGGCCGGGTTGATGCTGCTGTACTTCGGCTCGGCGTGATAGGCCGAGCAGATTATCTCGCAGCCCCGGCAGCCGTTGCAGCGGTCGGCGTCTATCTTGATGCGCTTTATCTTTTTCTTAATCTTGGCCATCTTTCAAAATCCCCCTCTTGACGAGCTCCTCGGCGACGTAATCCAGGTCCAGCTCGTGCAGCCGTTCCTTGGTGGGGATGCCGTCATAGTTCCATCCCTTGTACCGGTAGTAGGTCGTCAGGAGCTCCTCCTCGATTTCAGGGAACCGTCGCTTCCAGTGGTCCTCCGGCGGCTTCTCGTCCTTGCGCGACATGCCGCGCAGGTTGTTGAAGGCCCGGTGCAGGTTCCGGCTGCGGTTGACGGTCTTCTTGAGAATTTCCTCGTCCATCTCCAGGCCGGTGGCCGCGGCGATCAGCTTGGGATAATTGTGGATGTGGTAAGGGGGCTTGAGGCAGAAGGAGCCCATGCCGGCGCAGATGCACAGCGCGTCGTCGATGTTGTGCAACATCTCCATCCAGTCCACGATCTCCGAGGCGATGTCCGGGGTCGGGTAGTAGGGGATGGCTTTTTCGCCCCTGGGCTCCCAGTTGAGCAGGTACTCCTTGAACTTGTCGTTGGGCAGTTGCGGCCAGTCGGCCACGAAGCGCTCGCGCTGCTCCCGCTCCGGGAAAGGCGCCTGGGGCCAGTTGCCCTCGATCTGGGTGATGCTGATCTTCTCGTTGGTGGAGTACATCAGGAAATACAGCGGGTCCAGCATGCCCAGCTTGAGCGGGAGCTGCTCGTGCTTCTTGATGTTGTTATGGGCGAACTGTTCGGCCTCCGGGCCCAGCTTCTTGGCCGCCCAATAGGTGCCGTCGGCCAGGATGTCGCCGATGCCCTCCCGCTTGGCCACCTTTTCCAGCAGCCAGAAGAAGCGGCCCTCGTTGTCCTTGGGGCAGCCGGCGAAATCCTTCTCGGTGAAGATGCCGGCCTCGTAGCACTCCACCGCGAAGGCCAGTATCTGCGGGGTGGAGAACCCGTCCACGCCGTATTCCGCCGCCACCTGGCCGATCTTGAAGCCGAAGTCCAGGTTGTCCACGTAGGCGGCCATGGCGTAGGTGAGCTTGGAGAAGCATTTCATCATGTAGCGGGGCACGTTGGGATAGTTGATCAGCGCCCCGCAGTGCTGCGGGCAGTTGTAGCAGCTTATCAGGCGCTTGATGGACGATTTCTGCACGCTGGCCCAACTGTCGCTGATCTGGTCGGTCCAGAAGCCCCGGCGGCGGGTGCGGGCGTTGCCCCACATGAAGTTCTCGGTGTGCCACTGCTCGTCGGTGTGCACCATCTCCTGGGGCGAGCCGATGCCCGACAGGATGGTCATCACGTCCGGGATCGGGTTGTTGTTGCGGTAGTCGATGTAGCTCTTGACCTCTTCCATCAGCCGCATGAACTCGGCCCCGTCGTACAGGTTGATGTCGCGGGTGCCGCGCACGGCGATGGCCTTGATCTTCTTGTCGCCCATCACCGCGCCGCCGCCCAGGCGGCTGGCGCTGCTGCGCGACTGCTCAATGGAGGCGGTGAAGACCCGGTTCTCGCCGGCCAGGCCGATGGCGGCCACCTGGGCCTTGGGCTGGTTCAGCTCGGCGCGGATCAGGTCCTGGGTCTCCAGCGCGCCCCGACCCACCAGGTGGCTGGCGTCGCGGATCTCCACCTTGTCGTTGTTGATCCAGATGTAGACCCACTTGGGCGACTTGTTGCGGAAGATGACCTTGTCGTAGCCGGCGTGCTTCAGCTCGGCCGACCAGAAGCCGCCCATCATGGGATAGGCCAAGAGCTCCGATTGGGGCGATACGAAGGTGACCACGGTGCGGTTGGCGCTGAAGGCCGGGGTGGCGTTGAACAGGCCGGAGCTGAAGATCAGCAGGTTCTCGTCGTCGAAAGGCTTGGTCTCCGGCGGCACCCGGTCCCAATGGAGCTTGACGCTGGTGCCCAACCCTCCCAGATGGAGCTCCATCAGCTTGGGGTCGGTCTCCACCCGCTCGATGTTGCCGGTGGCCAAATCGATTTCCAGATTGTATCCGACCTCGGCGTATCTCATATCATACCTCGTTAGGCTGCGTTGACCCTCGGCCTCGGCCTGGGGCCGCCAGGGAGGTCATGCCTGATTGGCGCCATGGGAGCCGGTCCACTGCAAGCCCCAGTGCGAGGATGGCGACGTCCGTCCACTTGGCGGCCTTGGTTGCGCCCCCCGGCGCTGGCGGCTTGCGGCGCTTCCGCCGCGGGGACGCCTCCCCGAACGGCCGGCCTGGCTCCCGGCCGTTCGGGTTCTTTGGCGCTCGCTCGGCCGTCGGCGACAGCGCCACGTTGACTGGCCAGGCGGCGATAGTTATAATCTAGCTACATTGTAACTTAGTGTCAAGGGCAAAACCGGCGGGTGTTTTGGGGGCAAGCGCCCGGCGACATTGATCCCGCTCGCGCGCCCAGGGGGCGGTCCGGCCGGGGTTGACCAGCGCCGCGCCGGCCGGCGGGGCCGGATCATGGTTTGCCCGTCGGCGTGGAAAACCTTACCATGCCCCTTAAGGGACCGGCTGCTTTATTGCGCCGCAGCTCCAGGGGAAAAACCCTATGAAACCTGGGGCCATGCCCTGGCCGGACCCGCCCCGGCGTCCCGGCCGGGGTGCCGGCAGGGTCTCCGGAGGGATGAAGGCCACCGCCATGGAACTCGCCGCCAACCAGCGCCGCGCCATTTGCGGCATCTGCCCGGCCGGCTGCTGGATCATCGCCAGCTATGACCAGCGGGGCCGCCTGGCCAAGGTGGAGCCGGACCCCGGCTCGCCGCTGGGCGTCACCTGCCGCCTGGGCGAGCACTCTCCGGAGATCGTCTATTCTCCCCACCGCCTGAAGACCCCCCTGCGCCGCAAGGGCCCCAAGGGCTCTTACGATTTCGAGCCCATAAGCTGGGACGCGGCCCTGGACCTCGTCGCCGAGCGCCTGGAGGCCATCAAGGCCCGCCACGGGGCCGAGGCGGCTTGCGTCTACACCGGCCGGGGCAGCTTCGAGCTGGCCATGTGCGATCTCTACCAGCCCCAGGGGGTGGCGGTCTCCTCGGCCTCCTCGCTCTTGTTCCCTTTTGGCTCGCCCAACACCATGGGGGTGGGCGCGCTCTGTTACGTCTCCTACGCCATGATCGCCCCCCACGTCACCCTGGGCGGCATGCACATCAACATGTTCAGCGACATCGACAACGCCCGGCTGATCGTGGTCTGGGGGGCCAACCCGGCCACCGACAGCCCGCCCACGGATTTCCGGCGCATCGTGGAGGCGGTGGGGCGAGGCGCGCGGCTGGTGGTCATCGACCCCCGCCGCACCGCCACCGCCAAGATCGAGGGGGCCGAGTGGGTGCCCATCCGGCCGGGGACCGACGGGGCCTTGGCCCTGGGCATGTGCCAGGTGCTGATCGAAGAGGAGCTCTATGACGAGGCCCTGGCGCGGGACTGGACCCACGGTTTCGAGCCCTTCGCCGACTACGTGCAGCACTTCCGGCCGGAGGTGGTGGAGAACGTGACCGGGGTGCCGGCCGAGAAGGTGCGGGAGCTGGCCCGGCGCATCGCCGGGGCGGCCGGGGCCGCGCCGGTGATGTACACCGGCCTGGAATACAGCGACAGCGGGGTGCAGGCCATCCGGGCCACTATCGCCCTATGGGCCTTGGCCGGTCAGTTGGACGTGCCCGGCGGCCGCTGCTTCGCCATGCCCCAGAACACGTTTCCCATCAACCGCGCCGGACTGGTGGCCAACCCCAACCCGGCCAAGGCCCTGGGCCGCGACAGCTTCCCCGTCTACACCCTCTACCGCGAGGAATCCCACGCCAACTGCCTGCCCCAGGCGGTGCTAAAGGGAGAGCCCTACCCCATCAAGGGGCTCATCGTCCTGGGCGGGTCCATCTGCACCGCCTGGCCCCAGCCGGCGGTGTGGAAAAAGACCTTGGCCGCCCTGGATTTCCTGGTCTGCATCGATATTTTCCACACCGCCGACAGCGCCTTCGCCGACCTGGTGCTGCCGGCGGCCACTTGGTGCGAGATCGAATCCTACATGACCTACGGCCCGGTCTTCCGGCTGCGCGAGCGGGTCATCCCGCCGGTGGGCCAGGCCAAAAACGCCTTCTTCATCTTCAGCCAGATCGCCGAACGCCTGGGTTACGGCCACCTTTATCCCCAGAACGAGGATGAGCTGCTGCGCCACGCCCTGGCCGCCAGCCCCTTCACGCTGGAGGATGTGCGGGCGGCCGGCGGCCAGGTGAGCGTGCCGCCGGCCATGATGCAATACAAGAAATGGGAAAAGGGCCTGTTGCGCCCCGACGGCCGCCCCGGATTCAACACCCCCACCGGCAAGATCGAGCTTTTCTCCACCATCCTGGACGAGCACGGCTACCCCGGCCTGCCGGAATACACCGAGCCCTCCGAGAGCCCGGTCTCGCGGCCGGATCTGGCGCGGGAATATCCCCTGGTCTTCAATTCCGGGGCCAGGGTGGCCACCGATTTCCGCAGCCAGTTCCACCACGTCCCCGGCCTGGTCAAGGACCGGCCGGAGCCCACGGTCAGCCTCAACGCCGCCGACGCCGCCGCCCGCGGCATCGTCTCCGGCGACTGGGTGTGGCTCAAGAGCCCGCGCGGCCGGGTGCGGCTCAAGGCCCTGGTCAGCGAGGACATCGTGCCTGGCGCGGTGGACGCCAACATGGGCGGCGGCGGGCCGCTGGGGCCGCCGGCCTGGCAAGACTGCAACATCAACGAGCTGACCGACCTCAAGTACGACCCCATCAGCGGCTTTCCCATCTACAAGGCGCTGCTGTGCCAGGTGGAGAAGGCGGCGGACGCGGATGGGTCCGCCCCGGACAGCGGCGAAGGCCCGGCGGCCCAGGTCGGCCTGGCCGCGGCCCGGGCCGGGAGCGCGGCGGCGGGGCCGCGCGTCTACCTGGACCACAACGCCACCACCCCCCTGGACCCGGCCGTGGCCCTGGCCATGACCGAGTTCATGGCCAGGGATTTCGGCAACCCCTCGGCCATCTACCGCGAGGGGCGCGAGGCCGCCGCGGCCGTGGCCGAGGCCCGGCGCCGGCTGGCCGCCCTCTTGGGGGTCACCGCCCGCCGCCTGGTCTTCACCAGCGGCGGCAGCGAGGCCAACAACCAGGCGATCAAGGGCGTGGCCTTCGCGCCTGGCAACCGGGGCAAGCGCTTCGTCACCTCCAGCATCGAGCACCCCTCGGTGCTCAAGGCCTTCGCCTGGCTGCGCGAGCTGGGTTATGACGTGGTGTTTTTGCCGGTGGACGCATCGGGCCGGGTGCGGCCGGCCGACCTGGAGGCCGCGCTGGACAGGCCCACCGCCCTGGTCAGCGTGATGACCGCCAACAACGAGACCGGGGCCTTGCAGCCCATCGCCGAGTTGGCCGGCCTGGCCCACCGGGCCGGGGCCCTGTTCCACACCGACGCGGTGCAGGCGGTGGGCAAGATTCCGCTGGCGGTGGAGGAGCTGGGGGTGGATTTACTGAGCCTTTCCGGCCACAAGCTGCACGGCCCCAAGGGAGTGGGGGCGCTTTGCATAAGCCGGGGGATTGATCTGACGCCGCTGGTGCACGGCGGCGGCCAGGAGGGCGGCCGCCGGGCCGGCACCGAGAACACCGCGGCCATCGTGGGCCTGGGCAAGGCCGCCGAACTGGCCGCCCGCCACCTGGAGGACATGGGCGGGGAGGTGGCCCGGTTGCGCGACGAGCTGTGGCGGGGCATCCGCCGCCTGGTCCCGGAGGCCCGGCTCAACGGACCTCTGCTGGAGCGCCTGCCCAACACCCTCAACGTCAGCCTGCCCGGCATCCGGGGCGAATCCCTGGTGCTGGCCATGGACCACAAGGGCGTGGCGCTCTCGTCGGGCTCGGCCTGCCGGGCCGGCAGCCCGGAGCCCTCCCACGCCCTCTTGGCCATGGGCCTGACGGCCGAGCAGGCCCACTGCGCCCTGCGCTTTTCCCTGGGCCGCGGCAACACCCGCCAGGAGATCGAGCGCACCCTGGCCGCCCTGCGCCAGGTGATCGAGGAGACCGGCAACCTGGTGCGTTTCGTGCCCTGCCGCTGAGGGGAGGGCGAGGATGGAGCCATGGCCTTGAAAGCCCTGAAGGTGGCGCGCGAGGAGCGCCTGGAGCTGCGCAACTACCTGGACGTGGATTTCCGGGACGAGATGATGCGCCTGGTGGCCGAAGGCCTGGGCGCGCAGAACAAGTGGCTGCACTGCAAGTATCTCTACGACCAGCGCGGCTCCGAGCTGTTTGCGGCCATCTGCGAAACCCCGGAGTATTATCCCACCCGCACCGAGCTGGCCATCCTGGATCGCCACGCCGCCGACATAATGGATTTTTTCAACCTGCATGGCGGCGATCTGGTGGAGATCGGCAGCGGGGGCAACCAGAAGATACGCCGGCTGCTGGATCGCCTTCCCCCCCAGGCCCTGCGCCGCCTGCGCTACGTGCCGCTGGACATCAGCGAGACAGCCTTGGTGGAGTCCGCGCGCGAGCTGCTGGACATCTACCCCGAACTGAGCGTGCTGGGCCTGGTGGCCGACTACACCCGCCACCTGGCGGCCATCCCCGCCACCCGCAAGCTGGTGTTGTTCTTGGGCAGCTCGCTGGGCAACTTCGGCGAGACGGCCAGCCTGGCGTTCCTGCGCGGGGTGGCGTCCACCCTGAACCGGCAGGACCGCTTCCTGCTGGGCCTTGACATGCTCAAGCCGGTGGAGATAATCGAGGCCGCCTACAACGACGCCCAGGGAGTCACCCAGCGCTTCATCAAGAACCTGCTGGCCCACGTCAACCGGGAGCTGGACGCCGACTTCCCGCTGGAGGCCTTCGATTATCACTCATTCTTCAACCCTGGGCGGGAGTGCATGGAGATGCACCTCAAGGCCCGGCGGCCGCTGGCCTGCCGGGTGGGCGATCTGGACCTTCGGGTGCGCCTGGCCCAGGGCGAGACCATCCATGTCGAGATCGCCCAGAAATACAGCCCCGAACGGGCGCGGGAGCTTTTCCGGCGGGCGGGGCTGGCCCCCACCCGCTGGTTCAGCGACCCGCGCGGCTGGTTCTCCCTGGTGGAGCTGGCCCTCGCCGGCTGAGGACCCGGCCGGCCTCCAGCCACAGGCGCCTCATCTGCCGACAGCGACCGCGGCCACCACGAGCCCTCGTCCAGCCTGGCCGGAAACGGCGAGCCGGCCAGGCTTTGCGCGCAGGCCAGATTCGGTCGGCCGGCTGAAGGCCGGCCATGGATCGGGCAGGCTCAGTGTGGGCCGGCATGGATAACCCTTAAAAAAACTACTATTTAATTAGCTATAAATTACATTGACAATATGGGATTAGGCGGAGTATTTCAATCCTATCCCGACAATTAGAGCGTGTTTCGACAGGCGCGATCCTTCACTGCAAACCTTCTGGGAGGCGGGTATGGAAAAGTGCACGCGGCGGCAGTTCTTGACCGCCACCGGCTTCCTGGCCGGCGGGGCGGCCCTGGCGTCCCTGGGGGCGCCCCTGGGGTGGGCCAAGGCCTACGCCCAGGAATTGAGCAAGGCGGACCGGATAAAAACCGCCAGGACAACCATCTCCACTTGTTACCACTGTTCGGTTTCATGCGGCCTGCTGTGCTCCACCGACGCCAAGACCGGCCGCATCATGAACATCGAGGGCGATCCCGAACACCCGATCAACGAGGGGGCGCTGTGCGCCAAGGGCGCGGCCATGTTCCAGATGAGCGACAACAACCCCCACCGCTTGACCAAGGTGCTTTATCGCGCGCCCTACGCGACCAAGTGGGAGGTCAAGAGCTGGGATTGGGCCATCGAAAAGATGGCGCGCAACATCAAGACCGTGCGCGACAAGGACTTCATCTTCCGCAACGCCAAGGGCCAGGTGGTCAACCGCCTGGAGACCATCGGCCACATGGGCAGCTCCAAGCTGGACAACGAGGAGTGCTGGGTCATAACCACCATGGCCCGCTCCCTGGGGCTGATACACGTCGATCACCAGGCAAGGGTCTGACACGGTCCCACGGTGGCGGCTCTGGGAGAGTCGTTCGGACGCGGGGCCATGACCAACCATTGGATCGACATCAAGAACAGCGATTGCGTCCTTATAATGGGCAGCAACGCCGCCGAGAATCACCCCATCAGCTTCAAGTGGGTGCTGCGGGCCAAGGACAACGGCGCCAAGATCATCAGCGTGGACCCCCGCTTCACCCGCACCTCGGCCCGGGCCGACTATTACGCCGCCTTGCGCTCCGGCACCGACATCGCCTTCCTGGGCGGCCTGATCAACCACATCCTGGGCCAGGAGAAGTATTTCAAGGACTACGTGCTCAACTACACCAACGCCGCCTGCCTGGTGGACGACCGTTTCGGCTTCGCCGACGGCCTGTTCAGCGGCTACAACCCCCAGAGCAAGAGCTATGACAAGTCCACCTGGACCTTGAAGAAGGACGCCAGCGGCCAGGTGCTGAAAGACCCCAGCCTCCAGGACCCGCGCACGGTCTTCCAGTTGCTCAAACAGCATTATTCCCGCTACAGCCTGGAGCGGGTCTCCGCCGTCACCGGCACCCCGGTGGAGGATCTGAAGGCCGTCTACGAGATGTACAGCGCCACCGGCCGCCCGGACAAGGCCGGCACCATCATGTACGCCCTGGGCTGGACCCAGCACACCGTGGGCGCCCAGAACATCCGCACCATGGCCATCATCCAGCTCCTGTTGGGCAACATCGGCGTCTGCGGCGGCGGGGTCAACGCCCTGCGCGGCGAGCCCAACGTGCAGGGCTCCACCGACCAGGCCATCCTCTACCACATCCTGCCCGGCTACCTGCGCGCCCCCACGGCCGGCATGGCCGACCTGCGCGCCTACATCGAGGCGGTGACCCCCAAGACCAAGGAGCCCCAGTCGGTAAACTGGTGGGGCAACTACAGCAAGTACATCGTCAGCCTGCTCAAGGCCTGGTATGGCGACGCGGCCGCGGCCGCCAACGATTTTTGCTACAACTACCTGCCCAAGCTGGACGACGGCCAGAACGCCTCGATCATGAACACCTTCGACGCCATGTACGCCGGCAAGCTCAAGGGCTACATCTGCATCGGCCAGAACCCGACCTGCAGCCTGCCCAACGCGGGCAAAATCCGGGCGGCCCTGGGCAAGCTGGACTGGCTGATCCACGCCAACATCTTCGACAACGAGACGGCTTCTTTCTGGCACGGCCCCGGCGTGGACCCCAAGCAGGTCAAAACCGAGGTCTTCCTGCTGCCGGCCGCCGCCTCCATGGAAAAGGCCGGCTCCCTGACCAACAGCGGGCGCTGGGTGCATTGGAAGTACGTCGCGGCCCAGCCTCCCGGCGACGCCATCAGCGTGGGCGACATCGTCTACCGCCTGGTGGCCAAGCTCAAGGAGCTGTACAAGAAGGAGGGCGGCAACGCCCCGGAGCCCATCAACGACCTGTATTGGGACTACGCCGACGCCAAGGGCGCCTTCGACCCCCTGGCCGTGGCCAAGGTCATGAACGGCTATTTCCTGGAGGACGTGACCATCGCCGGCAAGGCGTACAAAAAGGGCGACAACGTGCCCGGTTTCGCCCTGCTCTCCGACGAGGGCAAGACCAGCTCCGGCAACTGGCTGCACTGCGGCATGTTCACCCCCGACGGCAAGAATCTTTCGGCCCGCCGGGGCAAGTCCGACCCCACCGGCCTGGGGCTCTATCCGGAATGGGCCTGGTGCTGGCCGGTGAACCGGCGCGTCATCTACAACCGCGCCTCCTGCGACGTCAACGGCCAGCCCTACAACCCGGCCCGGCCGCTGCTCAAGTGGACCGGCGACAAGTGGGTGGGCGACGTGCCCGACGGACCCTGGCCGCCCATGGCCGACAAGGACAAGGGCAAGCTGCCCTTCATCATGAAGCCCGACGGCGTCTCCTCGCTCTTCGGCCCCGGCATGGCCGAGGGCCCCTTCCCCGAACACTACGAACCCCTGGAGAGCCCCCTGGCCATGAACCCCATGTCCGGCCAGCGCATCAACCCGGCGGTCAAGGTGTTCACCGGCGAGGTGGACCGCTTCGCCAGCGCCGACGAGCGCTTCCCCCTGGTCTGCTCCACCTACACCTGCACCGAACAGTGGTGCACCGGGGCTGGCACCCGCTGGATGTCCTGGCTCACCGAGGCCATGCCCCAGGTCTACGTGGAGATGAGCCAGGAGCTGGCCCAGGCCAAGGGCGTCAAGAACGGCGACAAGGTGCGCGTCGCCTCCGCCCGCGGCCAGTTGGAGGCCGTGGCCATGGTCACCCACCGCCTGCGCCCCTTCCGGGTGCAGGGCAAGGAGGTCCACCAGGTGGGCATGACCTTCAACTATGGCTGGCGCTTCCCCAAGGATTGCGGCGACAGCGCCAACCTGCTCACCCCCACGGTGGGCGACGCCAACACCATGACGCCCGAATACAAGGCGTTCATGGTCAACGTCAGCAAGGCCTAGGAGCTTGTCGCAGCAACCGCCCCGACAAGCTCCCAGGCGGGCCAAGGATGGCCCGTCAAATTGAGAGCCCCCAGCGGGGGCGCGCAATTTGCGTAACTTGCCGGAATTCACTTCCGGCAAGTTAACGACGGAAAAAGCCATGGACGGCTTTTTCCGACAGGCACCCAGGAGGTGAAGCATGTCTGATGGCAAGTCGATGATGGTGGACACCTCCCGCTGCACGGCCTGCCGGGGCTGCCAGGTGGCCTGCAAGCAGTGGCACGGGCTGCCCGGCACCAAGACCAGGCAGACCGGCACCTATCAGAACCCGCCCGACTTTTCGGCCGAGACCTGGAAGCTGGTGCGCTTCGCCGAGGGCAGGGCCGACAACGGCAAGCCATATTGGTACTTTTTCTCCGACATGTGCCGGCACTGCCTGGCGCCGGGCTGCATGCAGGGCAACAAGAACAACGCCATCGTCCAGGACGAGCGCACCGGGGCGGTGGTCTATTCCGCCGCCACCAAGGGCTTGGTCTACAAGGACGTGCGCGAAGGCTGCCCCTATGACATCCCCCGCCAGGACGCCAAGACCAAGGCCCTCAAGAAGTGCAACTTGTGCATCGACCGGCTCAAGGCCAACCTGATCCCGGCCTGCGCGCTCTCCTGCCCCACCGGCTCGGTGCAGTTCGGGGAGCGCGACGAGATACTCAAGCGGGTCGAGGCCAGGGTGGCCGAACTCAAGAAGACCCACCCCAAGGCCAAGGCGCTCAACGCCGACGACGTGCGGGTGGTCTTCATCGTCACCGACGATCCGGAGAAATACCACAAGTTCGCCGAGGCCTGAGATAGACCGCGCCATGACAATCAAGCCAGGGGGGAGGCCCAAGGTTCCCCCCTGGCCCTTTCAGGCTGTCACCTTGCCGGAGGCGCCATGATTCAAGATTCTTTGCCCGCGCAGGCCGCCCAGGCGGTCGGCCAGGCCCTGGAGCAGATGCGGGCGCAGACCCCGGCCCTGGCCGAGGTCATCGCCGCCTTGGGCCCGCTCAGGGCCGCCCAGGCGGCCCTCAAGGCCGGCCTGCCCGCGCTGGAGGGCGCGATGCCGCCGGCCGACCCCGCCCGGTTGGGCCAGGGCCTGCCCCTGGCCGATGTGGCCGATTTCCTGGCCAGCCCGGAGCTGGACCCGGCGGCCTACCTGGAGCGCGCCGCCGCCGCCCTGCTGCCGGCCATGGCCCAGGGCCTGCCCGCCCTGGCGGCCGGGGCGGAGGCCCTGGGCCGCATCCTGGCGGCCGAGGCTATCTCGGCGCGAACCTGGCTGGAGGCCCTGCTGGGGGGCGGGGGCGAGGCGCTCCAGGACCTGGCGCGGCGGGCGGGCCTGGCCCCCGCCGCCCTGGAGTTCATCCTGCTGGAGCTGGCCAGGCCTCTGCTGGAGCGGCGGGCCGAGGCCCTGGCCCCGCTCCTGGCCGGCCAAACCTGGCCGCACGGAGCCTGCCCCATCTGCGGCGCGCCGCCGGAGATGGCGTTTTTGCGGGGCCAGGAGGGCCAGCGCTGGCTGCGCTGCGCGCGCTGCGCCCACCATTGGCGCTTCGCGCGCACCTGCTGCCCGGTCTGCGGCAACCAGGACCAGGACCGGATGGAGTTCTTTTTCGTGGAAGGGCGGGAGCGCGAGCGGGCCGACTGCTGCCGCCAGTGCGGCCGGTACGTGCTCACCCTAGACGCGCGGGGCCAGATCGAGCCCCCGCTGTGGGCGGTGGCGGCCCTGGGGCTGGTGCACCTGGATCTGCTGGCCCAGGAAAAGGGCCTGAGCCCGGCGGCCTGGACCGCCTGGAACCGGCTGGGCTGACCGCGCCGGCCTTTAAGCTTCTAGGCGATTATCCGTTCGGGATGGGTGAAGATCGAGGCCCGGGGCGGGCGGCAGAAGGCGATGAGGGTGATGTTGAGGCGCTCCAGCAGGCTAACGCCCAGCCCGGTGGGCGCGGAGACCGAGGCCACCACCGGGATGCCCACCCTGGCGATCTTGAGCGCCATCTCATAACTCAGCCGTCCGCTCAGGACCGCCAGGCTTTCCGCGGGCGCGAAGGGCCGGCCGCCGCGCAGGGCCAGGCCCAGCGCCTTGTCCAGGGCGTTGTGGCGGCCGATGTCCTCGGCCGCGCTGATCAACTCGCCGCCGGGCGCGCCCAGGGCCGCCGCGTGGGTGCCACCGGTGCGCGCGAAGATGCCCTGGGCCGACTCCATGCCCCCCAGCAGGCGGAACACGCCGGCCAGCTCCAGCCTCGGCCCGGTTTGCGCGAGCGGGGCCAGGTCGGCGGGCAGATCGCGCAGGGATTCCAGGCCGCACAGGCCGCAGGAGGTGGCGGCCGGAGCCAGCCGACGCGCCCGCGCGCTCCGGGCCAACTCCGGCGAAAGCTCCACGTCCACCCAGTGGGCCTGACCCACCGCCGGCAGCTCGGCCCGGCCGCAGCGCAGCCCCAGCACCTGCTCTGCGCCCCGGACGATGCCCTCGCTGAGGCAATAGCCCAGGGCCAACTCCTCCAGTTGCAGCGGCGTGGCCATGAGGATTACCTGAGAGCGTCCGTTGAGCCTGATCTCGCAGGGGCTTTCCTCGCAGACGGCCTGGCTCTCCGGCCGCCCGCCGCCGGAGTCGAACCTGACCGCGTCCACCCGGCGCAGATGGCCGCCGGCCGGGCAGGCGTCGCCCGCGGGATCGGCGGATTGGGACTGGGGAGGGTTTGGCTGCATGGCTGGTTCGCTCGCTTGGCGGCCGGGCCGCGGGTCACATTCCTGGGGTTCGCCATCCTGGGAATAGGCTACGGCTGAAATGGTATTTACCACATCTCCCCGCCGCCGACCGCCAAAACCGCGCCCGGCCCTTGCCTTGGGGGCCGGGCCCCGGCGGGGGCGTCAATGGCCGATGCGCAGGATGCGTCCCCCGATGGGGTGGGGCTGGCGGGTGTAGAAGCGGTTGGTGGCGCCGCCGTGGCGGGCCTGGGCCCAGGCGGCCAGTTGGTCGAAGGTGCTGCGACCGGGATCGGCGATGAGGATGAGGCCCACCCCGGCGGCCAGGGCGCGGTCGATGAGATCGCCCAGGGCGACGGGCATCTCCTCCCAAAAGCAGATGTCCGCGCCGATGAGCAGGTCGATTCCGGCCAGGTCCTCGGCGGTCAGGTCCTCGTAGTCGCAGTTCAGGGTGGTCACCCGCACCTGGTTCAGCTCGGCGTGGGCCAGCAGGAAGGGGAACACCTCCGGGTCCACGTCCACGCAGGTGGCCGAGGCCTGGAGCTGTTTGGCGCAATAGATGCTGGCCAGGCCCCAGCCGCAGCCGATCTCCATCACCCGCAGCCCGTGGGGCAGGCGCAGGCCTTTCAGGTATTCCATCAACAGCCAGCAGGAGGTCCACACCCGGTAGCCGTAGGTGTCGGGCGTGTGCCGGTGCTTGAGCTGGCGGATGGCGCTGTGGCGGGTGCGGTAATAGCGCACGCCGTTGCAGCAGCCCTCCTTGCTGGCGCTCTGGGTCATGACGGCCTCACGGGGCCGCGCACCGGGCGGAACCGGCCCGGCGCGCGGGGTTTGGCTAGGCTGCGGCGGCGGCGCGGCGGCCGGGGCGGTGCCGGGGTGAGCCGGCGCGGGTGCGGGGCGCTTGCTCGCGCCGGGCCGGGGCCGGGGCCTCCTGCCGGCAGTGGTAGGGATGGTCCTCCATCACCGGCACCGCCTGGCGGATGAGGCGCTCGATGTCGCGCAGATAAGCCCGCTCGCTGGCGTCGCAAAAGGATATGGCCTGGCCGGCGGCCCCGGCCCGGCCGGTGCGGCCGATGCGGTGAACGTAGCTCTCCGGCTCGTTGGGCAGGTCGTAGTTGATGACGTGGGTCACGCCCTCCACGTCGATGCCGCGGGCGGCGATGTCGGTGGCCACCAGCACCCGCGCGCTGCCGTCGCGGAAATGGCCCAGGGCGGCCTGGCGGGCGTTCTGGCTTTTGTTGCCGTGGATGCATTCGGCGGCCACCGAGAGCCGGGCCAGTTGGCGGGTCACCCGGTCGGCCCCGTGCTTGGTGCGGGTGAAGACCAGCGCCCGCTTGACGTCGGCGTCCTGGAGCAGTTCGCCCAATAGCGCGCGCTTGTTGGCCTGGGTCACGAAAAGCACCTTCTGGGCGATCAGCTCCACCGGGGTGGCCACGGGGGCGACGGCCACCCTCACCGGGTCGGTGAGCATGGTGGCGGCCAGACGGGCGATGGCCTCCGGCATGGTGGCCGAGAAAAAGACGGTCTGGCGCTGGCGGGGAAGCGCGGCCAGGACCTTCTTGATGTCGCCCAGGAAGCCCATGTCCAGCATGCGGTCGGCCTCGTCCAGCACGAAGACTTCCAGGGAGTCCAGGCGCAGCAGGCCCTGGCCCATCAGGTCCAGCAGGCGGCCGGGAGTGGCCACCAGCACGTCCACGCCGCGGGCGCAGGCCCGGACCTGGGGGCCCTGGCCCACGCCGCCGAAGACCACCGCCAGGTGCAGCGGCAGATGGGTGCCGTAGGCCTTGAAGCTGTCGCCGATCTGCAGGGCCAGCTCGCGGGTGGGGGTGAGCACCAGCACCCGGGCCGCGCGGGGGGCCGGCCGGCGGCGGCTGGCGGCCAGGCGCTCAAGGATGGGCAGCGCGAAGGCGGCGGTCTTGCCGGTGCCGGTCTGGGCGCAGCCCAAAAGGTCGCGGCCGGCCAGGAGGTGGGGGATGGCCTGGGCCTGGATGGGGGTGGGGACGGCGTAGCCCAGGCCGGCCAAGGCGCGCCGCAGGGGTTCGGTCAGGTTCAGATTGTCGAAAGAAATGGCTGTCACCAGAATCCTTTTGCCCGCGCGGGGATCGCCAGGGCTGGCGTTCTAGCGTGGGTGCGGAAGTAAAAAATGAAGCCCCGTCCCGGTCAGCCCGGGACGGGGCCGTCAGCAGCGGCTAGGGGCGCAAGCCCGCCAGCGTCTACCAGCGGCTGCGCTGGGGGCGCTCCTCCCGTTCCTGGGCCTGGTTGACGCGCAGGTTGCGGCCCTCCAGGCTGGCGCCGTCCAGGGCGCGGATGGCGGCGTCGGCGTCGGCGCCTTCCATCTCGACGAAACCAAAGCCACGGGAGCGGCCGGTGTCGCGATCGGTGATGACCCGGGCCGAGATGACCGAGCCATGACGGGCGAACATGTCGCGCAGGGAATCGTCAGAGGCGCTCCAGGGCAGGTTTCCCACGTAAATCTTCTTGCTCACGTAACATTCTCCAGAAAAAGTAAACCCCTCCCCGACACGGCGTCGGGGGATTCGGTCGGTCCAACGAGCCTTGCTTGCAAGCTGTGCTGTGGCGCGGTCGCGCCCAAGGGGCTGATGCAGGATCGAGGCTAATTGGTCTTCAAGGATGAAATCTACCGGCTGGCCGGCGGCCTGTCAAGCCCGCCGGCAAAAATCCCCGCCGGCCGTGGGGCCGGCGGGGCGGGGCGGCGTTGGGGAGTTAACCGCGCGCCAGGGATGGCGCGCCCAAAAAGTGCGGTCCCGCAGGGACCAGCTTTTAGCCCAGTCCCGCCTAGGTGCCCATGGTCCAGGTGTTGAGGTAGGCCTGTTGCTCGGCGGTCAGGCTGTCGATGGCCACGCCCAGGGCGAGGAGCTTGAGCCGGGCCACCCGCTTGTCGATCTCCTCCGGCACCACGTAGACATCCTTGGCCAGCGCGGCCGCGTTGATCTTCATGTATTCCGCGCACAGGGCCTGGTTGGCGAAGCTCATGTCCATGACGCTGCTGGGGTGGCCCTCGGCCGCGGCCAGGTTCACCAGGCGGCCCTCGCCCAGCACGTAGACCCGGCGGCCGTTCTGCAGGGTGTGCTCCTCCACGAAATCGCGGATGATCCGGCGGCCGGTGGTCGCCTTGGCCAGGCCCTCCAGGTCCAGCTCCACGTTGAAGTGGCCGGAATTGGCCACGATGGCCCCGTCCTTCATGGCCAGGAAGTGCTCCTGGCGGATGACGTGGATGTCGCCGGTGACGGTGCAGAAGAAGTCGCCGATGGGCGCGGCCTGATTGATGGGCATCACCCGGTAGCCGTCCATCACGGCCTCTAGGGCGCGCAGGGGGTCCACCTCGGTGACGATGACGTTGGCGCCCATGCCGTGGGCGCGCATGGCCACGCCCCGGCCGCACCAGCCGTAGCCGCAGACCACGAAGTTGCTGCCGGCCAAGAGGCGGTTGGTGGCCCGGATGATGCCGTCCACGGTGGACTGGCCGGTGCCGTAGCGGTTGTCGAAAAGGTGCTTGGTGCCCGCGTCGTTGACCGCCACGATGGGGTAGGCCAGCACGCCGTCCTTGGCCATGGCCCGCAGGCGGATGACGCCGGTGGTGGTCTCCTCGGTGCCGCCGATGATGCCGTCCAAGAGCTCGCGGCGCTCGGAGTGAATGATGCTGACCAGGTCGGCGCCGTCGTCCATGGTGATCTGGGGCCTGGCGTCCAGGACGGCCTTGATGTGCTGATAATAGGTTTGGTTGTCCTCGCCCTTGATGGCGAAGGTGGGGATGCCGAAGTGCTCCACCAGGCTGGCGGCCACGTCGTCCTGGGTGGAAAGCGGGTTGCTGGCGCAGAGATAGACCTCGGCCCCGCCGGCCTTGAGGGTGGCGGCCAGGCTGGCGGTCTCGGTGGTCACGTGCAGGCAGGCGGCCAGGCGCACGCCCTTGAGCGGCTGCTCTTTCTCGAAACGCTCGCGGATCTGCTTGAGCACGGGCATGGAGTGGGCGGCCCACTCGATGCGCAGCCGGCCCTTTTCGGCCAGGGCCAGGTTCTTGACGTCGAAGTTCATGATGGCTCCGGTTTCGCGGTTATTTCTTGCAGAACTGGCCCGTGATGCCCAGGGCGTCGCGCAGGGCCTCGGCGCGGTCGGTGATCTCCCAGGTGAAGCCGTCCTCCTCGCGGCCGAAATGGCCGTAGGCGGCGGTCTTGCGGTACACGGGCCGCTTCAGGTCGAGCTGCTCGATCATGCGGGCGGGGCGGAAGTCGAAGACCTTCTGCACCGCGGCGGCGATTTCGCTGTCGCGCTTGAGGCCGGTGCCGAAGGTGTCCACCATCACCGAGACCGGCTGGGGCACGCCGATGGCGTAGGCCACCTGGACCTCGCATTTCTTGGCCAGGCCGGCGGCGACGACGTTCTTGGCGGTGTAGCGGGCGTAGTAGGAGCCGGAGCGGTCGACCTTGCTGGGGTCCTTGCCGCTAAAACAGCCGCCGCCATGGCTGCCCTGGCCGCCGTAGGTGTCCACGATGATCTTGCGGCCGGTGAGCCCGCAGTCGCCGTGGGGGCCGCCGACCACGAAGCGGCCGGTGGTGTTGATGAACATCTTGGTGTCGCCGTCTAGCATGTTCTCCGGAAGCACCTTGCGGATGACCTCCTCGATGATGGCCTCCTTGAGCTTCTCGTAGCGCACGTCGGGGCTGTGCTGGGCGGCGATGACCACGGCCTCCACCCGCTTGGGCGCGCCGTCCTCGTACTCGATGGTCACCTGGGTCTTGCCGTCCGGGCGCAGGAAGCCGAGCGAGCCGTTTTTGCGCACCTTGGCCAGGCGGCGGGCCAGGCGGTGGGCGTAGTAGATGGGCATGGGCATAAGTTCCGGGGTCTCGTCGCAGGCGAAGCCGAACATCAGGCCCTGGTCGCCGGCGCCCTGCTCGCCGAAAAGGCTGGTATTGGCGGTGACGCCCTGGCTGATGTCCGGCGACTGCTTGTCGATGCTGGTGATGACCGCGCAGGTCTCCCAGTCGAAGCCCATGGACGAGTTGGAATAGCCGATCTCGCGGATGGTGGAGCGCACGATGTCGGGGATGTCCACCCAGGTCTGGGTGGTGATCTCGCCGGCCACCACGGCCATGCCGGTGGTCACCAGGGTCTCGCAGGCCACCCGGCTTTCGGGATCGTCCTTGAGCATGGCGTCCAGGATGGAATCGCTGATCTGGTCGGCGATCTTGTCCGGATGCCCCTCGGTGACCGATTCGCTGGTGAAAAGATAATTGGCGCCCATGCCTTTGCTCCTTACGATGGTCAGAATTGAAAAAAAGATTAAACCAGCCCGGCAAGGCCCTGTCAAGGCGGGGAATCGGCGGAAAAACCTCCCCGCCCTCCCGGCGGCAGCCGGGCGGTTTCACTGAAGAAAATACCTGGCTTGCGAGGGGCGCTTGAAGGCTTGCAGATAAGTGGGGACGGCCACGAAGACGCCGACCACCGCCAGGGCCAACCCGGCGATAATCAAACCCAAAGCAACGCAAGCCTCCCGGAGGCGGACAATCGCCGCATCTTCCCGGAGGCTTGCATTTTATCGCGTGCGTAGAAACTTTAGTGGGCGACCTTGAGGAAGGCCTTCTCGCCGTCGGATTCCTGCTTGATGCGGTTGTGCTTGTCCACCAGGACCACCACCGGCTTGTGCTGGGCCACCTCGGCCTCCTGCAGCACGCAGGTGGTGACGATGATGAGCAAGTCGCCCACCATGCCCTTGCGGGCGGCGGCGCCGTTAAGGCAGATCACGCCGCTATGGCGGGGGCCGGGGATGACGTAGGTCTCGAACCGCTCGCCGTTGTCGACGTTGTAGACCTTCACCATCTCGTAGGGGACCATCTGGGCGGCGTCCAATAACTCCTGGTCCACGGTCAGGCTGCCCTCGTAGTGCAGGTCGGCCTGGGTGATCGTGGCGCGGTGAATTTTGGACTTCATCATGAAGCGCTGCATGGTTGCTCCCCCCTGGCTAGTAATTCAGGGCCAGGTTGTCGATCAGCCGGGTGCCCCCCGCCCAGGCGGCCACCGCCATGCGCGCCGGACGATCCAGGCGCGTCAGCGGCTCCAGGGTGGTGGAGTCCACTATTTCCAAGTATTCCAGCCGCATGCCATGGGCGGCCTCGATGGGCGCCTGGGCGGCGGCCTTGATCTCCTGGGCGTCGGTTTCCCCGGCCTGGGCCAGGGCGCGGGCGGCGTTGAGCCCCCGCCACAGGCACAACGCCTCCTGGCGCTCCTGGGGCGAAAGATGGACATTGCGGCTGCTTAGCGCAAGTCCGTCGGCCTCGCGCACGGTGGGGCGGCCGACGACCTCCACCGCCAGGTCCAGATCGGCCGCCATGCGCTGGATGACGGTCAGTTGCTGGAAGTCCTTCTCGCCAAAAACGGCCAGGTCCGGCAGCACCGCGTTGAACAGCTTGAGCACCACCGTGGTCACGCCGTCGAAGTGCCCCGGCCGAAAGGCCCCGCACAAGCCCTCGGTCATGCCCGCCAGGCTGACCTTGGTGGCGAAGCCTTCGGGATACATGGCCTTGACGTTCGGGAAGTAGATGACATCCACCCCGGCGTCGGCGCAGAGGGCGCTGTCGGCCGCGAAGGTGCGCGGGTACTTGTCCAGGTCGGAGGCCTGGTTGAACTGCAAGGGATTGACGAAGATGCTCACCACCAGTTTTTCGCAGTGCTGGCGGGCGTATTGGATCAGGGCCAGGTGGCCCTGGTGCAGGGCGCCCATGGTGGGGACGAAGCCGACCCGCTCGCCGCGGGCCCTGGCCCCGGCGCTGTAGGCGCGCATCTCGCGGGGGGTTTCGATGACGAGGGGAGATTGGCCCATTTTCACCGTCCCGGTCGCCGGAATCCCGGCCAATCCAAGCGGTTTTCAATCACGTTCCGGCCCGCTTTAACGCAGCCTGCCCGGACCCTCTGGTCTCGCGCGGCCGCCGGCTTGCGGCCGGAACATTTTAAATATACGGCAACCTTGGGCGTCGGTCCAGGCCCAGATCGGCCCGCTGACCAGGCAGCAAATAGCACAGCCGAGGCCGGCTGTCAACACCCAGGGCGCGGCGGAGTTCGCGCCATGTGCGTTTATGCACAACATATGGGGGATTTGTAACTTGACCACCACAAGATGCGGTGGCGATAATGACGCAACCTGCCAGAGAGAGACCACGGCGTGAACCACGCAACCCAGGCCGGGAGGTGGCCATGCCTTCGAAAAAAAATCAGCCTCTGCCCACCATGCGCCTGACTTGCCCCCGTTGCGGGCGCGAGCACGCCCTGGGGCGCGGCGAGCTGGCTCCGGGACGGGGTTGGCGCTGCGCCTGCGGCTGGAGCCTGATGGTGGTGCGCCGGCTGGGCGCGGCCCCCCGCGCGCGCCAGGCCCTGCCGGCCGGCTAATCCTGGGCGTCGGTGAGGGCCGCGGCCATGGCCCCCAGCTCCGGGATGCCCAGGGTCTCGGCCCGGCGGCCGGGGTCGATGCCGACCCTGGCCAGGCCGGCGGCCACGGCGGCCTTGTCCAGGCCCAGGCCGGCGGCCAGGCTGTTGGCCAGCGTCTTGCGGCGCTGGCTGAAGGCGGCTTTGACCGCGCGGGCGTACCATTGGCCGGCCGCGCCCACCGCCCAGGCCACCAGGGGCTCCGGCCGGGGGGCCAGGTGCACCACCTGGCTTTCCACCGCCGGCCGGGGGAAGAACTGGTCCGGCCCCACCACCAGGCCCGGCCGGGCGGCGCACCAGGTCTGCACCAGCACCGCCAGTCGGCCGTAGTCCTTGCCCCCCGGCCCGGCCACCAGGCGCTGGGCCACCTCCCGCTGCACCATCAAGGTGGCCCCCGACCAGTGCTCCCGGTTCTCGACCAGGGCGAAGAGCAGGGGCGAACTGATGGCGTAGGGCAGGTTGCCGGCCACCTTGAGCCGTCGGCCGGCGGCGGCCGCCTCGGCGTCCCAGGCGAAGTCCAGGGCGTCGGCCAGGCGGGGCTCCACGTTGTGCGCGCCGGCCTCGGCCAGCACCGCCTGCAACACCGGGAATATCCCCCGGTCCACCTCCAGGACGATCACCCGCTCCGCCAGGGGGGCCAGGGCCAGGGTCAGCGCGCCCAGGCCGCCGCCGATCTCCACCACCACGTCGCCAGGCTCGATGCCGGCCGCGCGGACGATGGCCGCGGCGGTGGCGGGCTGGGTCAGGAAGTTCTGTCCCCTGGCCTTGCTGGCCCTGAGCCCGTGGGCCTTGAGCAGTTGGCCGGGGTGGATCATGCGCCCGCCTGCGGCGGCAGCAGCTGCAGCAGGTCCAAGGGGGCGGCGATGACGTGCCGAGCCCCGTTTTCCAGCAATTCCTGGCAGGTGCGGAACCCCCAGGCCGCGCCCACCGCGTGCATGCCCGCCCGCGTGGCGGTCTGCATGTCGATGGCCGAGTCGCCCAGGTAGAGGAACTCGGCCGGCATTAGCCCCAGATCGGCGGCGATGGCCAGGGCCGCGGCCGGGTCGGGCTTCTTGGCCACCCCGGCCAAGGCCCCGCGCACCACCACAAAGGGCTTTTCCGGGAAATAATGCGCCACCATCAGGCGGGTGAAGTCGTCGGGCTTGTTGGAGAGCACCACCTGGATCAGCCCGCGCCGGGCCAGCGCCGCCACCAGTTCCCGGACGCCGGGGTAGGGCCGGGTCTTGACCGCCCAGTCGCGGGCGTAATGCTCGCGCAGCCGGGCGATGGCCGCGGCCAGGGTCGCCGGGTCGCGCCGTTGGGCCGGCAAGGCCCGCTCCACGAGCTTTTCCACCCCCTCGCCGATGAAATAGCGATAGGCGTCCTGGGGGTGGCCGGGCAGGTCCAGATCGGCCAGCATGCGGTTGGCGGCGTCGGCCAGGTCGGCCAGGGTGTCCAGCAGGGTGCCGTCCAGGTCGAACAACACGGCGCGATAGGGCATGGCGCATCCGTCGTCCGGGTGGTCGTGGCGCGGCGCGGCCGGGGCGGCCGCCGCTGGCAAAGAGTACCAGGCCTCAGAAAGTTGTGCCTTTCCGGCCTGGAATGGTTACATTATTACCAGAAACGCGGACGAGGCGGAGCGCGAGGCAGTGCACCGGTGGACCTCCAAGCGGATTTTGAGGCTGCTGCACGGTGAAACATGAAAATAGTTGTTAAATTGGCGTGTAAACCGTGGAACACATCTGCGCTCATGCAGCAGCCGACGCGGGCCAAGGATTCACCCCAAGGATGGCCCGCCAAATTGCGAGCAATTTTAGGCGAGCAATTTTAGGCGAGCAATTTGAGAGGCTTGGCAAAATCACACTTTTGCCAAGCCGAAGCTGCACGGGGCAAGACGCCCCGTGCAGCACTCTCATTTTGTGGAAAGGAGGGTGTTATGTACGGCATCAAGAAGATGGCGGCCACGGCCTTGCTGCTGGCCATGGTGATGGGCCTGGGCGCGGGTTGCGCCACCAAGGCCCAGACCGGGGCCGCGGTGGGGGCCGGCACCGGCGCCTTGATCGGCCAGGCCATCGGCGGCAACACCGCCGGCACCCTGATCGGCACCGGCGTGGGCCTGGGCCTGGGCTATATCATCGGCAACGAGATGGACAAGAAGCCCAGCCCGTAGACCACGACGCCCGGTCCGAGGCGGCTGACGCCCTGGGCCGGGCGACAAACTTTTTCATGAAAGGCGGACGCGCATGAATATCAAACTGGGAGCGGCCGCGGTCCTGTTGGCCCTGACGGTGGGGGCCGGCGCGGGCTGCGCCACCCAGGCCCAGACCGGGGCCGCGGCCGGGGCGGGCATCGGCGCCCTGATCGGCCAGGCCATCGGCCACAACACCGCCGGCACCCTGATCGGCACCGGGGTGGGCGCCGGGTTGGGCTACATCATCGGCAACGAACTGGACAAAAAAACGGTGAGCCAGCGCCGGGAGCCCAGCCACGCCGAGGTGCAACCCCTGGCCGGCAGCGTCTGGCGGGTCACCAGCATCGTTCCCCGCCCCGCCCATCCCTACCGGGAGTGGAAGATCCATTTCCGGGGCGACGGCACCGCGCTCAACACCAAGGTGGAGCAGTCGGGGCAGGTTACGGAGGTCGTGGAGCGCTACCGGGTGGTTGGCGCGACCCTTATCCTCAACCAGGACGATTACGTGATCAACGCCCGCTACCGCATCGAGGGCAACCAGCTTTACATGGACACCGGCGAGCACAGCATCGTCATGCAGCGGATTTCATAGCGATTCATCATCAAACGGGCGGGGTTTGTCCTCGCCCGTTTATTGTTTATTCCAAAGGCGCGGATGGAAGGCCGAGGCAATTTCGAGGTCCCAGTTGCGGGCGTTGCTCAATCTCAGGCCCCGGCGGGCAGGCCGCCGCCGCGGGGCAGGCGGCTGACGGCGTCGGCGGCCGGGGCAAGCCGCTGGCCGGCGCGCAGGGCGTGGGCCCCGGCGGCGGCGATCATGGCCGCGTTGTCGGTGCACAGGCTGATGGGCGGCAGGCTGACGCCCAGGCCGGCGGCGGCGGCATCCTGGGCCAGCCGCTCGCGCAGGCGGCGGTTGGCCGCCACCCCCCCGGCCAGGGCCACGTGCCCCACGCCCCGCTCCAGGGCGGCGCGGATGGTCTTTTTGACCAGCACCTCGGCCACGGCCTCCTGGAAGCCGGCGCAGAGATCCTCGATGCGATACGCCTGGCCCTGGTGCTTTTGGCGGAAATAGAGCACCGCGGTCTTGAGCCCGGCGAAGGAGAAATCCAAGGTGCCGTCGTGGAGGCGCGGCCGGGGCAGGCTGATGGCGGCGGGATCGCCGGCCTGGGCCAGGCGGTCGATGACCACCCCGCCGGGATATCCCAGGCCGTAGAGCTTGGCCACCTTGTCATAGGCCTCGCCGGCCGCGTCGTCCACGGTCTGGCCCAGCTCCTCCTGCATCAGCGGCCCGCGCACCAGGTAGAGGCTGGTGTGGCCGCCGCTGACCAACAGCGCCACGTGGGGATAAGGCGGCGGCTCGTCGGCCAGTGACAGGGCCATGAGGTGGCCCTCCAGATGGCTGACCCCGACCACCGGCAGGCCCCGCGCCCAGGCCAGGGCCTTGGCGAAGTTCAAGCCCACCAAAAGCGCCCCGATCAGCCCCGGCCCCTGGGTCACCGCCAATCCGGTCAGATCGCCCAGGCCCACCCCGGCCTGGGCCAGGGCCGCGCGCGCCACGGGGGCGATGTTCTCCAGGTGGCGGCGGCTGGCCAGCTCCGGCACCACCCCGCCGAAGGGGGCGTGGTCCTTCACCTGGCTGGCGATGACGCTGGAGAGCACCCGGCGGCCGTCGGCCACCACGGAAGCCGCGGTCTCGTCGCAGGAGCTCTCCACCCCCAGCACCAGGGCGCCGGGATCGGCGCTGCGGCCTGGTCCGTTTCCACGCCGAGCACTCGCGTCAGATTGCGGGCCATGGATGGCCCGCCGAAAAGCGCCGCCCCCTTGGGGCAAGCTTCTCGGCGCGGCGGGCGAATTTACTTCGTCCGCCGCGGGCCTGAAAAGTCCAGGGCTGGACTTTTCAGGCATCCTGCTAAAGCCTTTTCCCGGCGTAGAACTGCTCGGCCAGGTAGACCTCCTCCGGGCTGCCGATGATGATCGGCACCCGCTGGTGCAGCTCCTGGGGCTGCACCTCCATGACGCGCTGGCGGCCGGTGGTGGCCGCCCCGCCGGCCTGCTCGCAGATGAAGGCCAGGGGCGAGCACTCGTAGAGCAGGCGCAGCTTGCCGTGGGGCTTCTTGGGGTCCTTGCTGTCGGCCGGATACAGGAAGACGCCGCCGTAGAGCAGGGTGCGGTGGAAATCGGCCACCAGCGAGCCGATGTAGCGCAGGGAGTAGACCGGCTTGTCGGGGCCGGGCCGGCGCAGGTAGTCCACGTAGGCCCTCGTGTTGTCGTCCCAATAGTCCCAATAGCCGGTGTTGGCGCTGAATATCTTGCCCTGCTGCGGGATCTCGATGTTGGGGTGGCTGAGCAGGAACTCGCCCACGCTGGGGTCCAGGGTGAAGCCGCTGACGCCCGCGCCGGTGGTGTAGACCATCATGGTGGAGGAGCCGTAGAGGAAGTAACCAGCCGCCACCTGCTTGAAGCCCGGCTGGAGCAGGTCGCTCATCTGATAGGACGGGCCGGAGCTGATCTTGCGCAGCACGCTGAAAATGGTGCCGATGGAGACGTTGGCGTCGATGTTGCTGGAGCCGTCCAGGGGATCGAACAGCAGCACGTAGTTGCCCACCTGGAAGCCGCGCGGAATCTCGATGGGATCGGCGTTCTCCTCCGAGCCCATGACGCACAGGTGGCCGGAGTGGCAAAGGCGGTGGACCATGACGTCGTGGGCGAACTCGTCGAGCTTGCGCACCCGCTCGCCCTGCACGTTGCGCTGGCCGGTGAAGCCCAGTATCTCCACCAGGCCGGCCTTGGTCACCTCGCGGCTGATGATCTTGGCCGAAAGGATGAGCTCGTTGAGCAGGCGGGTGAAGGCGCCGGTGGCGCCGCCGTGCTCGGCCTGCTGGCTTAGCAGGTGCTGGGTTACGGTTACGCCGATCTCCGGTGGCATTGGCCGTCTCCTCCGGGGCGATCTGCCCCGCGTGCTTTGGTTGAGGGACGCAGGCCCCTGGGCGCGGTCGAGCTTGTCTTGCGCGGGGCTTACCAATATCTAGCACCTGCTTCGGGGGCCTGACAAGGGGGGCGGGCGCAATCGGCCGCCGGCCGGCTCCGCCCGCCTTGTCCGCCGCCGGCCGGTTGTGCTAGCATGCCGATCATAGCTAGCATGTAGCTATGGATGACGTCAAAAAAGTACATCCGTGCACTTTTTTGGCCCATTTCGGCTATATAAATAAGCCTGGCCGGGCCGGATGGTTTTTCGCCGGCGGCCGGGGGCCTGGGGGATCGGCATGTCGGCCGTCCAGCAGGAAGAACCGTGCGCCGAGGTGGGCGCCGACGGGGGAGCCGGCCTGGCCCCGCCGCCGGACACGCCCGACTACCGGGCCTTCCTGGTCTGGCTGGACCAGGCGGCCGACGACCTGATGGACGAGTGGGTGGACCGGCTGGCCGGCCTGTCGGCCCTCTACAGCAACCGCCCCACCAGCGAGCTTTACCTGACCGTCAGCGAGGCGATGCGCGCCAACCAGGCGGCCCTGGCCCAGGGCGACCTGACGCGCATCCGCCGCTTCATCCACTTCATCACCGACATGCGCCTGCAGGCCGGCTTCCCCCTCAGCGACGTGCAAAAGGCCTTCGAACTGTTCCGCACCATCGTGGTGACCCGGCTCCAGGCCCCGGACAAGGCCCGGCTTCTCCTGGCCTGTCTGGGGCCGCTCAACCAGTGCCTGGCCTTCACCATCCACCGCTTTTCCGATCTGTTCCAGCAGATGGCCGAAAAAGCCATCCGCTCCCACGCCCAGGGACTGGAGCGCACGGTGCGCATCCGCACCGCCGAGCTGGCCGAGAGCGAGCAGCGCTACAAGACCCTGGTCAACGAGATCAATGACGGCTACTTCGTGGTCCAAGGCGAGCGGGTCTCGTTTGCCAACCTGGCCTTTTGCCGCATGCACGGGGCCTCGCCGGAGAACGTGCCCGGAAGGCCCTTCGCCGATTTCGTCAGCCCCGACTGCCGGGCCAGGGTGATGCACGCCCTGCGCGAGGCCTTCAACAGCCGCTCCCAGGGCGGCCAGATCGAGTACACCCGCTCCGGCTGCCTCCCGGACGAGGCGCACACCGAGATCAAATACAAGGTGGTGGAGCTGGGCCAGATTCCGGTGGCCATCGGCATCTGCCGCGACATCAGCGGCCGGGTGGCCATGGAAAACCGCCTGCGCGAGAACGAGCGCATGGCCTACGTGGGCCAGATCGCCGCCTCCTTGAGCCACGAGATCCGCAACCCCCTGTCCACCTGCACCCTGAACATGATGATCCTCCAGGAAAAGCTCAACCTGGAGGGCTTCGACCGCCGCCGCCTGGAAATGACCGTGCGCGAGCTGACCCGCCTGGACAGCATCCTGCACCAGCTATTGGACATGGCCCGGCCCATGAGCATCGAACCGGCCCCGGTGGACCTGGCCCAGGCCGCCCATGACTGCGTGGATCTCTTGGCCGAGCGCGTCAAGGCCGCCCAGATCAAGGTGCGCCAGCGCCATCGGGATGGCCTGCCCAGGGTGATGGCCGACCTGGGCAAGATCGAGCAGGCGGTACTGAACCTGATGCTCAACGCCCTGGAGAGCCTGGAGCCGGGCGGGCGCATCACGGTCTGGACCCGCAGTTTGGCCGGTTCGGGCGGGGCCTGGGTGGAGCTGGGCGTGCACGACAACGGACCCGGCCTGGCGCCGGAGGCGATGAAGAACCTGTTCACGCCCTTTTACACCAACAAGAGCCGGGGCACCGGCCTGGGGCTCTCCATCGTCAAGCGCATATTGGAGGCCCACGGCGGCACGGTGGCGGCGCGGGGCCGCCACGGCGTGGGC
Source organism: Thermodesulfobacteriota bacterium (assembly GCA_049322275.1). GTDB lineage: Bacteria > Desulfobacterota > Desulfarculia > Desulfarculales > Desulfarculaceae > JACRDC01. Next base: position 66,254 of record JBMORH010000007.1, read on the forward strand.
GTGGCCTTCGTCATGAGGCTGCCATGGCGGCCGTGAGGCGCATCCTCATCGTGGAGGACGACGACTCCCTGCGCGAGTCGCTGGAGATGTTTCTGAAGGAAAAGGGCTACGAGGTCTGGGCGGCGGCCAGCGGCGGCGAGGGCCTGGCCCTGTGGGGCCGGCTCAGGCCGGCGGTGGTCATCCTGGACATCAAGCTGCCCGACATCTCCGGCCTGGAGCTGTTGCCGCGCATCGCCAGCCAGGACCCGGAGGCCAAGGTCATCATGATAACCGCCTTCCACGACATGGAGACCACCATCGAGGCCATGCGCCTGGGGGCCTACGACTACCTGCAAAAGCCGTTCAAGGCCCCGGACCTGGACCGGGTGATCGGCAAGGCCCTGCACATCGCCGCGGCCACCCAGGCCCACGCGCCGGTGATCGAGGCCAGCGGGCCGGTGGACGCCCGCCGGCGGATCATCGGCGACACCCAGGAGATGAACTCCATCTTCAAGACCATAGGCCTGTTGACCCGCAACCGGGCCACGGTGCTCATCACCGGCGAGACCGGCAGCGGCAAGGAGCTCATCGCCAGGGTGATCCACGACTCGTCCCAGGACAAGGCCCAGCCCTTCGTCACCGTGGACTGCACCACCCTGGTGGACAACCTGATGGAGTCGGAGCTTTTCGGCCACGAGCGCGGGGCCTTCACCGGCGCGGTGGAGAACAAGAAGGGCCGCCTGGAGCTGGCCGGCCAGGGCACCATATTTTTTGACGAGGTGGGCGAGCTGCCCCTACTCCTCCAGGCCAAGCTCCTGCGGTTTCTGGAAAACCGCGAGTTCACCCGCGTGGGCGGCACCCAGGTGCAGCGCTCCCAGGCCCGCATCATCGCCGCCACCAACCGCGACCTGCGCGAGTTGGCCCGGCAGGGGCGCTTCCGCCAGGATCTGCTGTTTCGGCTCAAGGTGGTCACCATCAAGGTGCCCCCCCTGCGCGCGCGCATCAGCGACCTGCCCAAGCTGGTGCAATACTTCCTGGGCCGCGTCAACGCCGAACTCGCCATCGCGGTCAACCGGGTGGAGGGCCGGGCCATGGACCGCCTCATGGCCTACCCCTGGCCCGGCAACGTGCGCGAGCTAAAGAACGTGCTGACCAAGGCGGCCATGGACAGCCGCGGTCCGGTGCTCATGGCCGATGCGGTGGCCGAGGCCCTGGCCGCATCCGAGCCCGGCCCGGCCGCCCCGGCCGCCGGCGTCAACCTTTCCACCCTGGAGGAGGTGGAGCACCGGCACATCCTTTTCGCGCTCAACGAGAACGACTGGAACATCTCGGCCACCGCCCGCGCCCTGGGCATCTCGCGCCCCACCCTGCGCAAGCGCATGTCCCATTTCAGCCTCTATCGCAAGGCCTAGGTGCCTGTCGAAGTAACGCGTCGACAGGCTCCTAGACGGGCCATGGACGGCCCGTCCGAAATCATGCCAAATTTATATTTGGCGTGATTTCGTGAACTTGCCGGAAATGAATTCCGGCAGGTTACGCAAATTGCTCGCCCCCGCTGGGGGCTCCCAACCGCTTGCCAATCCCCTCCCTGTAAAGGTTCTTTCCACCCCCTTGCCAGCCGGGCTTGCCACCCGATCCGGCCCCGTTCTGGGCGGGCGCCGCGCCGGCTTCTGAAACGGCGTGCTGTCATGCGGGCCGGGGACCGCCGCGCCGGGCCGGGATGCCGAGGCATGCTTTTTGCTCTCTTCCAGTCCGACCCCCATGGAGGAGCCGTCGCCGAGATGCCGCCCATCGAGCCCCTCAGCCAGGTCCGCAGGGATCACATCCAGCAGGTGCTGCGCCACACCAACGGCGACTTGGCATGGGCCTGCCGCATCCTGGGCGTCAGCGCCGAGGGTCTGGCCGAGCTCCTGACCAGCCATGGCCTGGGCATGGACGGACAACCGTTGCGCAAATCCGAAAGCAAAGAGGAGGCATGAAGCGATGAGAAGTATCGCCGCACGGGTTTTCTTGGCCCTGGCCCTGGTGGCCGGCCTGTTAGCCGGCGCGCCCGCCAGGGCGGCCGACCCCATCGTGCTGGGTTGCCCGCTGTCCACGGCGTTCCTCTACGGCTGGGACGCGGAGCGGGCGATCAAGCTGGCCGTGGAGGAGATCAACGCCCAGGGAGGGGTTAAGGTCGGCGACGCCAAACGGCCCTTCGCCGTGGAGGTGATCGACACCCGCGACCTGGAGCCCGGCGTGCCGGTGAGCGAGGCGCTGTTGGCGGTGGAAAAGCTGCTGCTGGAGAAAAAGGCCGACTTCATCGTGGGCGGCCCGGTGCGCTCCGAGGCGGCCCTGGCCGCCATGCCGCTGATCGCCAAGAACAAGAAGATCAGCATCCTGACCACCGGCGCGCTCACGCCCAAGTACAGCGACCTGGTGGGCGAGAATCCGGACAAGTTCAAGTACCTGTTCCGCATCTCCGGCGAGGCCAAGTGGATGGTCAGCGGCGAGATCATCCCCTGCCTGGAGATGATCGGCAAGCAGTACAACCTGGACCGCCTGGCCATCATGGTCCAGGACGTGGCCCACGCCCGGGCCGGCGGGGCCATCATCGCCAAGGTGATGGCCGGCAAGGGCTGGAAGGTTTTCGAGCCGGAGGTGTATCCCACCGGGGCCACTGACTTTTCCATGGGCCTGGTCAAGGCCAAGAACGAAAAGGCCCAGATCATCCTGATCTGGATGGACATGCCGGAGACTTCCATCCTGCTCAAGCAGTGGCACGACATGAAGATCCCGGCCCTGCCCTTCGGCTCCATCATCGCGGCGGCCGAGCAGCCCGGCTTCTGGGCGGCCACCGAGGGCAAGGGCGAATACTGCCTGGCCAACGTGGTCAACGCCGGCAACGCGCCCAGCGCCGCCACCCCCTGGACCATGAAGTTCGTGGAGGCCTACCAGAAGAAATACGGCCTGGAGCCGGAGGGCTACGGCGCCAGCTCCAGCTACATGGCCGTCTACGCCATCAAGGACGCCATCGAGCGCGCCGGCGGCCTGGACCCGGACAAGCTGGTGGCGGCCATGAAGTCCATGGACCTGATGGGCGTCTACGGCCGCATCAAGTTCGACCAGAAGACCAACCAGGTCATCCCCAGCCTCGACCCCAACGAGGGCGCGGTGGGCACCATCTTCCAGTGGCAGGCCGGCAAGCGGGTGGTGGTCTTCCCGCCCAAGATCGCCACCGGCGAGATCAAGCTGCCCCCCTGGATGAAGTAACGACCCCTCCCTTCAACCCGCTGGCGGCCGGGGCCTTCTGCGCCCCGGCCGCCGAGAGCCGAGCAGCATGGAACTGATCATCTACGGCATCGTCAACAGCGTGGCGCTGGCCCTGATGGCGGTGGGCTTCACCCTGGTCTACGGCATCAGCCGCCTGCCCAACTTCGCCCACGGCGCGCTCTACGTTATGGCGGGCTACATCTGCTGGCTGCTGTTGCAGCGCCTGGGCCTGCCCTACCTGCTGGCCGGTCTCCTGGCCTTGGCCTTCATCGCCCTGGTGGGCGCGGCGCTGTACCACACCATCCTGGTGCGGGTGCGCGGCATGGCCATCAGCGAGATCATCGCCTCCTACGCGGTGGGCCTGGCCATGCTGGAGGGCCTGCGCTGGGGCGGCTTGAAGGGCGCCACCATCACCCTGCCGCCGTTCACCCAGGGCAGCCTGGAGTTCATGGGCGCCAGCCTGGACTGGCAGCGCATCTGGGTCATCCTCCTGGGCGCGGCCCTGGTGGCCGCGTTGTGGATCTTCGTCAACCGCACCCGGCTGGGCCTGGCCTTGAAGGGCATGGCCCAGGACGAGCGGGCCGCCTTGACCCTGGGCATCGACAGCGACCGCATGGCGGTGGTCTCCATGGCCCTGGGGGCGCTTTTCGCCGGGGCGGCGGCCCTGGTGCTCCTGCCCCTGGGCAACATCGTGGTGGAGGCCGGCTACCACGTGCTCATCATGGCGGTGGCGGTGTGCATCGTGGGCGGGCTGGGCTCCTGGACCGGCGCCGTGCTGGCCGCCTTCATCATCGGCTTCGCCCAGATCGTCACCGTGACCTACCTGGGCAGCCACTACTCGGTGGTGGTGGCCATCCTGGCCATCATCATCACCCTGATCCTCAAGCCCAGCGGCATCTTCGGCCGCCAGAAGGAGCTTGAGGAGCGGGTATGACCAACTAGGGGAGCGACGGCGGATGGCGGCACGACAGAGCAACATGCGCAAGGAGCGGGTGGATCGGGGCATCAAGGTGCGCTCGGACACGGTCTACGCGGTCAGCTCCTGGCAGGAGATGGGTTATCTGGTGGCCCCCCGCCTGCTCCTGATCCTGGGACTCCTGGCCCTGCCCCTGATCTTCTGGGCCGCGCCCTACTGGCAGCGGGTCATTTCCATCGTCTGCATCTACGGCCTGCTGTCCATCAGCTTCGACTTCCTGGCCCATTACGTGGGCCTGGTCAGCCTGGGCGGGGCGCTCTACATCGGGGTGGGGGCCTACCTGGCCGCCATCCTCAACACCAGCCTGGGCCTGCCGCCGCTTTTGACCGTGCCCCTGGCCACCGTCATCGGCGGCGGGGTCTGCACCCTGCTCCTGTGGCCCTGCCTGCCGCTCAGGGGCGTCTACTTCGCCATCGTCAGCCTGATGTTCCCGCTCCTGGCCGCGCGGGTGATCGAGGCCCTGGACATCCTGGGCGGCACCGACGGCATCCTGGGCGTGGATGGCATGCCCAGCCGGTTTTTGGAGCAATACCTGCTCCTGGGGCTGGCGCTGGCGGTGCTCTTCGGCCTGCGCCGGCTGGTGGAGGAAGACGTGGGCCTGGTCTTCCGGGGTGTAAAGGACAACGACCAGGCGGTCAAGGCCAGCGGCATCAGCATCACCGCCTTCAAGGCGCTGGGCGTCTTCATCGCCAGCTCCATCGGCTGCCTGGGCGGGGCCTTCCTCTCCCACATGTACATGTGGGCCGGCATCAGCCAGTTCGCGCTGGATTTCTCCATCATCCCCATCGCGGCCACGGTGGTGGGCGGCCCCGGCACCCTGGTGGGCCCGCTGCTGGGCTGTCTGATCCTGGTGCCGGTCTCCGAGCTGCTGCGCGACTTCGGCACCCTGCGCATCGCGGTCTACGCGGTCATCCTCACCGCCTTCGTGGTTTTCAAAAGCGAGGGCATCCTGCCCTACATGGCGCGCAAGTACGAACAGTTCGAGCGCTGGGTGGAAATATGAGCGAGAAGGTCATCCTCAGCGTACGGGACGTCAACAAGGCTTTCGGCGGGGTGCAGGCCCTGGCCGGCGTGGGCTTCGAGCTCAGGCAAGGCGACGTGCTGGGCATCATCGGCCCCAACGGCTCCGGCAAGACCACGCTCGTCAACGCCATCACCGGCTTCATCCAGATCGACACCGGCCAGGTGACCTATCAGGGACGTGACATCACCAACTGGGAGCCGCACAAGATCGCCGACCTGGGGCTGACCCGCACCTTCCAGGTGATGCGCCCCTACTACAGCCTGCCGGCCTTCAAGAACCTGATCGTGCCGCTTTTCAGCCGCCGCGCCCGGCGCACCGGCGGCTGGCGCGGCGGAGGCCGCCTGGGCAGCCGCGACGCGGTGGCGGTGGACATCCTGGAGGAGATCGGCTTCGAGCGCGACTCCTACGTGCCATACAAGGCCGCCTCGGCCCTGCCCACCGGCTACCTCAAGCGCCTGGAGCTGGCCCGCTGCCTGGCGCTTCGGCCGGACATCATCATCTGCGACGAGGTCTTCAGCGGCCTGTCCATGAGCGAGATGGCCTCCATGCTGCCGCTGATGGAAAAGCTGGTGCAGGAGGGGGTAACGCTCATCATGGTCGAGCATCGCCTGCGCGAGCTCTTCCGCCTGGCCAACCGGGTCCTGGTGCTCAATTTCGGGGCCAAGATCTGCGAGGGCACGCCGGATGAGGTGATGGCCCACGAGGAAGTGAAAAGGGCCTACTTCGGCAGCGAGGAGGTCTACAGCTATGTTTGAGGCCCGCGGCCTGATGGTCTTCTACGAGAACATGCTGGCGCTGAACAACGTCAGCCTGAACTGCGGCGATGGGCAGATAATCGGAGTCTTCGGGGCCAACAGCGCCGGCAAGTCCACCCTGATGTACGCGCTGTCGGGCCTGATGCTGGACATCCAGCGCAAGGAGCAGATGCGCGGCGGCGAACGCATCACCATCCGGGGCGAGATCGACTTCCTGGGCCGGCCGGTGATGGGCCTGAAGCCGGCGGCGCGGGCCAAGGCCGGCATCGTGCTTTGTCCGGAGCGGCGGCGCATCTTCCCGGAAAGCAGCGTGGTGGAGAACCTGCGCATCGGCGGCTACCTGGCCAGGCCGGAGCAGGCGGCCGAGACCCTGGATTACGTCTTCACCATCTTTCCGCCGCTGACCAAGCTCAAGAACCGCCTGGGCGGGTTCCTGAGCGGCGGCGAGCAGCAGATGCTGGCCATCGGCCGGGCCTTGATGGCCCAGCCCAAGCTGCTTTTGCTGGACGAGCCGCTCCTGGGCCTCTCGCCGGCCATCCAGTACTGGCTTTCCAAGAGCATCAAGGAGATCCGCGACCAGCGCGGCACCGCCATCATCGTGGCCGAGCAGTACGCCCGGCCGATCATGCCCATCATCGACTACGGCTACATCCTGGAGAACGGCTCGGCCGTGGTGGAGGGCAGCCGCGACGAGCTGATGGACAACCCCGACGTGCGGGCCGCCTATTTCGGGACCTAGCGCGACGGTCGGTCTGGGACGGCGAGAAACGGCAATGACCAACACCGCGCCGGCGGCCCTTGGCATGGCTTTTTGCACGCGCGCATGCGCGCTGCAAAAACGCATGCCAAGGGCTAACAGGCGCAACGAGGTGAGACTCCCGTGAGCGAGCAAGCCAAAGAGCAAGGCACCCCCCGGCCGCGACCGGCGGCGGAGTTCACCTTCACCCGTTTCGAGGCGGCGGCGGCGAAAAGCCCCCGCGCCACGGCCCTGCTCTTCCTGGGCCGGCGCTTCAGCTTCGCCAGGCTGAAGGAGCTGGTGGACCGCTGCGCCACCGGGCTGGCGCGCCTGGGGCTCGCCAAGGGCGACCGCCTGGTGATCTATCTCTACAACTGCCCCCAGTTCATCATCACCTTCCTGGCCTGCCAGAAGCTGGGCGTGGCCACGGTGCTGGTCTCGCCCATCTACACCAGCCACGAACTGGCCTACATGATCAAGGACGCCGGGGCCAAGGCGGTGGTCTGCCACGACACCAACTACGGCTACGTGCGCGAGGCGGCCGAGGGCTCCGGGCTGGAGCGCATCATCGTCACCGGGCTACTGGACATGGTCGGCCCGGTCAAGCGCGCCATTGCCGCCCTGATGGACGTCACCCCCACCGGCCGGGTGGAAAAGGCCGCCGACGTGATGTGGTTCAAGAAGCTGCTCAAGGCCCCGGCCGCGCCGCCCAAGGTGGACCTGGATCCAGTGGTCGACCTTTCCTACATCCTCTACACCGGCGGCACCACCGGCTTTCCCAAAGGCGTGCCCGGCAACCACTGGGGCCAGGTCTCCTACGTCAACGACATCAGCTTCGACGTGTTCAAGGGCTTCGCCAAGGAAGGCGGCGACGTCTACATCGCCATCAACCCCCTGTTCCACATCATGGCCCTGGGCCTGTTCATGGCCCTGGGGCTCAACCTGGGCAACACCACGGTTCTGATGCCCATGCCGGTGGTGGACGCCATCCTCAAGGCGGTGGAGCGCTACCACGTGCGCTGGCTGCTGGGCGTGCCGGCGTTGTACCGCATGATCCTGGAGAACGACCGGCTGGACCAATACGACCTGTCCTCGCTCACTTATTGCTACTGCGGCGGCGACGCCCTGCCGGCCGAGGTGCTCAAACGCTGGAAGGCCAGGGTGGGCGCGCCCATCTACCAGGTCTACGGCTCCACCGAGGCCGGCCACGTCACCTACAGCCGCCTGGACCGGGGCGACCCCGCGCCCATGAGCATCGGCATGCCGCTGGCCAGCCGCCGCACCCGCATTGTGGATTCCGACACACTGGTCCCGGTGGCCAAGGGCGAGGTGGGCGAGCTGATCGTGACCAGCGACCACAGCCTGAAGCACTACCTGAACAAGCCCGACGAGACTAAGGCGGCTTTCGTGCAGATCGACGGCGAAACCTATTACCGCACCAGCGATTTCGTGCGGGAGGGCGAGGGCGGCGAGATCATCTACGTGGAGCGCTCGGCCGACATCCTCAAGCACAAGGGCTACCGGGTCAGCGCCTCGGAGGTGGAGGCGGTGTTGCAGGATCACCCGGTGGTGGTGGGGGCCTGCGTGGTGGGCGTGCCCGACCCCAAGGTGGGCGAGCGGGTCAAGGCCATCGTGGTGCTCAAGGACGACGCCAAGGGCGTGGCCGCGGCCGAGCTGATACGGCATTGCCGCGACCGCCTGGCCCCCTACAAGGTGCCCAGCTACATCGAGTTTCGCGACATGCTACCCAAGAGCAAGGTGGGCAAGCTGCTGCGCCGCGAGATACGCGACGAGGAGCGCCGCAAGCAGGCCAAGGACAAGACCGCCGCCGCCTGAGCCGGCCGCCCGGCCAAGCCTGGACGGGCCAGTTCAACCCCAGCCGGAGCGGCCGCCAGACATGCCGAGCATAAATAGCAAGACAGCCGGAGATGAGCAGCCCCAGGGCAACGAGGCCTCCGCCGCCGCCAGGCTGGTGCAGTTCACCATCTACGGCCGCGAGGTGGTGCAGAAGCGGGTGACCCGCAGCGGTCAGAGCGGCCGCATATATCTGCCGGCCGAGTGGCTGGGCAAGACCGTCACCGTCATCCGCCAGGACTAGAACCGGGCTGCGTCGTCAATACGCAGCATGTTGACACGCGGCATGGGTGGTGCTATTAATCCGCCAGTCGGTGCCACGCGCCTGCCCCCAGACGCCCAAGAAGGTGCGTCCAGATAAGGAGCACAGGCCGGACCGGCCGGATAGACCAGATAAACAACCCAGCGTCCAGAAGGCCGCGGCGCAGCATGCGCCGGCGGTCTTTTTTTGTTTGGCGGAGGAACGGCTTGCGGCATTGGCGCGCGACTTTGATCCTGGGCTGCCTGCTTTTGTCGGCGGCGGACGGGCCGGCCTGGGCCGGGGTCGAGGCCCAGGACACCAACGGCGACGGCCGGCCCGACCGCTGGCTGCACCGTCGGGACGGCGCGGTGGTCAGGGTGGAGCTGGACAAAGACCACGACGGCCGGGTGGACCAGGTGCAGCATTTCGAGGACGGGCAGATCCAACGCCTGGAGCGGGACACCAACGGCGACGGGGCCATGGACACCTGGGACTATTTCCAGGGTGGCAAACGGGTGCGCCAGGAGCGGTCCGGCCGGCCCGGCGGCCAGGTGGACGTGATAATCAGCTTCGACGCCCAGGACCGCATCCTGGAGGTGAAGCGCAGCAGCGGCTCCGACGGTTACTTCGACCAAACGACGACCTACCAGGCCGGTCAGCCCAGCCTGACCACCCGCGACCTGAACCGCGACGGCCGGCCCGACGTGTGGATCACCTACCGCGACGGCCAGCCGAGCCAACGCAAGACCGCCACCCGCCACGACGGCCGGGTGGACCAGGTGGTGGACTATGACGCCCAGGGCCGGCCGGCGCAGAGCCGCCACGACCTGGACCACGACGGCGCGCTGGAGACCACCCGCGAGTTCAAGGACGGCCAGATGATCCGCGAGACCCGGCGCTCGGCCGACGGCCGCCTGGTGCTGATGCTCACCATCTACGAGGCCGGGCGGCCCCAGCGGCGCGAGGAGGACTTGAATGCCGACGGCAAGCCGGACCGCTTCACCCGCTATGACGCCCAGGGACGGCCGGCCGAGCTGCGCCAGGACACCAACCACGACGGGTCCGTGGACCGAATCATCGCCTATCAGGGCGGCGAGCCCGTGCGCGACCAGGTGGACGCCGACGGCGACGGCCGCTTCGAGCAGGTGACGTTTTTCATTAACGGCAAGCCCCATCGCCAGGAGGTGGACGAAAAGGGCGTCGGCCGGCCCAGCCTGATCGTCCTGTTCGACGCCAAGGGAGAGAAGGCCGAGGTGCGGGCGGCCAGCAAAGGCGATGGGGTCATCGACACCTGGCAGTTCTACCAGAACGGCCAGTTGGCGCGCCTGGAGCGGCGCGGCGAGGGCGCGGCCAAGGTGGACCTGAAGGTCTTCTACCGCGACGGCAAGCGGGTCCGCTCCGAACAGGACCTGGACCGCGACGGACACTTCGAGACCCGCCAGCACTACGACCGGCCGGGCTGGTCCTCGGTGGTGGAGGTGGTGGACCACGACGGCCGCCTGGTGCGCCGCTCTTTTTACCGCGACGGCCGCCTGGCCGTGCAGGAGTCCGACGAGGAGCGCGTGGGGCGCGTCACCCTGCGCGAGCACTTTGACGAGCAGGGCCGGTTGGCCAAAAGCGAGGAGGAGCGCGACGGCAGCGGCCGGCTGGACTTCGTTTTTTATTACCACCCCGACGGCCGGGCCGAGCGGGCCGAGCAGGACCGCAAGGGCAAGGGAGTGGATGTCTGGTTCTTCTATGAAAACGGCCTGGTGCGCAGGGTGGCGGAGGACCGGGACGGCGACGGCCGGCCCGACCTCTGGGAGGACTATGACCAATCCGAGGCCCTGGTGCGAGTGCGCCGCGACCTGGACCACGACGGCCAGCCGGACGTGACCGATTTTGAGCGCGCCGCGGATGCGGGAGCCGCCGCACGATGAACTGGGAAAAATATCGGCCAGTAACTATCTAGAGTGCGAAACGAGCTTATCGCCATGCAGCGGCCAATGCGGGCCAGGGATGGCCCGCCAAATTGCGAGCCTCTTGGGGCGAGCAATTTGGGAGGCTTGGCAAAACCACGCTTTTGACAACCCGACGCTGCACGGGGCAGGACGCCCAGTGCAGCATTCTGAAACGAAAGGTGAGTCGCATGGACCTGATGGGATTTTTCACTAAGGGCGGCTGGGTGATGTGGCCGATCCTTTTCTGCTCGGTGGTGATGCTGGCGCTGACGGCCGAGCGGCTGTGGCGCTATTCACGGGTGAGGCTGGCCGGGGAGGCCCTGGCCGAGCGGGTGGGCGGCGCCTTGTCCCAAGGCGACCGCGCCGCGGCCCTGGCCCAGGCCGGCGAGGACCCCGGCCCCCTGGGCCGGGTGCTCTTGGCGGCGGCCCAGGTGAACCCCCAAGACCGCGAGACCATGGAGACGGTGCTCATCGACGCCCAGCAGGGCGAGGTGCGCGAGCTGGAGCGCTATTTGCCGGTGCTGGCCGCCATCGGCAACCTGGCCCCGCTCTTGGGCCTGTTGGGCACCGTCACCGGCATGATAAAGGCCTTCATGGTCATCCAGGAGACCGGCGGCAAGGTCAACGCCGCGGTCCTGGCCGGCGGCATCTGGGAGGCCATGCTCACCACCGCCTTCGGGCTCATCGTGGCCCTGCCCACCATGGCCGCCCACTCCTATCTGGCCGGCCGGGTGGACCGCTTCCACGACGGGCTGGCCAGCCGCAGCGTGGCCTTCATCAAGGCCCTCAACGGCAGCCGCCAGGGGAGCTGAGGCCATGCTCATCCACGCCAAGCCCAGGCCGCGGGCCGGGGTGGCGCTGCCGCTCACCTCGCTGATCGACATCGTCTTCCTGCTGCTCATCTATTTCCTGCTCACCACCAACTTCATGGTGGACGAGGCCATCGATCTCAAACTGCCCCAGGCCCGCTCGGCCGCGGCCCAGATGGAGCAGCAGATCACCGTCTACGTGGCCCAGGACGGGCGCATCCTGCTGGGGCAGGAGGAGGTGGCCGCCGACCAGCTTTTCAGCCGGCTCAAGGAGCGCATCGCCGGGCGTGAACACGCCCAGGTGTTCATCAAAGCCGACCGCCGGGTGATGCTCAACCAGGCGGTGAAGGTGATGGACCTGGCCAAGGCCGCCGGGGCGGGGCAGCTTTTCCTGGCCACGGAGAAGGACTTCTAGCCGTGGACGCGGCCAAGCGCCCCAACTGGCCCCTGCGCGTCTTCCTGGCTCTGTCGCTGGCCGCGCATCTGGCGCTGATCCTGCACGTCAGCGGGCTCATCAAGGTGCGCGCCTACACCCAGATCCAGGTGGGACTCATGAACCAGGCCCCGCCGGCCCGGGCCCTGCCCCGGCCGCGCCTGCGCCCGCCCCAGACCCAGGAGCCCACCCTGGCCGACCCTCTCCAGGTGCGGTCCCAGCCGTTGGCCATCCCCCAGCCCCGCGAGCTGGCCCCGGCCAGCGTCGAGGCCAGGGACGCCATGGCCGAGGCCGCGCCCAGCGCGGAGGCCGCCGGGCTGGGCGGGGTGGGGCTTTCCGCGCCGGCGGCCCCGGCGGGCCGGGCCGACCTGGAGGCCTATTACGAGGCGGTGCGGCTGCGCATCGAGCGCGAGAAGCGCTATCCCCCCCAGGCCCGGCGGCGGCAGATCGAGGGTCGGGTGACTCTGGATTTCAGCCTGGGCGCCAAAGGCGACTTGCAGGCCTGCCGGGTGGCCAAGAGTTCAGGCAATCCCGACCTGGACCGCGCCGCCCAGGAGGCGGTGCAGAGGGCCGCGCCTTTTCCGCCCCCGCCGGCCGGCCTGGGCCGGGGCGGGCTGCGCCTGGAGCTGACCGTGGCCTTCGAATTGAGCTGATGATCCGCCGAGGGCCCTGGCCGGAGGCGGCCGGCGCGGCGGTCATGGTTTGAGCAGGGACGGAAAAACCGAAGACGGGAGGACGGCCGCGCGTGCTTGGCGGCTGGACGCGGCCGCCCTCCCTGGCCAGGGGCTGGCGCCCCCGTGCGCGTGTTTATTGTGCACCTCCCGCCAGCCTAGGGTCAACGCAGCCGTGAACCCGTAAAGCAAGACATGGAGGAAGCATGGCGAAAGGCTGGAGACGATTGGCCCTGGGGGCCATTGGCCTGACCCTGGCCGCGATCTTGGCGGCGCCGTCTTGGGCGGCCGGGTCCGAAAACGAAAAAACCGCCGAGAAAAAGGCGCTAAAGCTCGACGACGTGGTGGTGCGCGGCGACACCCTGCGCGAGGGCCTGGAGGCCACCAGCGCCACGGTGCTGGACAACGCCGAGATCATAGACCGCGTATACGTGACCCCGCTGGACATCATGAAGCTCAGTCCGGGCGTCAGCATCAACCAGTACCACCAGGGGGGCACCGCCGCGGCCTTCCAGATGCGCGGCTTCACCGGCTGCTCCCACGGACCCGACGCCGCCATCTTCCTGGATGGCATCCCGCTCAACGAGACCGACGGCTACGCCGACACCAACTACATCATCCCGGAAGAGATCGAACGGGTGGAGGTGGTCAAGGGGCCGGCCTCGGCCCTTTACGGCAATTACGCCAGCGCCGGCTCGGTGGCCTTCCACACCATCAAGTCCGGCGACTTCACCCGCCTCAAGCTGCGCTACGGCAGCTTCAACACCCAGGACGCGGTGGCGGTCATCGCCCGTCGCGATGGCAAGCTGGACCAGGTCTACGCCGGCCAGTACTACCACAGCGACGGCTTCCAGGATAACTCCACCTGGGACAAACAGAACGTGGCCGGCCGCTGGACTTATGCCTTCAACGACCGCATCGACGCCACCTTCAGCGTGCGCGGCTTCAACTCCACCTGGGACGCGCCGGGCTACATCCCCCAGTCGGTCTACGACTCCAACCCCAACCGCGCGGTCAACGACGTCAACGGCGGCAAGAAAAAACGCGGGGAGGCCAAGGCGGACGTCCGCTACAAGCTGACCGACAACTCCAAGCTGCTGGCCTACGCCTGGGCGCACCAGCAGGACTTCACCCGCTGGTACCAGAACTGGGTCAGCCCGGCCCAGCGCATCGGCAGCAACTACGGCGACGAGCGTTTTTTCCAGCGCGAGGTGATGGGCGCGGGCCTGTCCTACAACTATTTGGGCAAGCTGCTGGAGCGCGAGACCCGCTTCGTCCTGGGCCTGGATTTCATGGACGAGAAGGAAAACCGCGAGCGCTGGAACCTGACGGTGGGCAACGGCCGCACCCGCGGGAGCAAGTACCAGGATTTCGACATCACCCTCTACACCACCGCCCTGTACAGCGAACTTAACTACCAAATATTCAAGCCCCTGCGCCTGGTGCTGGGCGCCCGCTACGACATGTTCAGCGGCAAGCTCAACGAGCGCCTGCCCAGCGGCGACTACGACCGCAGCGGGCCGGAGATCTTCAGCCCCAAGGCGGCGCTGGTCTACACCCTGCTGCCCGGCTACGAAATCTTCGCCGGCTATGGCAAGGGCTTCGCCCTGCCGCGCGACCGCGACCTGTGGAAGCGCTCCTACCTGGACCCGGCCATCCGCACCCAGTACGAGGGCGGCCTGCGCGGCCGGCCGCTCAAGTGGGCCGATTTCGGGCTCACCGCCTGGCGGCTGGACACCACCGACGACTTCCAGGCCAAGGTGGACGACCCCACCACCCTGGAGAACGCCGGCACCACCAGGCGCCAGGGCATCGAGGCGGAGGCCAATTTCCACCCGTGGAAGAACGTCCGCCTGCACCTCGACTACGCCTACATCGACGCCAAGTACACCGACTACTTCGACGGCGCGGCCCAGCGCGACGGCAACCGCCTGACCAACGTGCCAGAGCACGTGTTCAACGCCGAGGCGGCCTACGAGCCGGAACTGGGCCTGGGCGGTCGCCTGCGCTATCGCTGGGTGAGCGACTGGAAGATCGACGCGGCCAACACGCTCACCGCCGATGGCTTTCAGAGCGTGGACGCCCAGGTTTCCTATCGCTTCGACCGGCGCTACCGTCTGGCCTTGGACGTGATCAACTTGTTCGACGCCAAGTACGCCGAGTACGTGGGCTTCGCCAACGGCGTGAAGACCTACGCCCCGGCCGACCCGCTGTCGTTCTATCTCACCCTGACCATTGACTGGTAAAGACGAGGAGAAATCCCATGCGTAAATTAATCATGACCAGCTTGGCGACCCTGGCCCTGGGCCTCATGTCCGGGGCGGCCCTGGCCCACGACCTGTGGATAACCGTGGACAACCCCCAGGCCGGCCAGCCGGCGCATATCGTCGTTGGCTATGGCCACGCCTTCCCGGCCGACGAGGGCGCCGACAAGGACAAGCTTGCGCCGGCCTATTTGATCGGCCCGGCCGGACGCGTCGAGGCCCAGCCCGGAGCCAAGCTGGATTTCGTGACCAAGACGCCCCTGGCCGAGGGCAGTTACGTGGCCGTGAGCGGCCGCGCGGCCCAGTGGTACACCAAGAGCCCCGAAGGCTATCAGGACAAGCCCAAGAACCAGGTGCCGGGGGCGGTCACGTGCATCCGCTCGGCCAAGTACGCCAAGGCCATCCTAAACGTGGGCAAGGCCGCGGGCGACGTCTCCCAACCGGTGGGCCAGACCCTGGAGATCACGCCCCTGGCCAATCCGGCCGGGATCAAGGCCGGCGGCGGCCTGCCGGTCCAGGTGCTTTTCGAGGGCAAACCACTGGCGGGCTGCCAGGTTTTCGCCACCTTCGCCGGCTTCAGCGACCAGGCCAACACCTTCGCCTTCGCGGCCAAGACCGACAAGGAGGGCAAGGCGGTGGTCAAGGTCTGGCATCCCGGCCTGTGGCTGGTGCTGGCCAAGCACGAAGCTCCCTTCGCCGACCCGGCCGAGTGCGACAAGTTCAGCCATTCGGCCGCGCTTACCTTCAACCTGAAATGAAAGCCTTGGCCGCATGCCATCGCCCCGCCCCCCGGCCCCGGCCGGGGGGCGGGGCCGGCCTGGCCTGCATCGCCCGCATCGCTCGCGCGGCCGGCCTGCTCTGGCTGCTGCTGCTGCCCGCCCCGGCCCTGGGCCACGGCGTCGAGCTGAGCGCCGGCCAGGGGCCGGCCGCCTGGGCGCGGGGCGAATACAGCGGCGGCGAACCCATGAGCTTCGTCAAGGCGCGGGTCTTGGGGCCGGACGGCCAGACCCACCAGGTGGGCAACACCGACGCCCAGGGCCGTTTCGCCTGGCTGCCCGACCAGGAGGGGCGCTGGCGGGTGCTGCTGGACGACGGCCAGGGCCACCGCGGCGAGGTGGGACTGGACTGGCGGCCGGGCTCCGGCCCGGCGGCGGAGCAGCCCCCCGCGGACCAGGCCGGCCCGGCCAGCCAGCCCCTGGCCAGCCGGATTGTTTGGGGGCTCTCGCTGATCTTCTGGCTGAGCGGCCTGGCCTTCTGGCGTCTGGGCCGGCGCCGGGGCAGGGACTGACGGGTTCGCCCGGCCGTGCGCGCCGGGTCTGGCCGGCCATTTTCGCAGCCACCAACCGGAAAGGCGGCCTTTTCGGGGCGACGCGCCTCGGCGCGCCATCCTTGCGCGCCTCCCAGGGTGTTTTCGCATCCCCCCGCTGGGCGATGGACTGCGGATGCGCGGTCGGGCATACTGAGCGCATCCGCCCTGGCGCGGGCCGCGTATCGCGCGCGATGGCCCGCGAACGGGGAGCGCCAGCGGGCTCCACCCCTTTTCAGCCGAGGTGACCTCCATGGCCATGCGCGCCAAAATCAACCTGGCCGCCCTCCTGATCCTGTTGCTGGCCGCGCCCGCCCAGGCCGCCAACCACATGGATCATTACTTCGGCAGCGGTGGCATCAAGGGCATGGCCTACCAGCCGACGCCCACGGATTACTTCGTGCCGGCCCCGGTGAAATACGGCAACACCGATTTCTACAACTCGGACTTCCAGGCCTTGTGGGGCACCGACGCCAAGGGGGTCACCCGCACGGTGCACGTGGGCGGCGAGATCAAGCACCAGGGAGACCTGCAAACGCTGCACGACATGGGGGTCAACCTGGTGCGCCTGTACAGCTGGCAGGGCATGGCGGGCTGGGTGGACCACTCGCCCTTTCTGGACGAATGCGACCGGCTGGGGATCAAGGTCATCGTCCCCATCTTCGTCACCGGGGATTCATCCACCACCAGTCAGTTTTACAAGAACATCGAATCCATCATCAACGAGACTTCCGGGCATTCCTCGGTGGCCTTCTACTCCATCGGCAACGAGATAAGCCCCAGCGCCGAGCCCGACGTGTTCCAGACGATCAAGGTCTATGCCGACCGCGCCCGCGCCTTGCTGGACCAGAAGGGCGCCAAGCAGATGATAATCTCGCCCACCTGGGGCAGCGTGGAGGCGCGCGGCTGGTTCACCAGCCACAAGGTGGCCATCGACGCCTGGGCCTTCAACGTCTACGATCCGGACACCATCAACGGCCTGGCCAGGGTCATCAAGAACAAGACCCTGGACGACAAGCCGGTGTTTTTCTCCGAATACGGCGTGGACGCCTTCAACAACGCCACCAGCCTGCAAGACGAGACGATGCAGGCCAAGGCCGCGGCCGAGCTCATCACGCCCATCTACGCCAACCTGGACAAGTTCTGGGGAGGGACCTGGTTCGAATTCAGCGACGAGCGTTGGAAGGGTCTCGACAAAAGCGAGGCCGGCGGGCAGGCCGACCGGACGGCCACCGCCTCCACCTACCTCAACCAGGCCGGGGGCAGCTACCACACCTCGGTGGGCGGGTCGGTGCTGACCATCCCCGCCCAGTACGTGGGCAACTGCACCTATGGCTGGAAGGTGGGCTGGACCCCGGACCAGGTGATGAACGAGGGCTATTTCGGCATGGGCTATCTGAACTACAGCGGCAAGGAGGCCCAGACCGTGAAGAACGGCGAAAGCCGCAACTACCAGAACTATCCCTGGATTTACCGGGTGGACGACCTGTATCTGCGCGCGGTGCACGAGACCTTGAAGACGCAATTCCGCTAGAACTCGCGGACGACGCCCAGTTGCCAGGTCCGCGGCGGGCCGGGGTAGCCGTCGCCGGTCAGGTAATCCTCGTCCAGCAGGTTGTCCACCTTGCCGAAGACCCTGAACCCCTTGAACGAATACTCCCCCCTGATGTCCACGGTGTAGTAGCCGGGGGCGGTCGCGCTGTTGTCGGCCTTGATGAAGGCGGGCGAGTAGTGGCTGATCTTGATTCCGGCTTGGCTGTCCAAGGTGGGCAGGCATTGCAGGTCCAGCCGCACCGTATGCCTGGATTTGCCCGGCAGCCACAAATCGGTTGAGGCGTCCTTGGCGTCCAGATAGCCGTAGGCCGCCTGGACGCGCAACCACCGCCAGGGGTTGGCGGTCAAGGCCCAGTCGATCCCGTCCAGCCTGGCCTCGCCCACGTTCTCGTAGCGCCCCACTCCGTTGTCGCCCAGGATGAAGGTGATGCGGTCCTTGACAATGTTGTTGAAGGCGGTCAGCTCGGTCTGCCAGCGCGGCGAGAACCGATAGGCCGCGCCCAGGGTGTAGTTGACGCCCCGCTCCAGCCCCAGGTCCGGGTTGGGTTCGACGCCGCTGTTGCGATAATACCTTTGCAGGAAGGTCGGCACGTTGTTGGATGCCGCCGCGCCGGCCTTCAAGGACAGCGCGCCCAGGGTCAGGACCAGGTTGGCCTCCGGGTTCAGCACCGGCTCGAAGTTGGAATAGCCGTTGTGGCGCAGGCCCAGGTCCAGTTGCGCCGGCAGGCCTTCGGCCTTGATCTGTTTGGTGGCGTAGAGGCCATAGCTCTGCTCGGCCACCGCGTTGATGTCGTTGCCCCTGGCCCAGCGGTCCTGCAACGACAATCCCCAGCCCAGCCGGCCCAGCCCGGCCGGCTCGGCGCTCCCTTGCAGCTCCTGGCGGATGGCCCAGCTCTCCAGCTCGGTGAACATCCCCTGGGGTGGGTTGCTGAAGTCGTTGCGGAAGTTGCTCAGGAAGGTCCCGCTGGAGACGCCGAAGCGCTTGAAGGCCATGGAGGCCCCGAAGTCGCGCTGTCGTTCGCGGGCGTGGGGGCGGGCAAAGCCGGGCAGGCCCGGCAGCCCGCGCTCGTTCAGGGCGTAGTTCAGGGCCAGGGCGGGATCCTCGGCCGCGCCCGCGGCCTTTGCCTGGCCCCAGGAATCCGGGGCCAGGGTGGATTTGAGGTTGAGGCGCCAGACGGTCTTGTCGTTGTTCAGCCGAAAGCCGTCGCTGTGGTAATAGGCGGCGTCGGCCCGCACCCCCCAGCCCGGAGCCGCCCGCGACGCCCCCAGTTGGTGGTCCTGGATGCCGGAGCCGCCGAAGCTGACCTGGGCGTAGCCCCGCTGGCCTTCCAGCCGCTTGGTGGTGATGGCGATGACGCCGCCGCTGCTGTCGTCGCCGTGGACCACCGAGCCGGAGCCCTTGAGGATCACCACCTCCTCCACCGACGGCAGGGAGACCAGGTTCCACTTGATGGTGGAGCCGGCGCTGAGCGCGCTGTTGAGCAGAAGCCCGTCCAGCAGCACCCGCACGGAGCTGGAGCCGCGGATGGTGACCGTGCTGGAATCGGCCTGCACCCCTGGGGCCAGGTTCAGGAGCTCCTGGATGGTCTGGACGTTGAGGCGGGCGATGTCGCTGGCGGTGAAGACCACCCGGTCCGGGGATTGCCCCGCGGCCCCGGCCGGGCCGGCGATCAGCAGCGCCGCCCACAGCCACAGCCCGGCCATGCGCCAGCCCCGGAGCCCGGTGCTCAATTCGCCGCCTCCCGCCCGTCCAGAAACCCCATCCTCAAGATCGCCATCTCCGAGGCCAGCGCCATCTGGAAGGGCTCGGCCGGGGGAAAGGACCGGGGGAGCGGCATTTCCGGGCCGGGGCTCGCCGCCATCTCGGCCAAGGCCCGCAGGCTGCCGGAGTGGGCCACCACCCAGACGCATCGCCGGGCGCGCAGGCGGGGGCAGATAATCTCCCGCCACAGCGGCTCCAACCGGACCCGCAGGTCCAGGTGCGACTCGCCGTCGGGCAGGAGCGCCGCCGGCAGTCCTCGGTAGCGGGCGTCGTGGCGGGGGTGGCGGGGATCGCCGGGCGCCAGCAGGGGAGGCCGGGTCTGGTCGCGCTCGCGCCAGGCGGCCAGCCCGGCGCCGGTCACCTCCCGCTTGATCCGCCCCTCCCAGCGCCCGCAATGGCGCTCGTTGAGCCGCCAGGAAATGGCGGTCTCCGGCGGGGCGGCCCCGGCCGCCCAGAGCGCCAACTCCAGGGTCTGGCGGGCGCGGACCAGGGCCGAGCAGAAGACCGCGTCGGGCCGGGCCGCCCAGGCGGCCAGGCGGCGGCCCGCCTCCAGGGCCTGCCGGACCCCCTCCCCGGAGAGCGGCGGATCGCCCCAGCCGCTGAAGCGCTCCTGCCGGTTCCAGAGGCTCTCGCCATGGCGCAGCAGGATCAGGCGCGGCAAGTTTCCCGCTCCCCGCCCGCGGCCCCGGGCCGCCGGTCCAGCCATTGCGTCAGGTCCCGCGCGATCCGCCGGCCGGCCGCGAAACGGTCCAGGACGGGCGGGTCCGGGTCGCGCGGGGCGGCCAGCAGGCGCTTCAGGTCCTCCTCCACCTCCCCGGCCAGCACCTGGGCCTCGCTGGCGCTGGCCTGGTGCGGGCCGGTCAGGGCCGCCGCCCGGCGCTCCTGCTCCAGGCCGCCGTGGGGTTCGGGCACCAACAGCGCCCGCGCGCCGCAGAGCCGGACCTCGTTGCAGGTGTTGTAGCCGGCCCGGCAGACCACCAGCTCCGCCGCGTTGATCAGCTCCACCAGATAGGGATTGAAGCCCAGCAGCCTGGCCCCGATCCCGTCGGCCCAGCGCTCCAGGCCGGCCCTCTCCGCCGGCGGCAGATAGGGGTCCAGCACCGCCGCCAACTGGCGGCCGGCCAGCAGGCCGGCACAGGCCAGGGCCTGGCCCAGGGCTTTTGTCAGGCGCGCCACCGGTCCCAGGCGGCCCAGGGAGAGCAGGATCAGGGGGGATTCGTCCAGGCCCCAGGCGCGCTTGGCCTGGTCCAGGGGAGGAAGCTCGGCGCGGTTTTTGATGCCGATCTTGCCCAGGAAGGCGGTGCGCCCGGCCAGGGCCGGGCCGGCGTCCCAGGTCGCGTCCGCCTCCCCCAGGATCGACCGGTCCTCCAGGACGTAGATGAAATCGTACAGCTCGGCCAGGTCGACCGACCCGGAAAGGTGGGGCGGGCTCTGGCGCGGGAGCTGGAGACGGGGGTAGGCGCTCAGGATGCCGCGGGAGATGTGGGCCAGGGCGAAATCCCTGGCCCCGCCCCGGCGCAGGCGTTTTTTCATCAACAGCGGGACCAGCTCGTTCATCAGGCCGGCCGGGTTGTGCTCCACCAGGACCACGTCCGGCGCGAAGCAGTCGCAGGCGTCGGCGATGAGCCGGCAGCGCAGGTCGAAGACCTCGTCCAGGGCCATGGAATCCAGGTGGCGCGGGCGCAGCGAAGCCTCCCCATCCGCCCATTGCAGGCGCACCCCCGGCAGCTTGAGCACCTCCACGCCCTCGGCCAGGAACACCTGGGGGATGGAGCTGCCGGAGACGACCAGGAAATCCCAATGGGGAGCCCAGCGCTTTAGGCCGGTGATGACGGCCAGGCTGCGGAAGACATGGCCCAGGCCAAGGGCGTTGTGGGTGTAGAGCAGGACCCGGCAAGCTGGCGAACCCGCCGATCCCGGCCTTTCGGTTGTCATGGCCGCACCGCGCCGCCAAGCTGCGCCCCGGCCGCAAGCGCGAACGCGGCCAGCGAAAAGCCGCCTTGTGTCCGGGGGGCGAAAAGGGTTACACAGAAACGGGAGTCCAGGCCGACGCCCGCCTGGCGTCCACGGTAACATCCCCAGGTGGGTGGTCAATCCATCACATGCCGCCGCGCAGCGCCCTGGATTTGGCCCGGTGAAAGACTTCCTGCTCAACCAACTGAAGGTCCTCGCGCACGAGAAGCGCTCCCTGTATTGACTTTGCGCGCTTTTCGGCTGCGCCTTCTTGTTTCTCTCCCTGTTCCGCAACTACGTGGACGCCGCGTTCCTCAAGCGCTACGGCGTCGACCAGCTTCCCCTGATGCTGGCCATCAACGCCGCCCTCACCTTCGCCGCCTTCTGGCTGTTCAACCGCCTCTGCGCCCGCTGGGACGACGCCCGGCTCCTGGCCGGCGTCTTCGTCGCCAACGGGGCGCTGGCCGGCCTGCTGTTCTGGGGAGTGGGGGAGGGTGTCGAACTCTGCTATCCGCTCCTGTTCCAGCTCCTCTACCTCCAGGACTCGATCCTGCTGGTCTATCTCTGGAACATCGCCTGCGACCGCTTCGACTCCCGCCAGGGCAAGCGCCTGTTCCCCCTGGTCACCGCGGCCCAGGTGCTGGGCGTGGTGGCGGGCAATTTCGCCAGCGACGGCCTGGCCAGGCTGCTGGGCCACGACCAAATTCTGCTGGTCTACGGCGGAGGCTGCCTGGCCTTGGCCGCCGCCCTGCGGCGCGTCAATGTTGTCGTCCCCGCCCGGCCGGGGTCTGGCCATCCGGCCGAGAGCGTCCACCGCCCCGGTTTGGCCGAGATTCCCGGCCTGCTGCGCAGGTATCCCATCGTGCGCTACCTGGCGGTGGCGGGGCTTTTGCCCAACGTGCTGCTGCCCATCTTCCTCTATCAGTTCAGCGTCATCGTCAATCAGGGTTTCGCCAGCGAGCAGGACCTCTTGTCCTTCCTCAGCCTGTTCCGCGGGTTCATGACCCTGGCCGTGTTCCTGCTGCTCCTGGCCATGGGCCGGCTCTACGCCAGGATCGGGGTGGTCAACGCCTCCCTGGCCCTGCCGGTGAATTTCGTCCTGATCTTCGCCGCGCTCACCGCCTCCTTCGGCCTCCAGGTCGCCCTGGCGGGCCAGTTCTTGACCCGGCTGGCCCAGCAGGCGGTGGCCGGGCCGGTGAACAAGGTGCTCTTCAACCTGGTCCCGCGCGAGGTGGCCGGCTGGACCAGGGTCTTCGTGCGGGGCGCGGTGGTCAAAACCGGGATGCTGACCGGCGCGTTGCTGATGGTGGTCCTGACGCCGGTGCTGGACCCGCGCGGTCTGGCCCCGCTGGCGGCGGTCATCGCCCTGTACTGGATCGTGGAGACCCTGGCCTTCCGGCGGCATTTCCAGCGGGCGCTCAAGCAGATCATCGCCAGCGACGCGGTGGACTTCGAGCGCATCGACGCCCTGCGCCTGCGGGGCCAGGGCGGGCTGGACGCCTCCCTGACCCTGGACGGCGCGGCCGAGGCCGGGCCGGCCGAGACGGGCCAGCCGGCGGAGGCGCCCCTGGCCGTGGAGGACGCCCTGGCCATGCTGGCCGACCCCGACCCCCTGCTGCGCGCCCAGGCCGCGGCCTTTTTCGGTCGCCGGCCCGACATGCGCGCCGCGCGCCGCCTGGTGGAGCTGTTGGATGACCAGGACACGGCGCGCAAGCTGGCGGTGGACAGCCTGCTCAGATACGGCCCGGACCTGCGGCCTTTCCTGGAGGCCTCCCTGGCCGATCCCCGCCCCCGCCTGCGCCACGGCGTGCTGGAGGTGGTGCGCCTGGCCGGCGGCATGGACTTCGACGTCACCCCCCTGGTGATGGAGGAGCTGGGCCGCGTCTACAACCGCCTGGCCGACTTGCAGGCCCTGGCCGCCTGGGGCCAATCGCCGGGGTTGGCCGCCCTGCGCGCCCACCTGGCCCAGGCCAACCAGGAGGGCCTGGGCCTGGTGTTCCACGCGCTCTGGGTGCGCCACAAGGACATGCGCCTGATGTACGCGGCCCTGACCTCGCTGGGGGCCCCGGCCGCCATGGAGCTAATGGAGGTTAGCCTGGAGCGGGGCTTGGTCCAGTTGCTGATGCCCCTGGTGGAAAAGGCCCCGGCGCGGGAGGCCCTCGCCAGGGCGCGGGGGGCGCTGGTCCTGCGCGCTCCGGGCGGGCCGGAGGCGGCGCTGATGGGCCTGGCCCGCAGCCGCGACCGCGTCACCCGCCTGCTGGCGGTCTTCGTGATGGGCGAGGCCCGGCCGGGGCCGGTTTTCCTGCCCGCGGCCGAGATGCTTTTGGAAGACGAACACCCCCAGGTGCGCGAGGCGGCGGCCTATGCATACGCCCGCGGCCAGGGTTTGGAGGCCCGTATGCCCGCCGGCATGGAGCGCATGGAGCAGTTGAGGGGATTCGCGCTGTTCAGGGGCCTGGGCCTGCGCGAGTGCGAGGCCCTGTCGGCCATCGCCCGGCCCGCCAACTACCGGCCGGGCGAGCCCGTGGTGACGGCGGGGCAGGAGCAGGCCGGCCTGGTCCTGGTGCTGGCCGGGGTTCTGGGCCGCGACTCCGGTCTCGGCTCCGGGGAGGACTCCGGCCAACCCGGCCGGATCGGACCCGGCGGCTGGCTGGGCGAGCTGGAGCTTTTCACCCAGGCCGAGGCCGCACACGGCTGGACGGCCCTGGAGGCGGTGGAGGCCCTGGTGCTGCCCTACGGCCAGCTCAGCGAGATCATGAGCATCTACACCGGGGTGGGCCTCACCTTCTGCCGCCACTTTGCGGCCCGGCTGCAAGGCCGGGAGGCGACGGTGCCGGTGTTCGATCCGCCGGAACCGGGCGGCCTGGCGTGAGGGTCGGCCTGGTCTTTCATCACGATCCCCGGCGGCGCCCGCCGGGCATCGACCTTGAGCGCCTGACCGCCTTGGCGGCCGGATTGTCGGCGCGGGGGGCCCTGGCCGAGATCGTGGCCCCGGTGGACGCACCGGTCAGGCTGCCGACCCCCGGCGGCCAGGCGCTCGCGCTCCGCCCCCTGGCCGAGATACGGCGCGGCCGCTATCAAATCCTCAAGACCTGCTACCACCCCGGCGTCGACCTGGTCCAGGGCCACCGGGGGCCGCTGGTCTGCCGTCTGGTGCGGGTGGTGGATCAAGACCGGCCGGCCAGGGACGCCCCCCGGCGCGAGCGGCTATTGGCCTGGCAGGCGGCGATCCACCGCCGCGCGGACGCGGTGGCCTTCAACAACCCGGAGAACCTGGAGCGCTGGCGGCGGCTCTATGGCTGGGACAAGCCGGCGGTGCTGACCCCCACCGGCTGCCCGGAGACGCTTCCCCCCCGCGGCCCCGACCCCTACGCCGGCCGGTCGCCCGCCGTCGTCTTCCTGGGCAGCCTGGCCAGCGGGCGCATGACGCGCATGCTCAATCGGTTGGCCCAGGCCCTGCGGGGCCAGGCGGCGCTGCACCTGGTGGGGCTGAACAAGAGCGGCCTTTATGGCGATCCGGTTCCGCTCTCCGGGCTGGTCGTCGATCACGGCCCCCAGGCCGGGGCGCGGATGTGGGATCTGGTGGCCTGGGCGGATTTCGGCCTGGCCCTGGCGGCCGGACCGGAGGATTTCGACAACGACAGCTCCAAGGTCTACACCTACCTGCGGGCCGGGCTGCCGGTGCTCTGCGAGCAGCCCATCCGGCAATGGCCGCTCATCGCCGGACTGGGCATGGGCCGCGATTTCCCCCTGGGCGACTTGGACCGGGCCGTGGCCCAGGCCCGCGCGCTGCTGGCCGATCCCCCGCCGCACCGGGAGGCGGCCATGGCCCGCATGGCCGCCGAGCAGGCCTGGGGCCGGCGCGTGGATGCCTACCTGACGCTCTTTCGGCAACTGCTGGCGCGAGGCCCGGCATGAAGCCCAGATCCCGCCGGCTGCTGCTCGTCGAGCCGCCGTTCTACCGCCTGTTCGACGAGCGATACTCGCTGTGCCGCTATCCCCTGGCGCTGGGCTATCTGGCCGCGGCCGCGGCCGGGGCCGGCTGGCGGGCGCGGGCCTACAACGCCGATTTCGCCGGCCCTGGCCGGCCGTTGTCGGTGCGCCACCTGGCCGGCGACGGTCACCGGCGCTACCTGGCCTGCCTGGCCGACGCCCAGGCCCCCATCTGGCAAGAGGTCGAGGCGGTGGTGCGCGCCGAGGCCCCGGCGGTGGTGGGCGTATCGCTCAAGTCGGCCTGCCTGGCCTCCGGGCGCAGGGTGGCCGCCATCGCCAAGCGGCTGGACCCCGGCGCGCTGGTGCTGGCCGGCGGTCCCCATCCCAGCGCCGCGCCGGAGCAGGTGTTGGCCGATGCGAACTTCGACCTGTGCGTGATCGGCGAGGGCGAACGGACCCTGGCCGAGCTGCTGCGCTGCCTGGAAGCCGGCGGCGACTTGCGCCAGGCGCCGGGGCTGGCCTTCAGGGGCGAAGGCGGCGTGGTCCGCACCGCCCCCCGGCCCCTCATGCCCGGCCTGGAAGGCCTGCCCCGCCCCCTGACCGACGCGGCGCGGGTGCTGGTGGACCATGACCGCTATCCGGCCAGGGCCCTGGGACACGTGATGGCCACCCGCGGCTGCCCCCAGCGCTGCGCCTACTGCGGCTCGCACGGCCTTTGGGGCCGCCGGCCGCGCCTGCGTCCGCCGGGCGAGGTGACGGCCGAGCTGGCGGCCATGCGCGCGGCCGGGGTGGAGCGGGTCCATTTCGACGACGACACCTTCGGGGTCACGCCCGCCTACCTGGAAAGCCTGTGCGCGGCGCTGGCCAAGGGCGTGCCGGGCCTGGCCTGGAGCTGCGAAACCCACGTGCGGCTCATCGACCAGGCCAACCTGGAGCGCATGCAGGCCGCCGGGTGCCGCACCATCCAGCTCGGCGTCGAATCCGGCAGCGACCGCATCCTGGCGGCGGTGGGCAAGGGGTTCACCGTCGCCCAGGCCCTGGCCGCCTGCCGGCTGGTCAAGCGCCAAGGCCTGCGCCTGGAGGTGTTCATCATGGCCGGGTTTCCCCAGGAGACCGAGGCGAGCCTGCGCGAGACCATCGCCGTGGCGGCCGATCTGGACTGCGACAAGGTGATCTACAGCCTTTTCACCCCCCACCCCGGCACCGAGGCCCACCGGCTCTGCCTGTCCCTGGGGCTGGTGGACCCGGACCAGGACTTCAGCCCCTACCACCACCAGAGCCCGCGCAACCACTATTGCCCGGCCATCGCGCCGGGCCGCTTTCGGGAGCTGGCCGCCGAGCTGGAGGATCTGGCGGATCGGCGCAGGCCACGGCCTTGACCATGAGCGACCAGCCCAGCGCGTTGCCGGGGGCCCGCCGGCCCAGGAGGCGATCCAGGCGGCTCAGGGCGTCGATGCGCCAGAATTGGCGGCCGACCCAGGCCGGGGCCGGGAGCTTGTAGGGCAGCAGATAGGCCCCCCGCCAGGCCAGCGGGCATAGCCCGGCCGACCGGAGCGCCCGGCGCAGGCCGCGTGGGCTGTAGAAGCGCAGGTGGGTGGGGTCCCAGCCGAACCAGTCGCGCTCGCGCCGCAGCAGGCGGTGGAGGCCGCCCTCCAGCAGATAATTGAGCGACCAGCGATTCTGGGTGGCGATGACCACGGACCCGCCCGGGGCCAGCAGCCGGCGGGCGGCGGCCAGGAAGGCGACGTCATCCGGCAGGTGCTCCAGCACGTCCTTGGCGATGATCAGGTCGAAGCGGCCCAGCTCGTCGGGCGCGGGCGGGTTTTCCCGGCAGAGCAGGCAGAGCCGCCGCTCCACCCCCCGCAGCCGGGCCAGCAGGCCGGCCGCGGCCAGGATGCCGGGCTCGGCGTCCATGGCCACCACCGAGGCGCCGGCCGCGGCGGCCCCCACCGCCAGCCAGCCGCCGCCGCAGCCGAAATCCAGCACCCGCCGGCCGGCCGGATCGCCCAGCAGCTCGGCCAGGAACAGGTTCTTCACCCGGCTGTAGGCCTTGGCCTGTTGGTCCAGATAGCGGGCCAGGCTCCGGACCGGGTCCGTGCCGCGCAGCCAGTGATCTGCGGGATAGCGGAGCCTCGCCAGGGCCAAGTCACAACTCCAGCATTTGCCGATAGACCGCCAGCCAGGCCGCCCGCTCGGCCGCGGGCGAAAACCGCGCCATGGCCTCCCGCGCCGCCCGCCCCATGGCGGCGGCGGCGGCGGGCCGCTCGGCGATCCAGGCCAGGGCCTCGGCCAAGGCCTGGCTGTCGCCCCAGGGCGTCAGCAGGCCGGAGACTCCGTGGGCGATCAGCTCCGGGCAGGCCCCGACCCGGGTGGCCACGCAGGGCAGGCCGCAGGCCATGGCCTCCATGAGGACGTTGGGGCAGCCCTCGGACAGCGAGGGCAGGGCGAAGGCGTCCAGGCCGCGCAGCCAGTCCAGCACCTGGGCCTGTTCGCCGGGCTCGATCAGGCGCAGGCGCTCGCCCAGCTCCAGCTCGCGCGCCCAGTGGTCCAGGCGCGCCCGCTGGCCGCGCTTGAAGCCGCCCAGGAGCTCCAGCTCCACCGGACGCCGTTGGCCCAGGCGGGCCACGGCCGCCAGCAGGTAGGGCAGGCCCTTGCTGTATTTGAAAAAGCCCGCGCAGCCCACCCGGAAGGGCCGGCCTGGAGCGTGGCGGGGCCGCCAGGCTTCCACCACCGGCTCCACCGAGTTGTGAATCACCCCGACCTTGCCGTCCAGGGGCGTGAAGGCTTGGGCGGCGGCGGCCATCTCGCGGCTGAGGGCCACCACCCGGTCGGCGTTTCGCAGGGCGTAGGTCAGCGCCCCGATCTTGGCCGGGCTGAAGACGAAACGGTTGAAGTCGTCGCCCACCAAGGTGGTCAGGCAGGGGATGGCGCAGCGCCGGGCCAGCAGCGCCGCCACATAGCCCACCGGAAAAAGGAAAAAGGCGTGCAGCAGGTCGAAGCCGTGCTCCTGGTGCAGCCGGGAGAGGGATTCGAACATCATGCGCAGGGTGAGGGTGTGCTCGCAGTCCCAACGCTGCCGGGCGGCCGGGTCCGGGGATTCCAGCCCGACCTGGATGCGATGAACGACCAGGCCAGCCTCCCGGCTGGTTTCGCGGTTGCGGTCCAGCATCGGCGGCGGACCCTCTCGCGCCACCAGATGAGCGACGTGGACCTCGACCCCGGAACCGGCCGCCAGCCGGGCCACCCGCTCCACCGTGCGGGCCAAGCCGCCCCGGTCCTGGGGCGGGAACTCCGGGGTGGCCAGGCAGGCCTTGCGCCTGAGGTGGACCCCATTCTTTGAGCAGCTATCCTGCGGCAACAAGAGAGTGCTCCGGGGTTCACAACGGCTTTCTGGCTTCATCAGTATATGAGAAAAGGCTGCCTTGGTCGGTACGGTGCTTGGGC
>JBMORH010000008.1:0-14979 GCA_049322275.1 Thermodesulfobacteriota bacterium
GCTCGGGGCCCCCCGCCCGCCGCGGGGGGCGCGGGGGGGGGGGGGGGGGCCCCCCCCCCCCCCCCCCCCCCCCGCTGGCGCCCGGCAGACCGTTCTTTTCTTGATGTAGGGGCGGGGTTCATCCCCGCCCGCAAAGACCGGGAAAATTCAAGACGGGCGGGGATGAACCCCGCCCCTGGGAAGAGAGAAAACAACTGGGAATGGCCGTCATTGCGAGCGTAGCGAAGCAATCTTCCGTTGTCTCTTGCTCGAAAGAAGGAAACGGGGGATTGCCGCGTCGCAACCCAAGGGGTTGCTCCTGGCAATGACAGAATTTTCCTGGATGGGTTGATGGCGAGGCGCGGGGGCGATGACCCCACGCGAAGAAAGTTAAAAAGTCATTTCCCCCCAGCGCGCGCAGAGGGGTGCGAGGGGAAACGGAGAAGCGAGCCCCAGCCATGGATCAACAACGCCCCGCCCTGGTCGGCCGCAGCGAGGAGCTGGCGCTCATGCTGGCGGCTCTTGCCTGCGGCCGGGCGGTGTTGATCGAGGGGCCGGTGGGAGTGGGCAAGACCCGCCTGGCCGAGGAGGCCTGCGCCCGGCTGGGGCGCGCCGTGGTGCGGGTGGATGGCGACGAGCGCTACGGCGAGGAGAAGCTCACCGGCTGGTACGACCCGCCGGCGGTGATGCAGGGCGGCTACGGGGAAGCCGCCTTCCGTCCCGGCCCGCTTTTCCGGGCCATGGCCGAGGGCGCGGTGCTCTTTGTCAACGAGCTCAACCGCCTGCCCGAAGGGGTGCAGAACGTGCTCTTGCCGGCCCTGGACGAGGGCCGCCTGGAGATTCCCCGGCGCGAGCCGCTCATGGCCGCGCCCGGATTCCTGGTGGTGGCCACCCAGAACCCGCGCGAGTTCGTGGGCACCGCGCTTTTGGGCGAGGCCCTGCGCGACCGCTTCGAGCTTATGGAGCTGGGCTATCAGGACTTCGCCGAGGAGGAGGAGATCGTGCGCCGGATCACCGGCGTGGACGACGATCTCATCGTCAGGCAGGCGGTCTTCATCGCCCGCAGCACCCGCAGCCACCCCAGGGTGCGCCGCGGGGCCAGCGTGCGGGCGGCGGCCAGCATCGCCGCCATCGCCCATCGGCTGGGCGGCGGCGACCAGGCCCTGGCCCAGGCGGCGCGCTTGGCCCTGCCCACCCGCATCGAGCTCAACGACGAGCTGGACGACAACGGCGGGAGCGCGGCCTTCGCCGATTTTTTGGAGGACCTGCTCAAAAAAAAGCCCTGACCTAGGGAGCGGCGGGCGGCCCGTCCGAGTGGAATTTCGCCAGCCGTGGCCGCGGTGCGAGGGCGGCCGGGGCGAAGAGGCCAGCCCCACCTACTTCCTGGCGCCGGACTGGAGCTGGGAAAAGCGGCGTTTGGAAAGCGGCCCGGCGTTGATGGCCCTGCGGCGGCTGATGCTGCCCCGCCTGCGGCGGGGGCTGATGCACACCGCCAGCGGCGCGGGCCGGACGCGGGAGCGGGTGATCGCCTACCGGGGCGGGCGCGAGCCCCTGGCGCTGGAGGCGGCGCTGGAAAGAATCTGGCCGGGCAGACCGGAGACGTTCTATGATCTACCGGTGCTCATGCGTGAAGAACGAGGGCCGGGCCTCGTGGTGATGCTGGACACCAGCCTGTCCATGGCCGGCTCCGGCCGGGTGGCGGCGGCGGTGGCGGCGGCGGCCCTGTGCCGGCTGGCGGCGCCGGGGGCGCTGGGCCTGGCCGGGTTTGGCGAGCGCGCGCGCACGGTCATCGCCTGGGGCCGGCGGGTGCGCCCCCTGGAGGCGGCCTACCGGGTGCTGGGCCTGGCCCTGGGCGGGGTCACCGACCTGGCCGCCGGCCTGCGCCAGGGCTTGAGGCTTTTGGCCGGGGCCCCGCGCGGGGCGGTGGGGGTGCTCATCACCGACGCCGAGCGCACCGCCGGGGCCGATCCCCGCGCCCTGGCCGGCCGTTTCGCGCGGTTGCACGTGGTGCTTCTGGGCGGGCGCAACCTGGACCTGGGCCGCGAGCTGGCCCGGCGGGGCGGCGGTCGCCTGTGGCGGGTGGATTCATTGACCGAGCTACCCCACGCCCTGGGCCGCCTGGTGCGCGACCTGGAGCGGGGTCATTAGGGATTTTTCGAGGAGGAAAACATGGAAGCGGCGGTGATCGAGCGCCTCAAGGAAATCGCGGGCGCCGGCAACGTGCTCAGTTCGGACGTTGACCTGACCCTCTACGGCTACGACGCCTATCTCCTGCTCAAGAAGCCGGAGGTGGTGGTGCTGCCCGGCTCCACCCAGGAGGTGAGCGCCATCATGAAGCTGGCCCACGACAAAGGCATCCCGGTGACCGCCCGCGGGGCCGGCTCCAGCCTCACCGGCGGGCCGGTGCCCCTGAAGGGCGGCATCGTGCTGCATTTCTCGCGCATGAACCAGCTCGTGGAGATCGACGTGGCCAACCGGGTGGCCAGGGTGCAGCCGGGCATCATCACCCTGGATTTGCAGAACGCGGTGGCCAAGAAGGGCCTGCAATACGCCCCCGACCCGGCCAGCCAGAAGACCAGCACCATCGGCGGCAACCTGGGCGAGAACGCCGGCGGCCCCCACTGCCTCAAGTACGGCGTGACCACCAACCACATCATCGGCCTGACCATGGTGGCCCACGACGGCGAGATAATCGAGGTGGGCGGCCGCTGCCAGGACCTGCCGGGCCTGGATTTGTGCGGCGTCCTGGTGGGCAGCGAGGGCACGCTGGGCATCGTCACCGAGATCACTCTGCGCCTCATCGCCCAGCCGGAGGCGGTCAAGACCCTCCTGGCCATCTTCAACAGCATCGAGGACGCCTCCAACACGGTCAGCGCCATCATCGCCGAGGGCATCATCCCGGCCACCCTGGAGATGATGGACAACACTGTCATCCAGGCGGTGGAGGACTCGCTGGCCGCGGGCTATCCCCGCGACGCGGCCGCGGTGCTCATCATCGAGCTGGACGGGCTAAAGGACGGCATGGAGCGCCTGGCCGAGCAGATCGTGGCCATCTGCCAGCGCCACAACGTGCGCGAGGTGAAGGCGGCCAAGGACAACGCCGAGCGCATGAAGCTCTGGGCCGGGCGCAAGGGCGCCTTCGGGGCCATCAGCCGGCTGCGCCCCTCCTACCTGGTCTGCGACGGCACGGTGCCCCGCACCCAGTTGCCGGCCACCCTCAAGAAGGTCATGGAGCTGGCCGAGCAGCACAAGCTGCGGGTGGGCAACGTTTTCCACGCCGGCGACGGCAACCTGCACCCGCTGATTCTCTTCGACGTGCGCGACCCGGAGGAGCTGGAGCGGGTGGAGAAGCTGGGCAGCGCCATCCTGAAACTCTGCGTGGACATGGGCGGCACCATCAGCGGCGAGCACGGCATCGGCCTGGAGAAGCTCAAGGAGATGAGCTTCATCTTCTCGGCGGCGGACATCGAGTTCATGCGCGGCATCAAGCGCGCCTTCGACCCCCACGACCTGGTCAACCCCGGCAAGGTCCTGCCCGAACCCGCGGCGGCCGCGGCCTGAGACTTTTAGTGGAGATAGCCAGATGGAGCTAAAGCAACTGGAAAGCATCTGCGGGGCCAAGGGCGTGGTCAGCGACGCCGAGGGGCTCAAGGCCTTCGCGGTGGACGGCATCACTCCCCAAATTGTGGCCCAGCCGGAGACGCTCAAGCAGGCGGCGGCGGTGATCAAGCTGGCCGGGGAGACCAAGACCCCCCTGGCCATCCTGGGCGGCGGCAGCCTGGCCGGCCTGGGCGGGCGGATCAAGGCCGCCGGGGTGGTGCTCAGCACCCGCCGGCTGGACAAGATCATCGACATGGACACCGAGAACCTGACCGTGACCGCCCAGGCCGGAGTGCGCATCGGCGATCTTCAGGATCTCCTGGGCGGGCTTGAGAACCGCTGCTTCTTCCCCATCGACAGCAGCCTCAAGAACACCGCCGACTACATGTGCAGTAGCCGCGAGTACAAGGGCGCCTACGTGCCCCTGGACCCGCCCCAGGCCCAGCGGGCCACCATGGGCGGCATCGTGGCCAGCGGCGTCACCGGCCCCATGCGCCTGCGCCATGGCCTGCCGCGCGACCTGGTGCTGGGCGTGCGCTTCGTCTCGGCCCAGGGCGAGCTCATCGGCATGGGTGGCAAGGTGGTCAAGAACGTCAGCGGCTACGACGTGAGCAAGCTGATGGTGGGCAGCCTGGGCAGCCTGGGGCTCATCGGCGAGATGACGGTGCGGCTGTTGCCCCTGCCGGAGGTGAGCGGGGCCGTGGTGATGGGCTTCAAGGACCTGGCCTCGGCCACGGCCATGGCGGCCGAGGTGGTGGACGGCAAGCTTCTGCCCACCGCCCTGGAGGTGGTCAACGCCAAGGCCATGCAGATGGCGCTCAAGGACGCCCCGGCCGGGAGCTGGTTCGTGGCCGCCGGCCAGGCCGGCTTCAGCGAGGACGTGGCGCGGGAGAAAACCGACCTGGCCGCCCTGGCCGCCCGCCATGGCGGCCAGGTGGCGGATATGGACGCCGACGCGGCCAAGGCCTTCTGGGCCGCCCTGGCCGACAGGCCGCTCATGGACTGCGCCCTGCGCCTGAAGGCCAGCTACCCCATCGGCGGGGCCGGGGCCTTCCTGGCCGCGGCGGCCGGCCTGGGCGACGGCGCGGCGGTGAGCGTCTCGGCCGGGCTGGGCGCGGGCCTGGTGCACCTGCTGCCGGCGGCGGCGGCGGAGCTGGCCAAGGCGGCCGCCGGCCTGCGGGCCAAGGCGGTGGAGCTGGGCGGAGCCCTGGTGGTGCAGGCCGGCGCGCCGGAGCTGAAGGACGCGGTGGGGGCCTGGGGGCCGGCCCGGCCGGACTGGGGCCTGATGATGCACCTCAAGCGCCAGTTGGACCCGGACCTTTTGCTCAATCGCGGCCGCTTCCTGGGAGGGCTGTAGTCATGAACATCGTGCAACTGAAGAAAATGCAGTACGACGAGGTGGCCAAGTGCACCCGGTGCGGCTTCTGCCTGCCCAACTGCCCCACCTACGCCGTCAAGCGCAGCGAGCGCTACACCGCCCGCGGCCGCAACGCCATCACCCGCGCGCTGATCGAGGGCCGCCTGGAGCCCAGCGAGGTCATGGCCAACTCGGTCTTCACCTGCCTGGGCTGCGGGGCCTGCACGGCCGCCTGCTTCCCGGCGGTCAAGACCAAGGGCGCGGTGATGGACGACCGCGCGCTCATGGTGGAGGAGGGCCTGCAGCCGGCGATCATGCACAAGCTGGTGGAGAGCCTGAACGAGTATCACAACATCACCGAGGACGACAACGAGGAGCGCGGCGACTGGAAGGAGCTTTTGAAGGACGTCCCGGAGGAATACCTGGACAAGGACACCGCCGAGGTGGCCTATTTCGTGGGCTGCGTGGCCAGCTTCTTCCCCCTGGCCCAGAAGATCCCCGCCGGCTTCGCCGAGATCATGTACAAGGCCGGCCTGGACTTCACCGTGCTGGGCGGCGAGGAGTGGTGCTGCGGCTTCCCGCTCATCGGCGCCGGCGAGCCCGGCAAGCTGGAGGAGATGAAGGCCCACAACCTGGAAAAGGTGCGGGCCACCGGGGCCAAGACCGTGGTCTTCGCCTGCCCCTCCTGCTATCACACCTGGAAGCATTTCTACAACGCCGAGGGCATCGAGCTCCTGCACGCCAGCCAGCTCATGGCCCGGCTGGTCAAGGAGGGCAAGCTCGACCTGAAGCCGGTGAACCTGAAGGTGACCTACCACGACCCCTGCGACCTGGGGCGCAACTCCGGGGTCTACGACGAGCCCCGCCAGGTCATCGCGGCCATCCCCGGCGTGGAGTTCGTGGAGCTGCCCAACAACCGCAACCTGAGCGTCTGCTGCGGCGGCGGCGGCAACGTGGAGATGGTGGACCCGGAGCTCTCCCAGGCCATCGCCCAGATGAAGATCGAGGAAATCCAGTCCACCGGGGCCCAGGCCGTGGTCAGCGCCTGCCAGCAGTGCCTGCGCACCATCGCCACCCGCGCCCGCCGCGCCGGGGTGGATCTGACCGTCATGGACCTGACCCAACTGGTCAAGCAGTCCCTGGCCTGAGGACCAGCAATCCCGCCCGCCGGGGCCGATGCCCGGCGGGCGGACGCGGAGAACGCCATGATCGCGTCGTTTTCGGTCTATCCCTTGGGCCAGGGCACCAGCCTGAGCCGTTTCGTCAAAAAAGGCGTGTCGGTGGTGGCCCAGTCGGGCTATACCTATGAGGTCGGCGGCATGGCCACCACGGTGGAGGTGCCCGACCTGGACGCCCTGTTCGAGCTGGTGAAGAAGGTCCACGCGGCCCACGTGGCCGAGGGGGCCCAGCGGGTGGTCATCGACCTGAAGGTGGACGACCGCCGGGACAAGGCGGCCACCATCGCCTCCAAGAAGCGCTCGGTGACCGAGTAGCGACGTCGGGCGGAGGCGGCGGGGGTATGACTATTTGCCGCGCCCGGCCGTCCAGGCCGGTTCCACTCCGTGGATTGCACAATGCCCGCCCTGGCCGAAAGCGCGGCGCCCAGGGGCGCGCGCCGGGGGGCCGGGGCGGTGGCGGGAGAGGGGCACAGGAGACAACATCTCGGATTTACTGGTCTAGTTGCTGGCTGTCCCGCCCCAGGCGCAAAGCGAGAAATTACTGCACAAAGGCTTGACCAGAGAATAAGGTATGTTCTATTAATAGTCAGACCAATTTTCAAACCCAGGGAGGGAGCCATGTTCGTTTTGTGGCCCAACGCGACTTTGATCATCTGCGGCGGAATTGTCCTGGCCATGGCCTGCTTCCTGATCTACGGAGCCATCAAGGGGTTCGACAAGACTTTCCCCGACGACTAGGCATCGGCTTTCCGGGCTAGCCTTTCATCTCGATCTACATCTGGTGCGCGGTCTTGCCTCTAGCCCACGACAGAAGGAGAGGTTTATAGGCGGTTTCAGGAGGCGGGTAAACCCCTCATCCATTACCCATCCACAAAGCAAGGAGGATGTCATGAAGGGGAGGGCCAATAAGGAAACCACCAGCAGCACCCAGAAGACCGAGAGCTCGCGCCGCAGCTTCCTGAAAGCCGCGGCCGTGACGGGAGCCGCGGTGGGGCTCGGCTTCCCGGCGGTCATGCGGGCCAGCGCGGCCGAGGCGGTCAAGGTGAAGATCCAGACCGCGTGGGACGCCGGCACCTTGGGCTTCACCAAGTTCAAGGAGTTCTGCACCATGGTCGGGGAGATGACCGAGAACAAGGTCGTCTTCGAGGGCTTCCCGGCCGGCGCCATCGTGGGCACCTTCGAGATGTTCGACGCGGTCAAGGCCGGCGTCTTCGACGCCATGCACTGCTTCGACGTCTACTGGCCCGGCAAGATACCGGTGGCCACGTTCCTGTCTTCCTATCCCTTCGGCATGGACCGTCCGGACCAGTGGGACACCTGGTACCGCGCCCTGGGCGGCATCGACATCGCCCGCCAGGCCTATGGCGAGCACAACATGCACTGGATCGGACCCATCCAGCACGACGACAACCTGATCCACTCCAAGGTGCCGATCCGCTCCTTCGAGGACTTCAAGGGCAAGAAGATCCGCTATCCCGGCGGCATCATCGCCGACATCTA
This sequence comes from Thermodesulfobacteriota bacterium, assembly GCA_049322275.1. GTDB lineage: Bacteria > Desulfobacterota > Desulfarculia > Desulfarculales > Desulfarculaceae > JACRDC01. Next base: position 7,615 of record JBMORH010000008.1, read on the forward strand.
CCGCGCCGCCGGCGTCTCCACCGTGCTGCTGCCCGGCGGCGAGGTGTATCCGGCCCTGGAAAAGGGCGTCATCGACGGCGCCGACTTCGTGGGCGCGGCCATCAACTACAACCTGGGCTTCGGCGAGATCGCCAAATACATCATCATGGGACCGCCCAGCACCCCGTGCCTCCACCAGCCGGTGGACTTGATGAGCGTGTCCATCAACGTCAACACCTGGAAGAAGATCCCCAAGCACTTCCAGCAGTTGATCGAAGCCGCCGTCTACAAGCACTCCTACGACCAGTACACCGCCATCCAGGCGGCCGACATCATCGCCTTCGACAACTTCCAAAAGAAGCAGGGCGTCGAGGTCATCCGCCTCAAGGAAGAGGACATCGCCAAGTTCCGCAAGTTCGCCCCTGAGATGTGGGTGAAGTGGGCCAAGAAGCACCCCCTGGCCATGAAGGCCTTCAAGTCCCAGTTCGAGTTCATGAAGTCCGTGAAGGTGGGCTACGTCACCGACGCGGACATGGTGGACACCAGCGGCAAGAAACTGGAATTCTAGTCTGCGCTTCGGGCGGGGGAGGGCCGGGTCCTCCCCCGCCTTCAAACCATGGGTCGTCCTGGGGCCAAAGGTAATTCTCCTGCGCAGCATACGCGGACCCACCGGCATCGGCAGGGGGAGAGGTGTTAGATGGTTGCAAACAAATTCATGACGGTGGTGGAAAAGACCAACATCTTCCTGGGCAAGGTCAACGTGGGCGTGATCATGCTCGCGGTGGTGGTCATCACCTTCGAGGTGTTGGCGCGCTACGTCTTCGGCATGCCCACCAACTGGGGCCACGAGCTGATGACCGACTGCTTCGCCATCTCCTACGTGCTGGCCGGTGGCTATGCTCACTACCATCGGGCGCATGTCAGGGTGGACGTTATCTATTCCCAGTGCGCGCCGCGGACCAAGGCGATCCTGGACAGCATCTCCAGCGTATTCTTCTTTCTTTTCGCCGGGGTGCTCCTCTACACCACCTGGACCTTCTACTGGAGCTCGCAGACCATGCTGGGCGGCGGCACCTTCCTGGGCGCTGAACTGCCCGGCGAGCTCTCGCTGACCGACTGGGCGCCACCCCTGTACCCCATCAAGTTCATGATGCCCTTCGGAGCCATGATGCTGCTCTTGCAAGGCATCGTCTGGCTCATCCGGGATCTGAAGCTGGCCTTCACCGGCGAGGAGTGGGCGAAATGAGCATCGAAGTCATCACCATCTTGATGTTCGGGTCCCTTCTGGGACTCCTGGCCCTGGGTCTGCCGGTGGCCTTCGCCTGCGGCTCGGTGGGCATCATCTTCACCGCTCTGCTGCAGGGGCCGGCGGCGGTGAACCTGGTCTCCACCCGCATCTTCGGCCTGATGACCAACTACCTGCTGGCCTCGATCCCCCTGTTCATCCTGATGGCCTCCATCCTGGAACGCTCCGGCGTCATCGAGGACATCTACGAGACCGTCTATCAATGGCTGGGGGCGCTGAAGGGCGGCGTGGCCACCGCCACCATCGCCGCCTGCACCCTGATGGCCGCCATGTGCGGCGTCATCGGGGCCAGCGAGGTGACCATGGGCGTCATCGCCTTCCCCCAGATGCTCAAGCGCGGCTACGACAAGTTCATCGCGGCCGGCTCGATCCTGGCCGGCGGCACGCTGGGCATCCTCATCCCGCCCAGCGTCATGCTCATCGTCTACGGCATGGTGGACAACTCCTCCATCGGCCGGCTCTACGCCGGCGCCTTCCTGCCCGGCTTCCTGCTGGCCGGCTTCTATGTGATCTACGTCTCCATCCGCTGCTACATCAACCCGGCCCTGGGGCCGGCGGTGCCGGCCGAGGAGCGCATGCCGCTGGCCGGGCGGGTCAAGCTCCTGGGTCGCCTCTCCGGGCCCGGCGTCCTCATCTTCCTGGTGCTGGGCACCATCTTCACCGGCATCGCCGCCCCCACCGAGGCGGCGGGCGTGGGCGCGGCCGGCGCGGCGCTGTTGGCCGCGGCCCAGCGCCGGCTCACCTGGCGCGGGGCGGTGCAGGCCACCGAGAGCACCATCAAGGCCACGGCCATGGTCATGTGGACCATGTTCGGCGCCAACATCTTCGTGGGCATCTACGTGATGGCCGGCGGCGGCAAGTTCGTGGAGGACATGCTGCTGGGATCGGGCCTGGGCCCCTGGACCATCATCATCATCATCAACCTCATCCTGATCTTCCTGGGCTTTTTCATCGACTGGGTGGGCATCATCATGCTGTGCGTGCCCATCTTCGGCACCGTCATCCGGCAGCTTGGCTTCGACCCCATCTGGTTCGGCGTGCTCTTCGCGGTCAACCTGCAAGTCTCCTTCCTGTCGCCGCCCTTCGGCTACGCGCTGTTCTATCTCAAAGGCGTGGCGCCGCCGGAGATCGACACCTTCACCATCTGGAAGGCGGCCGTGCCCTTCATGGGCCTGCAGGTGCTGGGTCTGATCTGCTGCATGATCTGGCCCCAGATCATCCTCTGGCTGCCCAGCCTGTTCTACTAGGCAGGATGTTGAAAAAGTCCATCCATGGCCTTTTTCCACCCAGGTTGGCCGGAGTGAATCCGGCCAACCTGGCGAAAAGCTCGGCCTTGCGGCAAGGGCCTCGCTTCTCGGCGGGCCATCCCTGGGGGTCCCCAAGCAAGTCAGGCTTGCTTGGGGTGAATCCATGGCCCGCGCAGACTGCCCTGCGGCAGACTGCTGGCCATTTGACCGAGCCCCGGCGTTAACCCCCGCGCGGGGCCCCCCCCCCCCGGGCGCCCGGGCCCCCCCCCCCACACCCCCCGCCCCCCCCCGCGGCACCAAGGACAAGCGAAAGCCACATGCCTTCCGGGCAGAAGATCGGCCGTCTCGGCCTGACCTATCAGGCCCCCGCTTATCTGATCTGGGCCTTCTACGGCCTGCTGGCCGCTTGGACCCTGGCTTGCTCGGTGCTTTTCGGGATTCGCGGCTTCAGCCCGGATTGGGCCAATCTCGGCCAATGGGGCATGATCGCCTTCGTGGTGGGCTACACCTGGTATTGGTCGCTGGGCGTCTTCCACCGCGCCCACCTGGACGCGGAGGGCAACCTGCACCTGTTCAGCCAACGCCGCACGGTGGTGGTGGCCGCCGAACAGATACCGATCGTGGAGGGGCCGCTGTTGCCGCTGGGTTTCGTTCGTTTCCGCCTGGCGCGCGAAAAAGGCTATCTGTTCAGCCGGGCGGGCGACGAGGACCTGAGCCGGCTGCTGATTGCCATCAAGCAACTCAATCCTGGGGTGAAGTTCAAGCACATCGGCGTGCGCGGCTGAGGGCTTTCCCACCCTGGCGCCGCGGCCAAAACCGCACAACCCGCGATGGGGAGCGAGCAAATGGGCATCGTAACAGTATCCAGAGAGGTGGGCAGCCTGGGCGACGAGATCGCCGAGGGCGTGGCCAAGGAGCTGGGCTACAAGCTGGCCGACCGCGATTACATCCACAACCTGGTCAAGGAGTGCGACCTGGAGTTCAGCCAGGCCTGCTCGGCCTACGAGTCGGAAGTGCGGCCGCGGGGCTTCATGGAGCGCATGTTCTTCAGCAACCCCGCCTACCACGCCCGCTTCGCATCGCTCAACTACGAGCTGGCCAGCGAGGACGACGTGGTCATCGTGGGCCGCGGCGCCCAGGTGCCCCTGTCGGCGGTGCCCGGCGTGCTGCGGGTGCGGGTGGTGGCCCCCCTGGAGCTTCGGGTGGAGCGCATGTCCCAGCGCCTGAACACCAGCGCCAACGAGGCCCGCGACTACGTGGTGCGCTACGGCCGGGAGCGCCGGGCCCTGATGGAGTCCATCTACGGCAAGGACCTTGGCGACATCTATGGTTTCGAAAACTTCGACCTGATACTGAACACCGCCCAGTTCAACGCCCAGGAGGGCGTCAGGGTGGTGGCCGCCGCCCTCAAGGAGCTGGAGCAGCGCAGCGACGCGGCCCGGCGCAAGGCCCTGCTCAAGGACCTGGCCTTCGCCAAGCGGGTGGAGAGCCTGATCAAGAAGAGCGTCAACGCGGTGGTGCCCAAGGACATCGCGGTGGAGGTGCTGGCTCCGGGCAAGGTGAGGCTGACCGGGCTGGTTTCGGCCAAGCGCAACAAGGAGCTGGCCGAACAGATCGCCCGGCAGGATCCCGAAGTCAAGGAAGTGGTCAACGAGCTCAAGACCGCCAGCCTGAGCTTCTAGCCGCCTCCAAGCCCCTTCACCCGGCCGGACCGTGGCGCCCCCCGCGGTCCGGCCGGGTCGTCCGTCCGTCGTGGCCGGGGTCTTGCGTGGCCCGCGGCCGGCGCGTAGAGTTAGCCCAAAACTTGTTCACAGGTCCGGGCCGGGCGACATAACCCGATCCGGGCGATGAGCTCCCATGGCCAAGGAAGCAGCATGGCCCAGCCTCGCAGCGAGAACGACCGATCCGCCCGCCCCGCCGCCCGCGCCAAGAAAAAGGGCAGCCTCATTAGCCGCCACCTGGTCCCGGCCTTGGAGCGGGTGGACTTCGTGGACCTTTTGCGGCGCATCGCCGAATCCAAGCCCGGCCGCCCCTGGCTGGACCACTTCAGCCGCCCCGGCGCCCTCCAGGCCCCGGAGCAGGAGCGCTACCTGGACCGCGCGGTGGAGTTGACCCTGGCCGAGTTCGCCGAGCGGGGCGAGGAGGTGGACCCGGCCCAGGTGCGGGGCTTCGCTGGCGACATCTCCACCCGCTACGATCCGGAGATACACCGACACGCCGCCGCGGCCATCTGCACGTTGATGACCCACCTGTTCGACCAGGCCGACCCCTGGGACCCTTTCGTCTCCCCCGGCCGGCGCGAGCTGGCCCACATCGACGAACTCAAGGCCCACCGCGCCCAGGGCCGGGGGGTGGTCTATCTGGTCAACCACTCCTCCCACGTGGACGAGTTCATCGCCGATGTGGTCTTCAACTACAACGGCCTGGGCCTGCCCATCTTCGCCGCCGGCACCAACATGATGGCCATCAAGAGCCTGGCCAAGGTGCTCATCTGCGGCTCCTACACCGTGCAGCGCCGGGGGGCGGGCAAGGCCTACCTGGCCACGCTCTACAACTATTGCCGGGCGCTCAGCGACTGCGGCGGGCAGCAGGGCATCTTCCTGGAGGCCTGGCACGGCGGGGCGCGCTCCCGCGACGGCAGCCTGCGCTATCCCCGCCGACTGGTCACCCTGCGCGGGGCCATCGACGTTGAAGGCGAGGTGGTGGTGCAGCCGGTGGCCATCAGCTACGCCGCCGTGCCGGAGGACCTCTCCCTGGCCGCGCGGGGCGGCCCCCGGTGCTGGGTCAACGGCCTGGGCCTTTGGCGCACCCTGGCCCATCTGGCCCTGCACCCCAAGAGCGGGCTGTGGCGGGCGGCCAAGGGCCTCTACGGCCGGGCCTACTGCACCCTTACCCGGCCGCGGACCCTGGGCGAGCTCAAGGAAATGCACGCCCGCGACGTGGGCGGCCTGGCCTTCGACGAGTTCGTGGCGCTCACCGCCATCAAGGACATCGCCCAGGCCAAGAAGATCATGGCCAGCCAACTGGTGGCCGGGGCCATCTGGCGCCAGCGCCGGGGGCGCGAGGCCGAGCCGGCCGCGGCCACGGCCGGAGCGGCCAAGCCCGCCCGGATCGATCTGGTCCAGGCCCTGGAGCGCGAGATCGGTCGGGTGCGCGATTACCACCAAAGCGCCTTCGGGGCGGAGCCCGACCTGGAGGATCTGGTGACCGCCCGGCCGGCCGCGGCGGTGCTGGCCGACGGCCTGGCCACCCTGCGCCGGCGGCGGGTGCTGGCCGGACGCGGCCGGGACGAGACCGGCCTGCCCAGGGTGATGAATCCGCGCGGCCTGGCCTTCTACGCCACCCACGGCGACCGCCGCCTGTATTCGCCCCAGGCCAAGGAGAACATCGTGGTGGTGGGCGGCGGCGACTGGGGCTGCGCCCTGGCCCACCTGGTGGGCGCGCGCATCCTGGAGGAGCGGCGCTACCAGAACCACAGCCTCACCCTCTACGACCCCCGCCCGGAGGTGGCCGCCGAGCTGGGGCTGAACCGCAGCCTGCCCGGTAAGTTCGAAAACGAGCGCCTGCCCAAGAACGTCTTCGTGACCAACGACGCCGTCAGCGCCTTTAAGAAAGCCAGCGAGGTCATCCTGGCCACCCCGCCGGAAAGCTTCGCGGCGGTGGTGGACACCCTGCTCAAGGAGGCCGAGCAGCCCATCCGGGTGGTGGTGGCCACCACGGCCTTCGAGCCCGCCCGCCGCGCGCCCACCTGGTCGGTGGCGGCCGAGGCCGCCGCCCGCCTGGGCCGCCGCGACGTGGAGGTCTATGCCTACTGCGGACCGGTGAGCGACGAGGACCTGATCCGCCTGCAACCGGCCCTGGGCGTGCTGGCCGGCCCCGAACCGGGGCTCGCCGCCCTGGCCGACCTTTTCGCCTGGCAGGCGGTGGAGGTCTCCACCTGCCCGGACCCGGCCGGCGCCCAGGTGGCGGCCATCATGGCCCAGGTCTACGCCCTCTGGGGCGGCTACCTGCTGCGCATGGGCCAGATCAGGGGCGCGGCCGCGGTGGGGCGCTACATGGTCAAGGCCGGGACCGAGGCCCAGGCCCTGGCTCTGGCCCTGGGCGGCCGGCCGGAGACCTTCAGCGCGCTGAGCCCGGCCTGGACCGTCAGCTTCACCGCCGCCGGGCTTTCCGGTCCGGTGCTGGAGTTCGGCAAGCGCCTGGGCAAGGAGGCCAGACGGGCCAAGGACCTGCCGGCCCAGGCGGCCAGGCTCTACGAGCAGGGCAAGGACGAAGGCAGCCGGGTGCGGGCCTATCAGGAGCTGGACCTAGCCCATCGCGCCGCCACCGGGCTGGGGCTCAGCCTGCCCATCCTGGCCGAGGCCCACGCCGCTCTCTGGGGGGATTAGCGCCGGGTCGTGGCCCAGGGCCTGGGCTCCCATAGCGGGTCGGGCAAGACCGCGCCCTGCACCATCCTGGCCCGCTTCCGTGGTAGCCCAATAAAAAAGAGCGGGGTTGACCCCCGGCCAATAGCGAAAATAACCGTCATTGCGAGCGCAGCGAAGCAATCTTCCGTTGTCTCTTTTCCTGAAGATGACAATGGAGGATTGCAGCGTCACAACCCTTGCGGGTTGCTCCTCGCAATGACGGCTATTGTTTTTATTTGATCAGAAATGAGCGGGCGAGGATAAACCCCGCCCCTATGAAAGCCAAGAATACGTGGCCCATTCTTCGTAGCAACCGTGTTCATGTTCAAGCGGCTAAGGTGAGTGGTTGCCAAGTTTTTTTGTTTTTGACCATGGCGTTGAGGGTGACGATCATCTTTCTCATGACGGCGGTCAGCGCCACTTTGTA
>JBMORH010000009.1:0-14847 GCA_049322275.1 Thermodesulfobacteriota bacterium
ACCTTACAAAGTGGCGCTGACCGCCGTCATGAGAAAGATGATCGTCACCCTCAACGCCATGGTCAAAAACAAAAAAACTTGGCAACCACTCACCTTAGCCGCTTGAACATGAACACGGTTGCTACGAAACTACATGAATAATCAGCAATAGCCGTCATTGCAAGCGCAGCGAAGCAATCTTCCATTGCCTCTTTCTTGAAATACGGAAACGGAAGATTGCCGCGTCGCAACCCTGCCGGGTTGCTCCTCGCAATGACAGGCTTTTTTCTGGATGTCGTGATCCGAAACGATTGGCAGGTGACCGCCCCTACGAAACAAAACCGCGACCAAATCCGGCCCAATATCCTTCAGCGCTCTCCTAAATCTAGTGCCTCACCATCAACGCCCTTACCGCGTCCTCCAGGCCGTCCAGGGTCAGCGGGAACATGGGGAAGGTCTGGCTGATGGTGCGGATGGTGGGGTGGATCCAGGCCCTTTCCGGCAGCGGGTTGAGCCAGACACAGTAGCGGAAGTGGTCCTTGATGCGCCGCAGCCACTCCAGGCCCGGCGTCTCGTTGTGGTAGAAATAGTCTATAGCCCCGCCCACGCTGAACAATTCGCTGGGAGCCATGTAGGCGTCGCCCACCAGGATCACCTTGTAGTCGCCGTCGAGGTTCTTGAGCAGGCTGGCCGTGGGCTCGGCCTCGCTGGTGTAGATGTCCTTGTAGATGTCTTGGTACACACAGTTGTGGAAGTAGTAGGCCTTGAAATCGCGGAAATGGCTCATCTGGTGCGCGGCCGAGAACAGCCGGTCCACCAGGCGGGCATAGGGGGTCATGGACCCGCCGGAGTCCATCATCAACAGCACCTTGACGTTGTTCTTGCGGGCGCGGGCGAAGACCAGCTCGATCTCGCCGGCCTCGCGGCAGGTCTTGTCGATGGTGGCCTCGATGTCCAGCTCGTCCTCCGGGCCTTCCTTGGCGAACTGCCGGAGCTTCTTGAGCGCCACCTTGACCTGGCGCACGTCCAGGGTGACGTCGGTGCGGTAGTTGCGAAACAGGCGCTTCGACGCGATCTGGATGGCGTGGCCGCCGCCGCCCATGCCGCCGATGCGCACGCCCGCGGGGTGGGCGCCTGAATGGCCGAAGGGGCTGGTGCCGCCGGTGCCGATCCACTTGCCGCCGCCGTCATGGCGCTCGGTCTGCTCGGCCAGGCGCTTTTCCAGCTCCTTGCGCAGCTCGTCCAGGTCCCAGCGCTTGAGCTTCTCCAGCTCCTCCGGCGGCAGTTGGAGCTGGTTCAGGGGGTCTTCCAGCCACTGCATGATCTCGTCGCGGATGTCGGCCGGCAGCTCGGCGTTCTTGAAAACGTGCCCGAAGGCCTGGTCGTACTGGTCGTAGAAGGTCTCGGACTTGATGAGGATGGCCCGGGCCAGGTAGTAGAAGCTGGTCAGGCTGGACTGGGCGTGGCCCTTGCTCAGGGCCTCCATCAGCGTCATCCACTCGGTGACCGAAACCGGCACCTTGAGCTGGCGCAGGGTGTAGAAAAAGTCGAGGAACATGCGTCCCGCCTGACTAGGCCTTACCCATGACAAACGTTGCCTTCATTGCCGAACCGAACTGCCCGACATTGGGGCTTGGCATCGAAACTTGTTGTAATATCTAGCAATAGCTGTCATTGCGAGCATAGCGAAGCAATCCTCCGTTGCCGTTGTCTTTGGTAGAGAAGGACAATGGAAGATCGCCACGTCGCTAGCGCTCCTCGCGATGACGCCATGGTTAGATCTGCTGTGATCTGCTCCACTTGTGCATTCACGCCACCGCCGACCCCGAAGGAATGCCGTCCTAGAACCGGCTCCGGAGCCCCATGCCGCCCTTGCCCTGGCGCTCCATGGCGGCCTGCAACAGGTCCATGTCCTGCTCCTTCTTGATCAGCGCGCCGGCAAAGGGCAGCTCCTTGGCCACCTTTTCCGGCGCGACGCCGCCGGCCATCAAGGCCGCGATCCAGTCCAACAGCTCGCTGGTGGAGGGCTTCTTGCGGAAGCCCTCGATCTCGCGCAGCCAGTAGAAGCGGGTCAGGACTTCCTTGAGCAGGCGCTTCTCCAGGTTGGGGAAGTGCACGTGCACGATGTCGGTCATGAGCGTCTGGTCGGGGAAGTCGATGTAGTGGAACACGCAGCGGCGCAGGAAGGCGTCGGGCAGCTCTTTTTCGGAGTTGGAGGTGATGACCACGATGGGCCGCACGCGGGCCTCGACGGTCTCGTCCGTCTCCGGGATGTAGAAGCTCATCTCGTCGAGCTCGTTCAAGAGGTCGTTGGGAAACTCCAGGTCGGCCTTGTCCACCTCGTCGATAAGAAGCACCACCTGCTCCGGGGCGGCGAAGGCCCGGCCCAACTGGCCCAGGTGGATGTAGCGCTTGATGTCGCTGACGTCGCCGGTGCCGAAGCGGCTGTCGTTCAGGCGCTGGACGGTGTCATAGATGTACAGGCCGTCCCTGGCCTTGGTGGTGGATTTCACGTTCCAGATCAAAAGCTCCTTGCCCAGGCCGCGGGCGATGTTGTGGGCCAGGAGCGTCTTGCCGGTGCCGGGCTCGCCCTTGACCAAAAGCGGCCGGGCCAGGCTGATGGCCACGTTGACCACGTCGCGCAGGGCGGGGGAGACGATGTACTTGTCGGTGCCTTTGAACTTGTCGAAGTGCGGGGACATGGAGGACTCCTGGCTCTGGGGTTGGGCGGGCCGGCGGGGGCCCGGCAGCTACAATGTAACCCCGAACCGGTTTCAGTTCAAGTTTGGGCAGGCCAATGCCGACCTGGGCAAGCGGCTTGACACTTTTGGCCAAGGCTTCGTATAGTGTACGCAATGCTTGAGCATCCGCCCAAGGGCTCGTGGTCCCTTGCGGTCTTCGTGTTTTGGGCTCGGCATCCACTTGCCCGGATGCCCCGGCGGGCGCGCTGCGCGCCGATGGCCGGCGGGAACGGGTTCTGGAGGCCGTCGCCGCCTTACCCACCCCGCCGCGCAAACACTGAACCACGAGGCGCAGGGCGCCTCGACCGGAGGTCCGGCATGTTGGGCATCGCCTCATCCGAACTGGCTTGGGCCTATCTGCTGTGCATCCTGGCCGCGCTGTTGTGCGTGGTCTACGGCATCGCCAAATGGAACGACGCCGGCGCGCTGACCGAGGAGCTGCGCGATCTTTCGCGCTGGGCCCCGGACAAGGAATAAGCCCCGGCACCGGCCCCGCAAACCCCCGACCGCCAAGGAGTGAGCATGGCTGTCAAGATCGTCCTGGCCATCGTCTTCATCTGCGTGGTGCTCTGGCTGGGCTACAAGGGCTGGCGCCGGGACCGCGAGGCCGGCGACTACCTGTTGGCGGGCCGCCAGGCCAACCCCTTGCTCATGGCCCTGAGCTATGGCGCCACCTTCATCAGCACCGCGGCCATCATCGGCTTCGGCGGCGCGGCCGGGGCCTTCGGCTTCCCCCTGCTCTGGCTCACGGTGCTCAACATCTTCGTGGGCATCTTCATCGCCATGACCGTGTTCGGCAAGCGCACCCGCCGCATGGGCGTGGCCCTGGACGCCCACACCTTCCCGGAGCTTTTGGGCCGGCGCTACCAGTCGCGCTTCGTGCAGGGCTTCTCCGGCCTGCTCATCTTCCTGTTCCTGCCCATCTACTCGGCCGCGGTGCTCATCGGCGTGGCCCGCTTCATGGAAGTCAACCTGGGCCTGGACTACTCCTGGGCCATCTTCTTCTTCATGGCTCTCATGGCCGCCTACGTCATCGCCGGCGGGCTCAAGTCGGTGCTCTACACCGACGCCTTCCAGAGCGCCCTGGTCTTCCTGATGATGCTGGGGCTATTCATCTTCACCTATGTCAAGTTGGGCGGCTTCACCGCCGCCCACCAGGCCCTGGGTGGGCTGGCCGCCCAGGTGCCGGCCGATCTCAAGGCCCAGGGCATGCTGGGCTGGACCCAGGGCCTGGTCTACGGCTCGCCCCTGTGGCTGATGGTCTACACCACCTTCGTCTACGCGGTGGGCATCGGCGTGCTGGCCCAGCCCCAACTGGTGGTGCGCTACATGTCCCAGGACAGCGACCGCAGCCTGAACCGGGCGGTGCTGCTGGGCGGGATATTCACCCTGTGCATGACCGGCGTGGCCTTCGTGGTGGGCGCGCTGAGCAACGTGTTTTTCGTCCAACAAACCGGCCAGGTGGCCTACACCCTGGCCGAGGGCAACATCGACCGCATCATCCCGCTGTTCGTCACCAACATCCTGCCGGGCTGGTTCGGGGTGCTCTTTCTGCTGGCCATGATGGCGGCGGCGGTCTCCACCCTGGGCAGCCATTTCCACGTGGGCGGCGCCAGCCTGGGGCGCGATTTCTACGAGCGCGGCCTGGGCAGCGCCGGCCAGGGCGAGGTGGCGGTCACCCGGCTGGGCGTGGGCGTCACCATCCTGGTCACCATGATCTGGGGCCTGGTGCTGCCGGCCTCGGTCATCGCCCGCGCCACGGCGTTCTTTTTCGGGCTCTGCGCCGCGGTCTTCCTGCCGGCCTATTTCCTGGGCCTGTACTGGAAGGGCATGACCAAGGCCGGGGCGGTGGCCTCCATGCTGGGCGGCGCGGCGCTGAGCTTCTTCCTCACCGCCTTCGTCCACATCAAGGAATCCGCCGCCCTGGGCCTGTGCCGCTCCGTGTTCGGGGTGGACAGCCTGGCCGCCGGCGCGGCCGATGGCTCCCTGATGGCGTGGCTGCAATACACCGATCCCAACCTGGTGGCCATGCCGGCGGCCCTGGCCCTGGCGCTGTTGGTCAGCCTGGCCACGCCCAAGCCCGACGCCGCGCATATCGAGGTATGCTGGCGGCATTTGTAGTAGAATAGACCGGTGCGGGTGCCGGGCGTCGGCCTGGGGCCGACGCCCGCCTGCCTTTCGCCATCCCACCCGCCCGGGAGGTCGAGTCATGGACAACCAGCAGCTTCCCGCCCCCTTGCCGGAAGCGCCCAAGCCCCCCAAGGCCAAAGGCCCCTCGCGCTGGCCCTGGCTGGCGCTGCTGGCCCTCTTGGCCGCGGCCCTGGCCGGGGTGCTGATCTGGGGCTCCAGCCTTGATGAGGCCGGTCCGCCCGACCAGGCCGGCCCGCCGGCCGCCGACCAGGCCGCCAAGGACTCCCCGGCCCCGGCCATACCGCCGCCCAGCCCCAGCGAACAAGGCCCGGTGGTGGACGTGACCCCGGCCGAGCCCGGCCAGCCGGTCTACGCCCCCGGAGCCAAGGAGCAGGCCGAGCGCAAGCAGCCCTATGGCCTGGACAAGTCGGTGGACGCCGTGGTGCGCAGCGACGAGAGCATCCGCCTGGGCGACAAGCAGGTGCCGGTGCAGGAGCTGGAGCGCCGCTTGGTGGTGGAGCAGCGCGGCGACGTGCTGGAGCGTCCGCTCAAGGGCGGCAAGATCACGGCCTGGGGCGTGCACGCGGTGCGCCCCGGCGACAACCTGTGGAAGATCCACTACGCGCTGCTTGGCGAATACCTGGCCAGCCGGGGCTACGAGCTGCCGCCCCACGCCGACCAGCCCATCACCGGGGGCCTTAGTTCGGGCGTGGGCAAGATCCTCAAGTTCGCCGAGCACATGGTGGGGGTCTACAACCTAAAGACCGGCCACATGACCCGCGACCTGGACCTCTTGGAGCCGGGCGAGAAGGTGGTGGTCTTCAACCTGAGCGAAATCTTCGACCAACTGGCCCAGGTGGACCCCAAGGACCTGAGCGGCGTCATGTACGACGGCCGGGTGCTCCTGTTCCCGTCCCGCGATGGCAAGCTCCAGCCGCCGCCGGTGGAAAAACAGCCCTGATTGGCGACCGGCCGGGAGGAAGGCGCATGCCCGTCGGACTGGTGCACGACCCCGTCTTCCAGGAGCATGATCCCGGCAGCTACCACTGCGAATCCCCCCGCCGGCTGGAGGTTTTGGAGCAGGCCCTGGCCGCCTGGCCGGGGCGCGCCGCCGCCGTCAGCCTGCCCCTGCGCCCGGCCACCCCGGCCGAACTGACCCTGGTCCACACCGAGCGCCACGTCCAGCGCATCGCCGGCACCCAGGGCCGCCACGCCAGCCTGGACCCGGACACCGGCACCTCGCCCCAGTCCTACCAGGTGGCGCTAAAGGCGGCCGGCTCGCTCATCGATCTTTGCGACGCGGCCCTGGCCGGGGACGTGGACCACGGCCTGGCCCTGGTGCGCCCGCCCGGCCACCACGCCACCCCGGAGCGGGCCATGGGCTTCTGCCTGTTCAACAACATCGCCATCGCCGCCCGGCACCTGGTGCAGAACCGCGGACTGGAGCGGGTGCTGATCGTGGATTGGGACGTGCACCACGGCAACGGCACCGAGGACGCCTTTTTCCGCGACCAGTCGGTGTTCTATTTCTCGGTCCACCAGTCGCCCTTCTACCCCGGCACCGGCCCGGTCCAGGCGGTGGGCTCCGGGGCCGGCGCGGGCTTCAACCTCAACGCGCCCATGCTCTACGGCAAGGGCGACCGCGACTACCTGGCCGTGTTCCGCCACCTGCTGGCCCCGGTGGCGCGCTGCTTCCGGCCCCAGTTCATCCTGGTCTCGGCCGGTTTCGACGCCCACCAGGACGACCCCCTGGGCGGCATGGCCCTGACCGAGGCCGGCTACGCCGGCATGGCCCAGGTCCTGGCCGACCTGGCGGCCGAGTTCTGCCCCGGCCGGGTGGTCATGGCCCTGGAGGGCGGCTACAACCCCGCCGCCCAGGCCCGCTCCATCCTGGCGGTGCTGGATGTACTGGCCGGCGGGTCCGCCGAGGCCCGCCAGGCCCTGGCCGCGGCCGAGGGCTGCCCTGTGCCGGAGGTGGTGCTGCGGGCGCGGGAGGTCATGGCCCGCTACTGGCCCCTGCCGCCCCTGCCGCCCCTGGACTGAGGCCGCGGCCGCTTGGACCCCGCCAGCGCCAACCCGGCCCCCGCCCGGCCCGCCCGGCCAGGCGCCTGGCTGCTCCTGGTTCTATACCTGGGCCTGTGCCTCTGGCTGGGCTGGCGCGGCCTGGAGCGGCCGGCCCACAACTGGGACCTGGTGGCCTACATGGCCCTGGTGCTGGAGCGCGATGGCCTGGACCCGGCCGCCATCCACCAGCGGGTCTATGGCGACATCCAGGCCAGCCCCCGCCACGACGTGCTCACCGGCGAAAAGGACCAGATGGACTATCGCCGCAAGGTGGCCGCCGATCCGGAGGCTCTGCGCCAGCAATTGGGCTTCTACCGCTTCAAGCTGGTCTACAACCTGGCCAACTGGAGCCTGCACCGGCTGGGGGCCGGGCTCATGGCCAGCACGGTCATCACCTCGGCCCTGGCCTTCCTGGCCGCCGCCCTGGCGCTGTGGTTCTGGCTGGCCGGGTTCCTGGCCGGGTGGCGGCTCATGGCCGCCGCTCTGCTGGGCCTGTTTTTCACCAACCTCTACAGCCTGGCCGGGGCCTCCACCCCGGACACCCTGGCGGCGGCCTTCTTCGTGCTTGCCTGGTGGCTGGGCCGGCGCTGGGCCTGGGCCTGGCCGCTGGGCCTGCTGCTGGCCCAGGCCGCCCGGCCCGACTATGCCGCCTTCGGCTGGGCGCTGATGCTGGGCCGCTGCCTGGTCGACCGCCGCCGGCCCGGCGCTTTGGAAGCCGCCTACCTGCTCCTGTCCCTGGGCCTGCACCTGGCCCTGACCAACCTCCTGGGGCACTACTCCTGGGGCGTCTTCTTCCGCCATTCCTTCCTGGAGTTCCTGGCCTATCCCGCTCAGAGCGATTTCGTTCCCGGCCCGGCCGAATACCTGCGGGTGATGCGCGACGAGATGCTCTCCCTGGGCGTGGGCTCGCGCATGTTCTCGCTCATCCTGGCCCAACTGGTGCTGCTCTCCGCCCTGGGCGGCCGCGGCCCCCTGCCCCGCCCGCTGGCCCTGCTGCTGGTGCTGGACGCAGCCTTCCTGCTGCACTTCCTGGTCCACCCCTCCCTGCTGCTGCGCTATTACCTGGGTCCGTACCTGGTCATGGTCGGCCTCTTGTTCCAAGCCGCCCAGGAGCTATCACCGCGCGCCGGGACGACAGCTCCGCCGGGAGAGGTTGCGCGCCGGCCGGGCCTGTGATACCTAGCTAGGCCAGGCGGTTGTAACGGCCAAGGAGTCCGTCATGAAGATCACGCCCGAAGAAGTGGCCCACGTGGCCAAGCTGGCCCGGCTGCGGCTCATGCCCGACCAGGCCGCCAAGCTGACCGGACAGCTCAACGACATCCTCACCTACATGGACAAGCTGCGGGAGCTGGACACCACGGGAGTGCCCTCCACCAACCACGCCCTGGAACTGAACGAGGCCTTCCGCGCGGACGTCGTGCGCCCCTCCCTGGAGCGCGAACGCGCCCTGGCCAACGCGCCCGCGAGCGACGGCCAAAGCTTCGTGGTGCCACGGGTGATATAGCGAGACGCCATGCAACTCCATGAACTGACCATCGCCCAGGCCCGCGACCTGCTGGACCGACGCCAAATCTCCGCCGTGGAGCTGGCCCAGGCCCTCTTGGCGCGCATAGAGGCCAGCGAGCCCAGCCTGCACTGCTATCTGACCCTGACTCCGGAGCTGGCGCTGGCCCAGGCCGAGGCCGCCGACCGGACCATCGCCGCCGGGGAGGCCGGACCCTTGACCGGCATCCCGGCCGGCATCAAGGACGTGATCTGCACCCAGGGCGTGCGCACCACCTGCGGCAGCCGCATCCTGGAAAACTTCACGCCCCCCTACGACGCCACCCTGGTGGCCCGGCTCAAGGCCGCCGGCATGGTCATGCTGGGCAAGCACAACATGGACGAGTTCGCCATGGGCTCGTCCACCGAAAACAGCGCCTTCGGCCCCAGCCACAACCCCTGGGACCTGAAGGCCATCCCCGGCGGCAGCAGCGGCGGCTCGGCGGCCAGCGTGGCGGCGGGAAGCTGCTTTTATTCGGTGGGCACCGACACCGGCGGCTCCATCCGCCAGCCGGCCAGCCACTGCGGCGTGGTGGGCATGAAACCCACCTACGGCCGGGTGAGCCGCCTGGGCCTGATCGCCTTCGCCAGCTCCCTGGACCAGGCCGGCCCCTTCACCCGCACGGTGGCCGACATGGCCGAGGTTCTGGGGGTCATCGCCGGCCACGACCCGGCCGACAGCACCAGCAGCCCCGCCCCGACGCCCGACTACCGCGCCGCGCTGAGCCGGGGGGTCAAGGGCCTCAGGCTGGGCCTGCCCAGGGAGTATTTCGCCGCCGGCCTGGATCCGGAGGTGGAGGCGGCGGTCAAGGCCGCCATCAGGACGCTGGAGGGCCTGGGCGCGGAGCTGGTGGAAGTCAGCCTGCCCCACAGCGAATACGGCCTGGCGGTCTACTACATCATCGCCCCGGCCGAGTGCTCCAGCAACCTGGCCCGCTTCGACGGCGTGAAATACGGCCTTTCCGTGCGCGGCGAACGCGCCGACCTCATGGACATGTACCTGGACACCCGCTCGGCCGGTTTCGGGCCGGAGGTGATCCGGCGCGTGATGCTGGGCACCTACGCGCTGAGCGCCGGCTACTACGACGCCTATTACGGCAAGGCCGGCCAGGTGCGCACCCTCTTGCGCCGCGATTTCGACCAGGCCTTCGGCCAGTGCGACGCAATCGTCAGCCCGGTGGCCCCCACCCCGGCCTTCGACCTGGGCCAGAAGGTGGACGACCCCTTGCAGATGTACCTGAGCGACATCTTCACCCTGTCCTGCAACCTGGCAGGCATCCCCGGCATGAGCGTGCCCTGCGGGTTCAGCCAAAACGGCCGCCCCATCGGATTGCAGATCCTGGGGCCGCATTTCGCCGAGGAGACGCTCCTGGCCGTGGGCCACGCCTATCAAGAGGCCAGCGACCACCACCTCCAAAGGCCGGCCATCTGAACCAGCCATGAACGGACCCGAAAACGGCGGCGGCCTCCTGTTAAGGGACGCCGCCGCCTTTTACGACCGCGTGGCCCCCTTCTACGACCGCGAATACGCCTTCGGCCCCGACGTCACCCGCCGCCAGGCCGCCTGGCTGGCGGCCCACTGCCCGCCGGGGCCGCTCCTGGACCTGGGTTGCGGGTCCGGGCGCATGCTGGCCCCCCTGGCGCGGGCCGGCTTCGCCCCGGTGCTGGGCCTGGATTGCTCGCCGGCCATGCTGGCCCTGGCCCGAGCCGCCTGCCCGGCCGCGCCACTGATTCGGGCCGACGCGGCCCACGGACTGCCCTTCGCTGCGGCCAGCTTCTCCGCCATCGTCAGCCTGCACTCCAGCCTGATCCACATCTGCGACCCAGCCGCCATGGCCGGGCTGGTGGCCGACTGCCGCCGCGCGCTCCGCCCCGGCGGCTGGCTGGTCATCGAGGCCCCCCACCCGCGCTCCTACCCGCCCGACGTCCCGCCCGGCCGCTGGCGGCGCTTCGCGCCGGGCATCCTCTGCCGCCGGGTGGGGTCGGGGTTGGAGGAGCTGTGCATCGAAGACCTGGGCGGCCTGCGCACGCGGGTGCGGTTGTGGGAGATCGAGGACCTGCGGCGCTGGTTCGTGGGTTGGAGCCGGGTGGAGCTGCACGCCGGTTTCTGCGGCGGACGCTTCGATCCGGAGCGGGGAACGTTGATGGTGGTTGCGGCTAGCTTATAGATGCCACGTTTGGCCAATTCATTGGCCGCCCGAACCTGGCCCCAGGCCGGCCGGGCCAGCGCCACCTCCACCGCAGCTTGCTCGGTCTCCCCGGCAACCCGGTTCTTGAGGATGGGCTTGCGGCTTATGCACTTTATTCGAGCGCCAGGGCTTCATCCCGGCCATCTCGGAGAAAGGCCGCGCCCTGGTGGAAAAGTTGGGGGTTAGGGATGTCTGGGCCCATCGGCGCCGCCGCCACCCCACCCGCCGCCGTCGCCAAGGGGACGGCCAGGCTCAAAACCCCATATCGAAAAGTGTCAGTCGCGGCCCTGCTATTATGCCAACCGAGCGAAAGGCCTCGATAGAATCGGGATATTCTATTTGACTGCCTGGCGCGATAGTTCAATAATTTGAAACCATTCGCGTCCCCATGCCAAGGCGGCTGCCCATGTCACTGTTTTTTGGCTTCACCTGAACGCCACCCCAGGAATCTACCCGGGTTAGGTAGACGGGAAAGCCCGCGCCGCTGGTTAGCCTCGAACTTTCCCCTCGCACAAACACTGCCCCCAGCCTGACCGACCGGGTGGAGCCGCTCTTGGCGGCGGAGGCGGATCGCCGTCGCGTCGCCGCACAACCGGCCATGCCCAGGTCAAAAGGAAACCAAACCATGGACGACACCCAGCCCACCATTATCATCAACGGCGTCCCGGTCCCCTTCACCCTTGGTCAGACCATCCTGGAGGTGGCCCGGTCCAACGGCGTGAATATCCCCACCCTGTGCTATCTCAAGGGCTGCACCGCCACCGGGGCCTGCCGGGTCTGCCTGGTGGAAGTCAAGGGCGCGCGCACCCTGGTGGCTTCCTGCGCCATGCCGGCCGCGCCGAACATGGAGGTGGCCACCGACAGCGCCGAGGTCCACCGGAGCCGTCGCCTGAACATCGAGCTCCTGCTGGCGGCGGGCAACCACAACTGCCTGACCTGCGAGAAGAACGGCGACTGCAAGCTCCAGGCCCTGGCCTACGAGTACGGCATCCATGACATCCGGTTCGAGGGCCGCACCAACGACTACCAGGTCGAGGACAGCAACCCGCTGATCGTGCGTGACTTCTCCCGCTGCATCCTCTGCGGCCGCTGCGTGCAGGCCTGCAACGAGCAGCAGGTCAACCGGGCCATCGGCTACGGCTATCGCGGCGCGGCCAGCAAGATCGTCACCGCCGGCGACCGGCCCTATGACCAGAGCGACTGCGTCTTCTGCGGCCAGTGCGTCCAGGTCTGCCCGGTGGGCGCGCTGACCGAGAAAAAGGCCCGGGGCCTGGGCCGTTCCTACGAGATGAAGAAGGTGCGCACCACCTGTCCCTACTGCGGCGTCGGCTGCCAGCAGTGGCTGCACGTCAAGGACGGCAAAATCGTCAAGGTCACGGCGGTGGAGGACGGGAAACCCAACCTGGGCATGCTCTGCGTCAAGGGCCGCTTCGGCTACGACTTCATCCACTCCCCCGAGCGCCTGACCATGCCGCTGCTGAAAAAAGACGGCCAGCAGGTGCCGGTCTCCTGGGACGAGGCCCTGGACTTCGTGGCCGATAAGCTCAGGGAGATCAAGGCCAAGCACGGCGCGGACGCCATCGCCGGCATCTCCTGCGCGCGCAGCATCAACGAAGACTCCTACAACATGCAGAAGCTCTTCCGGGCGGTGATCGGCACCAACAACATCGACCACTGCGCCCGCACCTGCCACGCCCCCACCGTGGCCGGCCTGGCCATGGCATTCGGTTCGGGCGCGATGACCAACTCCTTCGCCGACTTCGAGAAGGCCAAGCTGATCTTCGTCATCGGCTCCAACACCACCGAGGCCCACCCGGTGGCCGGGGCCTATATCAAGCGGGCGGTGCTGAAAGGGGCTGAACTGATCGTCTGCGACCCGCGATTCAATGGCATCGCAGAGCATGCCCATCTCTACGTGCCGATCAAGGTCGGCTCGGACGTGGCCTTCATCAACGGCCTGATGCACGTCATCATCAAGGAAGGCCTCCAGGACCAGGCCTACATCGACAATTGCACCACCGGCTTCGCGGCCCTAAAGGCCAAGGTGGCCGAGTATCCCCCGGAGCGGGCGGCCGCGATCGCCGGCATCAGTCCGGAGATGCTCATCGCCACCGCCCGCCGCCTGGCCCGAGTCAAGCCGGCGATGCTGGTCTACACCCTGGGCATCACCGAGCACACCTGCGGCGTCAACAACGTGCTCAGCACCGCCAACCTTCAGATGCTCCTGGGCAACGTGGGCTTTGAGTGCGGCGGGGTCAACCCCCTGCGCGGCCAGAACAACGTGCAGGGCGCCTGCGACATGGGCGCGCTGCCCAACGTCTTGCCCGGCTACCAGAAGGTCACCGACCCGGCCGTGCGCGAGAAGTTCCAGAAGGCCTGGGGGGTGGAGAAGCTGCCCGACCAGGTGGGCCTGATGATCCCGGGCATGTTCGAGGGCATCGAGAAGGGCACCATCAAGGGTTTGTGGATCTTCGGCGAGAACGTGGCCAACACCGAGCCGGACATCCGCCACGTGGAGCACTGCCTGGAGAAGGTCGATCTGCTGATCTGCAACGACATCTTCAACACCGAGACCACCCGCTTCGCCGACGTGGTCTTCCCGGCCACGGCCTGGAGCGAGGACGACGGCACCTTCGCCAACAGCGAGCGCCGGGTCAGCCGGGTGCGCAAGGCGGTAAACCCTCCGGGCGAGGCCAGGCCCAATTGGTGGATCTTCCGCGAGGTGGCCCGGCGCATGGGCCAGGAATGGGCCAGTGACAGCGGCCAGGCCATCTGGGACGACGAGTTCAGCGTGCTGTCCCCGGCCTTCGCCGGCATCAAGTACCACCGCATCGAGGGCGACGGCTTGCAGTGGCCCTGCCCGGACGAGGACCACCCCGGCACGGCCTGCATGCACGCGGGCGGCCAGTTCTCCTGCGGCTTGGGCATCTTCCATGCCCTGGACTGGACCCCGCCGGCCGAGGTGCCCGACGCCGACTACCCCCTGGTCTTGAGCACCGGCCGCCGGCTCTACCACTACCACACCCGCACCCAGACCGGCCGCTGCGGAGGCCTGAACGACCTGTTGGGCGAGGAGACGGCCGACATCTCCTTCGCCGACGCGGCGGCCCTGGGCGTGGCCGACGGCGACTTGGTGCGGGTGAGCAGCCGGCGCGGTCAGGTGGTGGTGCGGGCCAAGGTCACCCGCCAGGTGCCCAAGGGCCTGGTCTGGATGGCCTTCCATTTCCGCGAGGGCAACGCCAACTGGCTGACCAACCCGGCGGTGGACCCCATCAGCCAGACCGCCGAGTTCAAGGCCTGCGCGGTGCGAGTGGAAAGGGCCTGAGGGTGAGCCCGGTCCGGCCCTGCTGAAGACACCTTCCGGCGGCAAAGCCCCGCCGATCCCGCCCCAGCCCTGGCGCGGGACCGGCGGGCGCGCCTCGGCGCGGACCGCCCCTAAGGATGATCCTAGGAGTGGACCGCATTTGAAATCTTGATTGGTTATCAGCGGCGCAGTCGATATTACATATTTGACTGGGTTACCATTATGCGCTGTAATAGCTACATTATAGCTTTAAAACATTGGTTAGAACATGCCAACCCGCATCGGCTTCACCTGAGTGCCCTTTGGCCGAGCTACCCGGGCACGGTAGACGGAGAACGCCGAGGCTGCCTGAATTGATCCCGCGAGCAATCGCCAACAGCCTTTTCCAGTCTTCCCTCGACCTCCCGGGTTGATCTCCCCTTGGGGCCCAAGCCCCCAGGCAGGCGATATCTCCAGGAGGCGCGCATGTCCAGTCCAGCGAACTCCCCAACCTCAGGCCGAATGGGCCGGCCAGGGTCGGCCCCCGCCGCGCCAGAGCGGAGCTGGGGTCGGTTGGGTTGCGTGAGCGCCACCGGCCGGTGGCGGACGGCTGGCAATGGGCGGCGAGCACATCACGCGGGCGGCTGAACCGTCAGGGAAGCAGGCGAGGAAAGTCATGATGAACGATCAGATCCAACGTCTTTGCCAGGAGCTTGGGATCGCGGATTTCGGCGACGTGATGGTGGTGGGCGGAGGGATCAGCGGCATCCAGGCCGCGTTGGATCTCGGCACCGGGGCCTGTCAGGTTTTTTGTGTATGAGGCGGTTGTCGCCCTGGCCTCGTAGAGCATCTTAGCCTACCACGCCTTTGAATCGATCTGGATACATGATGGCGAATTGGTTCATGGCAGCCCGCCACT
>JBMORH010000010.1:0-14258 GCA_049322275.1 Thermodesulfobacteriota bacterium
GCCGTTTCCGACGTTCCACACTTAAAAATTTAAGTGGCTGATATGCAAAAACTAATAAAGCTAACGCCCTGGACTACGAATCCGTAGGCCGGGTGTTCGAATCACCCCGGGCGCACCAATAAAAACAGGCGGTTAGCTCGAAACGGGCTAGCCGCCTGTCCTTTTGTTGGTTGGGAGCGGCCGGGCGGCGCCTGTTTACAGCGGCCGCGCAAAGTTGACCATGTTGTCCCGCTCCTGCCAGCCTTGCTTGGCGAAGAAACCGCGCTGATAGCTCTGGCGCTGACGGTTGTTGATCAGCATGAGCTGGCAGCAGCCGCGTGCCCGCGCCTCTGTTTCCAGGGCCGCCAGCAACGCCCGTCCAACCCCCTGGCCGGCGCGGTCCTGGCGCACGAACAGCTCGGAGACATAGGCCTCCGGCCCGGCCTTGAACAGGTAGGGCAACCAGTGCACGCTGCCGTAGCCAATCACCTGGCCTTGGCCGTCCTCGGCTACCAGCAACAGGTGCTCGCCGCTGCCCAGGCAGCGCGTAAGATGACCGGCCACCAGCGCCCGGCCCTGCGCAACGTCCAGTTCATCCAGCAGGACGAACCAGCCCTGGCCCTTGAGGATATCGTAGAGGCTGCCGTGGTCCCCTGGCTGGGCCGGGCGGATTGCGATTTCGTGGTTCATGGTCTGCCTTTTCAGCGGTTCATCCGGCAAATGGCCGGATGAAGCACCGGAAGGAGTTAGCAAGGGCTCCGGCTGGCCTTGCTCAACAACAGGGGTTCCTTGGCGGCCAGAAAAATGTCCAATGGGCTGGTCGCCGGTTTACCAATCAAGCCCCCAAGCCAAACCCACGGACGCTGGACCAGCCAGCCCAAACATCTTTGCGACCGCCAAGCCTGCCAACAAGCCGAACCCTTGCATCTAGCCATTTGCCTGATGAACCACACTTAAGAGTCTGAGAGTGCTGCACGGGGCGTCCTGCCCCGTGCAGCTTCGGCTTGGCAAAAGTGTGATTTTGCCAAGCCTCTCAAATTGCTCGCCTAGTGTGGCTCGCAATTTGGCGGGCCATCCTTGGGGGTCCCCAAGCAAACGAAGTTTGCTTGGGGTGAATCCTTGGCCCGCGTCGGCTGCTGCATGAGCGCAGATGTGTTCCACGGTTTACACGCCAATTTAACAACTATTTTCATGTTTCACCGTGCAGCAGCCTCACTTAAGAGTATAGGCGCATCCAGCATACATGGCCATGGCGTTCATGAATGGTGGAAAAATCAATCAACTTATTGTTATGGCGGATATATCATCGTAAGGCCATGGTGGAGAAACAGGTGGACTCCGTGGGCGAACAAGGTGGAGTGGCGGCGCAAAAAACGCCTGGGGCGCGGCTT
The DNA here is from genome assembly GCA_049322275.1 of Thermodesulfobacteriota bacterium. Classification (GTDB taxonomy): domain Bacteria; phylum Desulfobacterota; class Desulfarculia; order Desulfarculales; family Desulfarculaceae; genus JACRDC01. Next base: position 1,371 of record JBMORH010000010.1, read on the forward strand.
TTGGCCGCTGCTGCGGTGGAGAAACGGGATGGTTGCGCGCGGCCACGGTGGATAATGCGGCCATTTCCGGCCGTCAACCGGCGGAAAAACCAGGGAATGCCGCCCGACGTCGGTGGACAAGCCCGTGCACCCGGCAGGGGCGGGCGGTTGAAAAGGCCGCCGCAGCGGGGGCGAAGGCGCGGGTTTTTCCACCGCCTGGGCGCCGGCCGGGGGAGATGGCGGCTGGAGCGAGGGGCGCGGCGGCGGAAAACCAGGCTGGCGCGGCCGGGTGGGAGTGGAAAACGACCCGGCCGCCGGGGGAAAGACGGGGGCCCGCCGGGTGGAGAAGCCCGGCCATAACCGGCGGTGGCCCTGGGGGGCGGTGATTGGTTATGATGGGGCCAAACCAAATCGTCCCTGCCACAGGAGCGAGCCATGCTGATCGGGGTGCCGCGGGAGGTGAAGGCCGAGGAGTATCGGGTGGGCATGGTGCCGGCCGGGGTGCGCGCCCTGGTGGAGGCCGGGCACCGGGTGCTGGTGGAGGCCGGGGCCGGGGGCGGGGCCGGCATCGCCGACGCCGAGTACGCCGCCGCCGGAGCGTCCCTGGTGAACCGCGAACAGGCCTGGGCCGCCGAGATGGTGGTCAAGGTCAAGGAGCCCATCGCCCCGGAGTTCGGCTTCCTGCGGCCGGGCCTGGTGCTGTTCACCTACCTGCACCTGGCCGCGGCCCAGGACCTGGCCCGTCAACTGGCCGCGCGAAAAGTGACCGCGGTGGCCTACGAGACCATCCAGTTGAGCGACGGCAGCCTGCCCCTTTTGATGCCCATGAGCGAGGTGGCCGGACGCATGGCGGTGCAGGCCGGGGCCCATTTCCTGGAGCGGCCCCGCGGGGGGCGCGGGGTGCTTCTGGGCGGCGTGCCGGGGGTGGGGCGGGGCCGGGTGGTGGTGCTGGGGGCCGGGGTGGTGGGCACCGCCGCCATCAAGATCGCGGTGGGCATGGGCGCGGAGGTGGTGGTCATCAACCGCAGCCTCAAGCGGCTGACCTACCTGGACGACATCTTCGGCTCGCGCATAACCACCCTGATCTCCCTGCCGGAGACCGTGACCCGGGCCGTGGCCGCGGCCGATCTGGTGGTGGGCGCGGTGCTGGTGCCCGGCGCGCGCGCCCCCATCGTGGTCACGGAGGCCATGGTCAGGGGCATGCGCCCCGGAGCGGTCATCGTGGACGTTTCGGTGGACCAGGGCGGCTGCATCGAGACCATACGCCCCACCACCCACGCCGACCCAGTCTACGAGCTGCACGGCGTGCTGCACTACGGCGTGACCAACATGCCGGGCGCGGTCAGCCGCACCAGCACCTTCGCGCTGACCAACGCCACCCTGCCCTACCTGCTGGACCTGGCCCAGGATCCCCTGGCCGCGGCCCGGCGCGATCCCGCCTTGGCCCTGGGCTTCAACCTTTACGCCGGGGCCTACACCCACCCCGCCGTGGCCCAGGCCCTGGGCGAGCCCTGCCAGCCCCTGGCCGGGCTGTGCTAAAGGTCGCGGTGCAGGCCTAGGGATAAAACAGACGGTATTACAGAAGGTTGTCATGCCGGGCCGACGGTGGCCGCCGCGCCCCGCCAGGCCCCGCTTGCGGCTTCGGGGCCGAGCCCGTAAACTATCCGGCGCGTCGCCGGCCGGCGGGAGATTCCCGCCGGCCGCCGGTTTTGGCGGGGAGACGAGATGCTGAAAAACCTCCCTGGCCGGGCCGGAAGGGTTTCCGCCATTCTTTTTGTTGGGTTAGCGGCAGTGGTCATGATTGGGGATGCAAAAAATAGAAATTTGGCGAAAATCGAAGAAATTAAGCTAAAAATTAAGATCAAAAGTGTACAAATTTTGGCAACAAATGTGACTAACATGGGAAGCCCAGGCTGTCCTGGCAGTTACCTCGGCCGGGCAAAAAAGGCCTTATCACCGCCTGTTGCATGACTGTAACAATTAATTTCAAGTGAAACCAATGTGTTGTTGTTGTGGACAAGTGACGGGGTCGGGCGGCGGCATCCCACCCAGGTCCGCTTTGACCCCGACCCGGCCGCCGGAGTAGCTTGAGCCACATCGTTGGGCTCTCCCCGGCAGCCTGTCCGCCAGGTCACAACTTCCACAATTTGGAAATTTTTCTAGAGTCAGGGAGGTTTTTTTGTCTTCTGCGGGTTGGCACATGTTGTTGGACTCCCTGCAAGCCCAACTCGATCCCGAAGAGTTTCAGGTCTGGCTGGCCCCCCTGAAGCTCATCGAGGACGGCCCCCGACGCCTGGTGCTGGGCTGCCCCAACGCCTTTCACCGCGCCTGGGTGCGCGACCATTATCTGCCCCGCCTCAAGCAGGCGGCCACGGAGCTGCCCGGCGCGCCCCAGGTGAGCCTGGGGCTCATCCCCGGCGCGGCCCCGGTCGCCGCGCCGGCCGGGCCGGCCGGGCCGGAGCAACTCAGCTTGCCCAACCTCAGCGCTGAGGCCCCCCGGCTCAACCAGCGCTTCCGCTTCGATAAATTCATCTCCGGCCGGGGCAACGAGTTCGCCTGGGCCGCGGCCAAGGCCCTGGCCCAGGGCCAGCGCCTTTTTTCCAACACCCTGTACCTGGTTTCGGGCACCGGCCTGGGCAAGAGCCACCTTACCCAGGCGGTGGGGCACCAGGTGCTCAGCGACCAGCCCCGCTGCCGGGTGGCCTATCTGACCGCCGAGGATTTCGCCAACCAGATGATCTCGGCCCTGCGCGCCAAGCGCATGGAGGCCTTCAAGGACCGCTTCCGCCGCTCCTGCGACGTGCTGCTGCTGGAAGAAGTCCAGTTCCTGGCCGGCAAGGACAAGACCCAGGACGAGCTGGGCTACACCCTGGACGCCCTGCTGGACGCCGGCAAACGGGTGGTCTTCACCGGCGACCGTCCGGTGGCCCAGGTGGCGGGCCTCAAGAAGAGCCTGGCCAGCCGGCTGGGCTCCGGCCTCACCGCCGCCATCGAACCCCCCGACCACGCCACCCGGGTGCGCATCCTGCAAGGCCTGGCCGCCGAGGAGGGCGTGACGGTGGCCACCGAGGTCCTGGAATACCTGGCCCAGCATGTATCCAGCGACGTGCGCCGCCTGCAATCGGCCCTGGTGGGGCTCCTGGCCCAGGGCAGCCTGACCGGCCGGCCCATGGACCTGGGCCTGGCCGCCGAGGTGCTGGGCCACATCGCCCAGGATATGAAAAGGGTCAGCCCCGAACAGATACTGACCCTGGTGGCCCAGGTGTACGGCCTGGAAAAGACGCTGCTCATTGGCAAGAGCCGCAAGCGCGCCGTGACCCGGCCCCGCAACATCGCTCTCTACCTCTGCCGCCGCCACACCGACCAGAGCTTCGCCAGCCTGGGCCGGGCCTTCAACCGCGACCACAGCACGGTGATGTACGGGGTGGAGCAGGTGGAGCGCAACCTGACCAGCGAGCCCAAGCTCAAGCAGGAGCTCAACTACCTGGAGCAGTGCCTGGGCCTGGCCGCCGGCTAGGACCGGCCAGGCGGGTTCGCGCCCGACCCGGCCGTGCGGCGGCCGGGTTGTTTCGTGCGTGGCGGCTAGATCATCCCGAAGTAATGCTTGGCGATGATCTCGAAGTTGTGCTGGATGCTGGGTTTGCCCTTCAACACCGGGCCGTGGCCGGTGAGCACCCACTCCAGGTCCAACTGGGCCACCCGCTGGATGGATTGCTTGAGCTGCTGGCCGTTGCCGCCGGGAAAATCCACCCGCCCCACCCCCTGGGCGAAGACAAGGTCGCCGGCGAACAGCGCCTTGCGCCGCGGCCAGTACAGGCACAGGTGCCCCGGCGAATGGCCGGGGGTGTGCAGCACCGTGAAGGTCTCCGGCCCCACCTTGAGCTCGCCCTCGTCCAGCAGGATGTCCACCTGGAATTCGGGCAGGCTCATGCCCAGGGCGGCGGCCAGTTGGCGGCCCTCGCCCTCCAGGTACTGGACCTCGGCCCCCAGCATGGCCAGGCGCGCCCCGGCCTTTTGCAGGGCCAGGGCGGCCTCCAGGTGGTCGGGGTGGCAGTGGGTCACCACCACCAGCTTGGGCGTCTCCGGCTGGTGGTCGCTGGCCAGGCCCAGCTCCACGTGCTTGAAAAGCCGGGCGTGGCCGGGGTCGATGAGCACCGGGGCCGGCCCGCCCACCAGGTAGGTGTTGCAGTTGTTGGCCGTGGGCTGGGTCCAGGGGTAGACGTAGAGGTCGTCGGCTAGCTTCATGTGCGCTCCCGGAGGCGGGGGGCGGTGGCTCCGGGGATGGCGGCCCCGGAGCCCCTAGCATGGGCCTTGGCGCCGCCGCCTGTCAATGCCGCAGACCGCCGGGCGGCCGGAGCGGGGAGGCGATGACGCGCACGCTGCAATTAAAGACCCAGGGCCGCGACCAGGCCCTGGACATCACCGCCCAGGTGGCCGAGGTGGTGGCCGCCTCCGGCGTGGCCGAGGGCTGGTGCACGGTGTACGCGCCCCACACCACCGCCGCGGTGACGATCAACGAGGCGGCCGACCCGGACGTGATGGCCGACGTGCTCTTGGCCTTGGATCGGCTGGCGCCCTGGCGGGGCGATTACCGCCACGCCGAGGGCAACGCCGCCGCGCACGTCAAGTCGGTGCTGGTGGGCGCTTCGGTGCGGGTTCCGGTGGCCCAGGGCCGCCTGGCCCTGGGAACCTGGCAGGGGATATTCTTCATGGAGTTCGACGGCCCCCGCCGCCGCCAGGCGCGGGTGGCGGTGGAGCCGGCCTGATCCGACGATAATTGCCCATCGCGGCGGCGGCCTTGCTAAACTTAGACAGCCGCCGATTCACGGATAAAGGAGAGGCGCGGGTGGTCAGGATCGATCTCAACCAGGCCCTGGACGAACTGGAGGCGGCCCGCGGCCTGGACCGCGACGAGCTGGTGGCCAACGCCCTGCTCAAGCTGGGGGCGGCCTACCTGGAGCGGGGCCGGCTGGAGCCCGCCGCCGAGGCCCTGGAAGAGGCCTATCACCACTGCCGCCAACTGGAAAACGACCCCGGCCGGGCCCAGGTGGCGCTGCGTCTGGCCCAGGTGGATGAGGGGCGCGGCCAGCTCAAGGCGGCGGCCCTGCGCCTGGCCGAGGCCCTGGAAGTGTTCCGCCGCCAGGCCGACGTGGCCGGGCAGGTCTCCACCCTGGAGCGCCTGAGCGCGGTGCTGGCCCAGGCCGGCCGTCTGGACCAGGCCGCCGGCTGTCTGACCGAGGCCCTGGAACTGGCCGAGCCCAGCGGCGACAAGGTGGCCCTGGTGCTTCTCAACCAGCAACTGGCCCCGCTTTTGCGCCGCCTGGGCCAGCGCGAGGCGGCCCTGGCGGCCTATGAGCGCATGGGGCTCGTGGCCCAGGAGATCGGCGACCGCCAACGCCTGGCCCTGGCCCTGGTGGGGGTGGGCACCCTCCAGGCCGAGAGCGGCGCCCGGAGGGCGGGGATCAGAAACCTGGCCCAGGCGGCCGAGATCTACGCCGGCCTGGGCCAGCAGACCAGGGCCGCCCAGGTTGGAGACGAAATAGAGCGGCTGCGCGGGGACGGCGCCGCCGCCCCAACCGCGAGGGAGGAAAGGGAGCCATGAAAGCCAAGCTGAGTCTGACCCTGGCCCTGCTGGCCCTGCTGACCTGGACCTGGCCGGCCAACGCCGGCGACAAGCAGGACGGGGTGATAAAGGTGAAGGAAGCCGACGTGGTCGTCAGCCAGATCATGAGCGGCGGGGATAACGCCATCCCGGTGGACCTGCTCAAGAAATGCCGGGCGGTGGTGATTTTTCCCGACATGGTGAAGGCGGGCTTCATCGTGGGCGGTCAATACGGCACCGGCGTGGTGCTGGCCAAGCAGCCCCAGGGCGGCTTCGGCGCGCCCGCCTTCTTCGTCATGGGCGGGGTGAGCGCCGGGTTGCAGATCGGCGCCCAGGCGGCAGACGTGATCCTGCTGGTGATGAACGATAAGGGCCTCAAGGGCATCTTGAACAACAAGCTCAAGTTCGGGGCCGACGCGGCGGTGGCGGCCGGGCCGGTGGGCCGCCGGGCCGAGGCCGCCCTGACCGGGGCCAATGTCTACGCCGACGTCTATTCCTATTCACGGACCAAGGGGGCCTTCGCCGGCATCTCCCTGGAAGGCGGCGGCATCGACTTCGACGCCGAGACCTCCAAGGCCTATTACGGCAAGGCCCTCACCGTCCGCGACATCCTGGAAAAGGGCCTGGCCACCCCTCCGCCCAGCGCCCAGAACCTCATCAACACCTTGAACAGCTATGCCAAGTAGCGAAGAAAACCCAGCCGGGCGGGGATATGCCCCGCCCGAAGTTTAATTTGCGGATTGAAACAATAGGCTTGGCGGCAACGCTGCCCGAGGCGAGCGAGGCAGGGCCGTCAGCACATGCCGCAGCCCTTCCGGCGATGGTCGTCATACCAGCCGCGCACTAGGAGCTTGAGCTCTTGGCGGTCCAGTTGCAGCATCTCGGCGATCTCGGCCTTGGTGATCAGCGCGGTCATGAAGGCGAATTTGCACAAATAGAGCAGCGTGTCGCGGTCCAGGCGCTCGATGCGGCCCTCCAGCCACTGGCCGGCCCCCTGGGCCTCGATGCGTCGGGCCAGGCTTAGGCAATGCTCGCGTATATTTGGATGGCCGGGTTCTATCATTGTGCGATCAGCCGCGGGTGGTCTGGCGGGATGTTAACCATTAGAAGGAATTAGGGCAAGAGGGCCGCCCGTTTTTTGGTTGACACGCCCTGGGGGGGTTCCTATAATCTGGCCCATTGTGAACAAAGGGATAAACCCGGTTCCCATTTCGAATCAAGGCAAGACGGTTCCCACCGGCGCCTGACCGGCGCGGCGCGGCGGCTTCCCGCGGCGGGCCGGGGCTGGGCGGGGCCGGCGCCTGGCGTCTGTCGGGGGCGGGATCCCCGGCGGCATATGCGGCGCCGCCGTCAGGCAAACCGAAAGAAGCGTTCGTCCTTAAGCAACTCATAGCGGAGGTACTGTTCCATGGCAAAAATGCATCAGACTCCGATGCTGGACGAGCTGGAAAAGGGGCCTTGGCCTAGCTTCGTTACCGACATCAAGCGGATGGCCGCTGCCGGTAAGGACGCCTGCGCCGACCTCCTGGGCCAGCTCGAACTGTCCTACAAGGAGAAAGAGGGTCACTGGAAGCACGGCGGCATCGTGGGCGTGCTGGGCTATGGCGGCGGCGTCATCGGCCGTTACTCCGACGTGCCCGAGGCGTTCCCCGGTGTCGAGCACTTCCACACCGTGCGCGTCAACCAGCCGGCGGCGAAGTTCTACAAGACCTCCGAACTGCGCAAGGTCATGGACATCTGGAATCGCCGCGGCTCCGGCATGCTCAACATGCACGGCTCCACCGGCGACATGATCCTGCTGGGCGCCTTCACCGACCAGCTTGAGCCCATCTTCGCCGAGCTGACCGCCGCGGGTTGGGACCTGGGCGGCTCCGGCAGCGCGCTGCGCACCCCCTCCTGCTGCGTGGGCAAGGGCCGTTGCGAGTTCGCCTGCATCCACACCGAGGACATCTGCTACGACCTGACCATGAGCTACCAGGACGAGCTTCACCGCCCGGCCTGGCCCTACAAGTTCAAGTTCAAGATCGACGGCTGCCCCAACTGCTGCGTGGCCTCCCTGGCCCGCTCCGACTGCGCCATCATCGGCACCTGGCAGGACGACATCCGCATCGATCAGGCCGCGGTGGCCGAATACGCCGCCGGCAAGTTCCCGGCCCAGGGCGGCGGGCACGGCCTGGACGTCAAGCTGGACATCCAGAAGGACGTCGTGGAGCTCTGCCCCACCCAGTGCATGGCCTTCGACGGCAAGAAGCTTTCCATCAACAACAAAGAGTGCACCCGCTGCATGCACTGCATCAACCTGATGCCGCGCGCGCTGCGTCCGGGCACCGAGACCGGCGCCAGCATCCTGGTCGGCGCCAAGGCCCCCATCCTCGACGGCGCCCAGATGGGTTCGGTCATCGTGCCCTTCATGCCCATGGAGGCTCCCTACGACGAGTTCAAGGAGTTCGTCGAAAAGATGTGGGAGTGGTGGGACGAGAACGGCAAGAACCGCGAGCGCATCGGCGAGACCATCCAGCGTCTGGGACTCTACGCCTTCCTGCAGGCGGTCGAGATTGAGCCCGATCCGCGCCATGTGAAGGAGCCCCGGTCCAACCCCTACATCTTCTACAAGGAAGACGAGGTTCCCGGCGGCTTTGAGCGCGAGATCGCCGATTACCGCAAGCGTCACGCTCGCTAGTCAGGTTAAAGGAGGATCAGAACCATGGCAGAGCGACTCACTGATATCGGACCGCCCAAATACGATCTCATGTGGCCCCCCATCGTCAAAGAGAACGCTGGCAAGTGGCTGTACCACGAGATCCTCGAGCCGGGCGTCCTGCTCCATGTCTCCGAAACGGGCGCCAAGCTGTGGAGCGTGCGCTGCGGCGGCACCCGCCTGATGACCACCATGCAGGTGGAGGACATCTGCAAGCTGGCCGACGAGTTCTGCGGCGGCTACCTGCGCTTCACCACCCGCAACAACGTCGAGTTCCTGGTCACCGACGAGTCCAAGCTGGAGCCCCTGAAGAAGGCCCTGGCGGCCAATGGCACCCTGCCCATCGGCGGCACCGGCGCCAGCGTGACCAACATCGTCCACACCCAGGGCTGGGTCCACTGCCACACCCCGGCCATCGACGCCAGCGGCGTGGTCAAGGCCGTGATGGACGACCTGTTCGAGTACTTCGGCTCCCACAAGCTGCCGGCCCAGGTGCGCATCTCCCTGGCCTGCTGCCTGAACATGTGCGGCGCCGTGCACTGCTCCGACATCGCCATCCTGGGCGTGCACCGCAAGCCTCCGGTGATCGAGCACACCCACGTCGACAAGATGTGCGAGATCCCCACCACCATCGCCGCCTGCCCCACCGCGGCCATCAAGCCCGCCAAGGTGGATGAGTACAAGTCGGTGGCCGTCAACGCCGACCGCTGCATGTTCTGCGGCAACTGCTACACCATGTGCCCCGCCATGCCGCTGGCCGACGCCGAGGGCGACGGCATCGCCCTGTGGGTGGGCGGCAAGGTGAGCAACGCCAAGAGCATGCCCAAGTTCTCCAAGCTGGCCGTGCCCTTCATCCCCAACGAGCCCCCGCGTTGGCCCACCACGGTCCAGGCCATCCGCAAGATGGTCGAGGTCTACGCCGAGGGCGCCAACCGCTACGAGCGCATCGGCGAGTGGGCCGAGCGCATCGGCTGGGAGCGCTTCTTCGAGAAGACCGGCCTGGAGTTCAGCCACCACCACATCGACGACTACCGTTTCGCCGCCACCACCTGGCGCACCTCCACCCAGTTCAAGTGGTAGGTCTCCAGGCGGCCTAGGCTGCCAGATCGCGTCCGGGGCCTCGCGCCCCGGACGCTCTTTTTTTATCCGCCGGACAGGGGCGAAAGCCGGGGTTATGGACGCCGACCGTGGCATGTAATAGTATTGCCGGCAGTGAGCGGCTGACGGGAAAGGGGGCTTATGCCTGGTCCGGGCGAGGAAGTTCAGGCCTTCATCGGCTGGCTGCCGGAGTTCGATTGCCACGTGTCCCTCATCGACCAGCAGCACCGCGGCATCCTGGCCTTCATCAACGCCTGGCACCGGGAGATCAAGCAAGGGCGGGTCAAACTGGACAACCTTCCCCTCTACCTGCTTAACAAGTTCGAGTACTTGGATGACTATTCCAGGGCTCACCTGGGCATGGAGGAGAAGTTGTTGGAGCTCCTGGTCCGCGACCACGGCTTCGACCCGGCCGAGCAGCAGCGCCACCTGGCCATCCACCGGCGCTTCATCCAGGAATTCATGGGCAGCCTGGCCGACCAGGTGAGCACGCTCAGCGCCAATCAGAATCCGGCCTTGCTGGAAAGCCTGGCCAGCGAGGGGCTCAAAGACGTGGCCCGTTGGTGGTTCACCCACATCAAGACCCCGTCGCCGAACCTGCCCGCCGGCCCGGACCATGTCTACCGGGTCCATCTGGCGGCCCTGCCGACCGAGGCCAAGGTCGCGCTGCTCAACGGCTTCATCCTCTCGCTCGAAAAAGGCTCCCTCTGCAATGGTCCATACGCCGAGCACAAGGATGGTCATGCCTGACCGGCGGCCCATGTCAGACGCCGCCGTTGGCGCGCCGGCGGCCCTCGCCGGGGCGGACGGGAGGGCGGGATGAACGATTTCCCGGCCGGCCCCGCGACCGCCGAGGCCGTCCCGCGCAGGCTGCCCCGCCTCATGGTGGCCGCCCTGCGCGGCGGTTCGGGCAAGACCACCCTGACCCTGGGGCTCATCCAGGCCCTGAAGGACCGCGGCCTGAGCGTGGCCCCCTTCAAGAAGGGCCCCGACTACATCGACCCCTTCTGGCATTCCGAGGCCGCCGGCGCGCCCTGCCGCAACCTGGACCCCTACCTGATGGGGGCCGAGCAGGTCCGCGCCTCCTTCGCCTATCACGCCCGCGGCTTCGACGCGGCGGTGGTGGAGGGCAACCGCGGCCTCTATGACGGCATGGACGCCCAGGGCAGCTACTCCAGCGCCGAGCTGGCCAAGCTCATCGGCCTGCCGGTGGTGCTGGTGGTGGACTGCTCCATGGCCAGCCGCACGGTGGCGGCGGTGGTGCTGGGCTGCCAGCGTTTCGACCCGGAGCTGAGCCTGGCCGGCGTGGTGCTCAATCCGGTGGCCAACGCCCGCCAGGAGGGCGTCATCCGCCGGGCCATCAGCGACGCCACCGGCCTGCCGGTGCTGGGCGCGGTGCCCCGGCTGGCCTTCGACCTGCCCGAACGCCACATGGGCCTGTTGCCCCCCCAGGAGCACGCCCGCGCGGCCGAAGCCCTGCGCCAGGCCGCGCGCGGGGTGGCCGCCCACGTGGACGTGCCGGCCCTGCTCTCGGTCATGGACCGCACGCCGCCCCTGGCCGACTCCGGCCCGCCAAAGGGGCTGTTCCCGCCCCAGCCCCCGGCCGAGGGCGCCCCCCGCATCGGCGTTATCAGGGACGCCGCCTTCGGCTTCTATTATCCGGAGAACCTGGAGTCCCTGGCCAATCACGGCGCGCGCCTGGTCTTCTGCTCGGCGCTCACTGACGACGACCTGCCGTCGGTGGACGCCCTCTATCTGGGCGGGGGGTTCCCGGAAACCCACGCCGAGCGCCTGGCCGCCAACCGGGGCTTCAAGGCCGCCCTGCTGGCCGCCCACCGGGCGGGCCTGCCCATCTACGCCGAGTGCGGCGGACTGATGTACCTGGGCCGGCGGCTCATCGCCGGCGGCGGCGAACACGACATGGCCGGGGTGTTCCCCCTGGACTTCGCCATGCAAAAACGCCCCCAGGGCCACGGCTACACCCTGTGCCGGGTGCAGGCCGCCAACCCCTTCTGGCCCCTGGGGCTGGAGTTCCGCGCCCACGAGTTCCACTATTCCAAACCCTTGCCCCTGGAAGGCGCGCGGTTGGACTTCGCCTTCCGGGTGGCGCGGGGCCGGGGCGTCATCGGCGACGGCGAGGGGTTGATCCGCCGGGCCACGGTGGGCACCTACCACCACGTCCACGCCCTGGGTCTGCCGGCCTGGGCGCCGGGCTTCTTGGCTGCGGCCGGGGGCGCCGGCCATAAGCCCGACCTTGCGCCATTAGTTGCTTGACAGGGGGGCGGCGACTGGATAAGGTGTCTTTTGTCATGAAAAAAAGCTTGGTTACACCGGGCCTTTGCACAAGGCCCTGCGAGCTTGGAATGTGCCAGAGTTAGTCCAGTCAAGGAGGTAGATTAGAAATGGCCGACGTCAAGGCATTGGTGTTGGAGGTTCTGAAGAAAAAGCAGAAGCGCATGATGATGAACGATCTGCTCAAGGAGGTCCAGAAGCTCGACGAGAGCGTCAAGAAGAAGGATCTCAAGACCGCCACCACCGAGATGATCAACGACCAGACCATCGCCTACTGGTCCAGCGGCTCCACCACCTACTTCGCCCTGCCCGGCTCCAAGGCTCCTGAGGGTGAGGACTAGTCGGCCGCGACCGGGTTCGTTTCGCAACCAACCGGCCCCATCGGTCTGGCCGCCTTGGGTGGCCGGCCGCTGGGGCTGTCCAGTTTCCGGGTCTGGCCGCGCCCGCGCCATCCCGGAGCCGAGGCGAGCGTCATGTCCGTGATCCAAACCAACAGCGGCGTGCCGGACGACGAATTCCTGCGCGAGGGGCTCATCGACCGCCTCCAGCAATACCTGGCGGCCGAGCCGGGGGCCTGGCACGTGCGCTACAACCTGGCCGTGGCGCTCATGCACTCCGGCCAGGCGGACCAAGCCCTGGAGCACTTTCGCCAGGTGCTGCAATACGCGCCCAAGCACATGGAGAGCCTGGTCAACATCGGCGGCATCCACCTGAGCCGGGGCGAGGCCGACCAGGCCTTGCGGGCCTTCACCAGCGCGCTTAGCGTGTGGGACGTGCCCCTGGTGCGCGCCAACCTGGCCGTGGCCTACATCCAGTTGGGCCAGTTCGACGAGGCCGAGCGCCACCTGCGCGAGGCCTTGAAGCAGAACCCCGACCTGCCCGACGCCCTGACCAACCTGGGCAGCGTCCTGCTGCGCGGTGAGCGCTTCGCGGAGTCGGCGGAGCTGAGCCGGCGCGCCATCGCGCTGAGCCCGGAATTCGCCATGGCTCACAACAACCTGGCCCTGGCGCTCCTGGCCCTGGGCCAGGAGGACGAGGCCCGCGGCCACGTGGCCGAGGCCCACCGGCTGGGCTATCCGGTGCATCCCGAACTCCTGGCCGGCCTGGGCCTCGCCTAGGCCGGGGCCGGGGCGGGGCGCGGCCATGGATGCCTGGGCCCTGTTCTGGCTCCGCTGGCTGCCGGCGGCTTGCCTGCTGGCCTTTGCCGCCGGGGTGGTCA
>JBMORH010000011.1:0-13710 GCA_049322275.1 Thermodesulfobacteriota bacterium
TCCCCGGTGTGCTCCGACACCAGCCGAACCGCCCGCTCCCTTACCTCTGGTGAATATCTGCTTTGCTTGCCCATGACCCCATCCTCTCAAGAATCGGAGTCTCCGGCAATCCCGGGGCGGTTCAGTCCATTTACATCTCCGCATGGGTGGCCACCGGGCGCACCTCTGACCTGATGGCCTCGCCGCGCTCGGCTTCAAGCTTGGAAAGGTCGTGCTGGGTCTGCATCCCCACCCACCAGCGGGGGGAGCCGCCAAAGTAGGCGGCCAGCCTGATGGCCGTGTCAGGTGTGATCCCGCGTTGCTCCTTGATGATCTCGGTTATCCTGTTGGCGGGCACCCCGAGTGCGATAGCCAGACGCCCGGCGCTAAGCCCCAGCGTTTCCAGTTCTCCCCGCAGGATGGCCCCAGGGTGCGTCTTGATCCTGCCCATGTCCTTACCCCTTGTGGTAATCCGTTATCTCTACGTCGAGGGCCGCCCCTTCTTCCCAGGTAAAGACCAGACGCCAGCGAGCGTTGATCTTCATGGCCCATTGCCCGGCCCTGTCACCCTTGAGCTGGTGTAGGCCGATGCTTCTCAGGGCTGGTATCTCCGCCAGCGTCTGCGCTTCGTCCAAGGCGTCCAGCCGCGCTAGGGCTTGGTCAAAGTCCAGGCCAGCAAAACGGTTGGGGCGCTCCCCGTCGTAAACCTTCCGCGTTGCCGCGTTGGCGAACGTCTTAATCATGGCTAAATTATAATACGTCTAGCATGGTATGTAAACCATAATACGGCAGTAGTTGCATACGGGCCATGTCCAGGTTCACGCGCCGCTTGTCCTTCCCAGGGGTATCACCTTGGCCGGTTCAGAGGTAAGCAGGTTCGCCAGGCCAGTCAAGGCCCGGTGCTGGGCCTCAGGGTTGGTGTGGGTGTATCTGGCGGCCATGGCCACCACCTTCCAGCCCATGGTGTCCATCAACTCGCGGATGCTCAAAACCTTAGCCAACTCGGTTGAGGTGGACCCCAAAAACTGGACAGGTGGAGATGAGAGTGTTCTGCTCGTAGAAGGCTGAAGCACAAGGAGCAGGACATGAGCCAGAAGCGCAAGAAGCACCGCGCGTCGTTCAAGGCCAAGGTGGCGTTGGCCGCGCTCCGGGGGGCGGACCATCCCCGACATCGCCAGCCAGTTGGCGGTTCATCCCAGCCAGATACACGCCTGGAAGAAGGCCTTGCTGGAGTCGCCCGCCGCCCGCCCCACTTGGGCCGCCAGCCGCGGCGGGCTGGGCTCGGCCTCGATCGCGTTGCCCAGGTCCTTGGCCTGGCCCGCGGCCTGGTCCATGGCCCGCCGCCCCGGCCCGGCCTTGACTTCCCCGCCCGCGCTGGATACCATGGAATCAGACGGATCAAGGCGAACCGCGTTGGAAGGCGCGGTCGGGCTCCCGGATGATATTCCCCCTGCCTGGGGGTTTCTCGCCGGGGATGGAGGTCCCGAACTCCCGCCTTGATCCGCTGCCTTTGCCAGCTTGCGCTCCAGCTGGCCCGCGCTCAGGCGATAGGCTGAACGCACCCGGTACTTTCCACCCCGCATCTGGAACTCAACCACAGCAGCCTTGTCGGCCCCGTTGCGCCGCACCAGCAGTGTGTATTCCGGCTTGGTGGCTGGCAGTAAATATTCCGGCCACGCCATGACATGTTCCACGTGCGCCCGCGCCTCTTCGGCCGTGGCGAACTGATCCGGGTGCTTGCGTTGCAGGCTGGTGTAGTCGGCGTAGACCTTGGCCGGTTTGGCGCCGGCCTGGTTGAAAACCCATTCCGGGGTGGGCACCACCGTGTCGCGCAGCTCCTTGGCCACCTTGCCCTGGGTGACCATTTCCCGCTGCCGCGCCAGCGCCTCCAGATAGCCCGCCGCGGCCTCGGCCTCCGGCCCCCCGCCATGGGCGCGGATGAACTCCTCCCGCCCCAGCTCCCGCAGCGCCTGGGGCAAGTTCTCCCCCGGCCGGGCCAGGCCCTGGGCCTCCAGGCTTGCGATCGCCCGCGGCCCGGCCAGGTCCGCGGGCTCCTGGTGGCTGATCCTGGCCAGATAGCGGCCGGCGTTCTCCTCCAGGTGGTCGGCCGCCGCCATGGCCTGGGCCATGTGCTCATCGCCCCCGCTGCCGAACCCGGCCGTGAATTTGTTGCGGCCCTGCATCTGGTAATTGGCCGCCAGGTCCGCCGGGCTCACCCCGGTGCGCTGGCTCATCAGCGCCAGCGCCCATTCCCCGTGGTCCAGGCCGGGGCCGGGGGTCGCGCCCTCGGCCGCCGGTTCATCCCCGCGCGAGCGGGGAACACGATTTCGCCGCCAGCCTGGACGATTTTTATCTGAGCAAGTTCATCACCAACCCGGAGGCCCAGCGGGCGGCCATGCGGGTGCTGCGCCAGCAGTGGCTGACCGAGGGCGCGGGGCTTTTCGGCCGCGCCGACGCCGCGGCCCTGGAGCGCTTCCGGGCCGCGATTGGCGCGTCCCTGGCCGAGTTGGACGCCAAGGAAATGCAGCGCATCATCGACACCAGCGTGCAGCGCCTGCGCTGCTGGGCGGCGGTGCAGCAGATGGCCGAGGCGGGCGCGGTCTGGGCGCAGGTCTGGGCCATCCTGGACGGCAAGACCAGCCCCATCTGCCGCGAGATGCACGGCCGGCTGATCCGGGTGGCCGACGCCGCGGCCGAGGTCAAGCACCTCTCCGGCCTGAGCCCGGCCGCGTTTGAGGCCCAGGTGGGCATCGCCAACGACGCCGTGGTGCGGCGCGAGGGCCTGGCCGGGCTCCAGGCCCGCAACCAGCTATTGCCGCCCTACCACCCCAACTGCCGCACCCGCGTCAAGCTGGCCCTGGAGGATCCATCGGCCGCTCCCATGCCCGAGGGCCTGAGCGATGAACAGCAGCGAGCCTGGCGCTATTGGCAGGATTTGGGGCCGGCCGCCCAGCGGGCGCGCCTGGCCGACGCGGCCGACGCCGAGTTCAAGATCGGCAAAAAAGGCCGCCACGCCTACAAGCACCTGGAGGTCGGCGATTACGATCAGGCCACTCGCGAGCTGCTCAGCAATCCGCAGCGGGTGCTGGTGCGCATGGAGGCCAACGGCAATTATCAGCTGGGCCTCATGACCGGGGATGAAAAGAATTGGCGGTTTGGCATAATTGACCTGAACGACCGCATCGGAGGCATCCAGGGGCCGCCCCGAGTGATGACTGTCTACGGACCTACCCGCCAGCGCCCGGTGACCTGGACCAAGCGGTCCGGCCAGTTGGGCCGCAACGACGGTTGGGCGGAGGTGCAAGCATGAGACCCGAGGTGATCGGATATACCGATGGGGTGGCGCCGGAACTGGACCCGGACCTGCTGGTGGAACAGGCCATCACCCGCTGCGCTGATCTGCGCGACGGCCTGGAGGATATCTGGGCCGAGCTGAGCGAGGAGGAGCGGGAGCAGGTGCGCGCGGCCGACCGGGTGCTGATCCGCGAGGCGGCCCGCCTGGCCCCCTGGTGGCGCCGGGAGCTGGCCGAGGACCGGGTGGAGTTCGGCTTTCCCCGCGAGCGCTGGTGGTGGTGGATCGACGAGATCGCAGACGGCGCCTTCCCCCGCGAGCTGCTGCCGGAGGCATGATGGAGCTTCGCTGCCCCAACTGCGGCCGCCTGCTGGCCCGCGCGCGGGCGGCGGAAGGCTTGGAGCGGTTCATCCCCGCGCGAGCGGGGAACACGTGGACCATGTGGACCGCTATGTGCGCCAGAACGGTTCATCCCCGCGCGAGCGGGGAACACAGCCAGTCCCGCATCCGCTACGAGGGCGGGGACGGTTCATCCCCGCGCGAGCGGGGAACACATGTGCAGCGCCCCGCCCAGGATCAACCATCCCGGTTCATCCCCGCGCGAGCGGGGAACACTCACCAGGGTGCCCGGCGCGGCCAGCGCGTTGCGGTTCATCCCCGCGCGAGCGGGGAACACGGCCCGATCCAGGCCCACCACCACCACCGCGCCGGTTCATCCCCGCGCGAGCGGGGAACACCGTTTTCCCCGCGCCGACCAGCGCACGGACTGCGGTTCATCCCCGCGCGAGCGGGGAACACGGTGGTGAACCTGACCGGCTCCATCGAGGAGCGGGTTCATCCCCGCGCGAGCGGGGAACACTTGTTGGCGGTGACGATGAGCAGTAGTCCAGCCGGTTCATCCCCGCGCGAGCGGGGAACACTGCCTGACCGCTGACTACGCCTGGGAGTTCGACGGTTCATCCCCGCGCGAGCGGGGAACACTCGCCCTTGGCCCGCCGCAAGCACTCGGCCAGCGGTTCATCCCCGCGCGAGCGGGGAACACCCGGTGGGCGCCGGCCCGGCCAGGTGGACCCGCGGTTCATCCCCGCGCGAGCGGGGAACACGGTGTCTCAAACCCCCTGCGCGAACGTCCATGCGGTTCATCCCCGCGCGAGCGGGGAACACGAGCAGAGCATCCGCAGCAACCGGGTGGCCAACGGTTCATCCCCGCGCGAGCGGGGAACACTCCCTCATGGAGCCCATTTTGCCGGCCACGATCGGTTCATCCCCGCGCGAGCGGGGAACACGCGCGGAGCCGCCGGTCTACCTCGGCGTTTATCGGTTCATCCCCGCGCGAGCGGGGAACACAATCTCCAGGGGGCGGACCTCGGAGGCGCGGACGGTTCATCCCCGCGCGAGCGGGGAACACCTCTGGACCGGCGTCCTCAAGCCCGGCGAGTCCGGTTCATCCCCGCGCGAGCGGGGAACACCGGATATTCAGGCGGGCGTACATGGCCGGAATCGGTTCATCCCCGCGCGAGCGGGGAACACATGGAGGCCGTTGCCAGGGCCAGGCGCTCGGCCGGTTCATCCCCGCGCGAGCGGGGAACACGCGGTCAGCGGGTCCATGCCGCTGGCGGCGATCGGTTCATCCCCGCGCGAGCGGGGAACACCTGGGCTTGGGGTCCCGCGTGCCGAAGGAGTGCGGTTCATCCCCGCGCGAGCGGGGAACACCCCGGAGCCGCCGCTTGGCGGCTCCGGGCTGCCGGTTCATCCCCGCGCGAGCGGGGAACACCCGGTGAGGTCGGCCTCCCGCAGGCAGGCGCGCGGTTCATCCCCGCGCGAGCGGGGAACACCCCCTGGAGGTTGGCCCCGTGGAGGGTCGCGTCGGTTCATCCCCGCGCGAGCGGGGAACACTACCAGCCTCGCGGTCCCCAGCGCCAGTCCACCGGTTCATCCCCGCGCGAGCGGGGAACACATCAATCCTCGTCCTCCTCGATCTCCTCGTCCTGGTTCATCCCCGCGCGAGCGGGGAACACGCGTCAAAATTGACGCCCGCCTGGCCGCCCAGCGGTTCATCCCCGCGCGAGCGGGGAACACCCCACAAGACACCTCTCGATCCCGGCCCGGGTCGGTTCATCCCCGCGCGAGCGGGGAACACGGACCCTGGTCAGCGGCGCCGAGGTCAAGCAGCGGTTCATCCCCGCGCGAGCGGGGAACACTTGGTTGCTCGCCGTCGCCAGTATTGACGGTGCGGTTCATCCCCGCGCGAGCGGGGAACACGTCCGTGACCAGAAACTTGAAGTTGAGAACATCTGGTTCATCCCCGCGCGAGCGGGGAACACATGGCGCGTATCGGCCTTGGCCCTGGATGGTCAGGTTCATCCCCGCGCGAGCGGGGAACACGGGCCGCGCTTTCTGGCGCTGCGTCGTCGAGGAGGTTCATCCCCGCGCGAGCGGGGAACACTCTAGGGAGTGACTCATGCTAAAAAGCTCCTCCAGGTTCATCCCCGCGCGAGCGGGGAACACAGCTGGTCCGCGTGGAAGGCTTCGGCCACGGCCGGTTCATCCCCGCGCGAGCGGGGAACACCCGATAAGCTGCGCCGCCTGGCGGTCGTCAATCGGTTCATCCCCGCGCGAGCGGGGAACACGCCAACAGGTCCCGGGCCGCTATCTGGACGTCCGGTTCATCCCCGCGCGAGCGGGGAACACATTACCCCCCGCAGGTTTTTTTCTCCGGTCAACGGTTCATCCCCGCGCGAGCGGGGAACACGCGCTGCACAGCACTCTGACGGTCCTCGTGCCCGGTTCATCCCCGCGCGAGCGGGGAACACGCGGCCGCCAAGCGGCTGGGCCTCGCGCCGACCGGTTCATCCCCGCGCGAGCGGGGAACACCTGTTGACCGGCAACTACTAGGAGGGGTCAGCCGGTTCATCCCCGCGCGAGCGGGGAACACTAAAAACCCCCGCCCGCGTGGGCGGGGGGGTGCGGTTCATCCCCGCGCGAGCGGGGAACACCCCCGCCGACCCGGCGCGGGGGTGGCCCGCGCCGGTTCATCCCCGCGCGAGCGGGGAACACTTGGCCAGCCCCCGCCGGTGGGCGTAGGACTACGGTTCATCCCCGCGCGAGCGGGGAACACTTTTCCAGAGCCACCGCCAGATCGTGTTCCAGCGGTTCATCCCCGCGCGAGCGGGGAACACCTGGCTGCAGCGGCCAGCGCCCATCCTGTATCCGGTTCATCCCCGCGCGAGCGGGGAACACGGCGAAAAGGCCGTCCAGGGCGCTGACCACGCCGGTTCATCCCCGCGCGAGCGGGGAACACAAAATTTCCCGGGCCGCTATTATCTGGACGCCCGGTTCATCCCCGCGCGAGCGGGGAACACAACCCCTCGTGGATCGCGACTATCTGGATGGCCGGTTCATCCCCGCGCGAGCGGGGAACACCTGGGTGGCGGCGAAGATGGCCTGCTCGGCTTCGGTTCATCCCCGCGCGAGCGGGGAACACCGAGCGGCTGGACCCAACCCGAGCTGGACAGGCGGTTCATCCCCGCGCGAGCGGGGAACACCCCGTTGAGGGCCGCCCCCCGGAGATTGGCCCCGGTTCATCCCCGCGCGAGCGGGGAACACAGCAGCTGGCCATCGCCGGGGCCTTGTGCGCGGGGTTCATCCCCGCGCGAGCGGGGAACACGCGGCCGCCAGGCGGCTGGGACTCGCTCCGACCGGTTCATCCCCGCGCGAGCGGGGAACACTTTCGGCGAGCCCGCGCGCGGCGGGCCGCTCGCGGTTCATCCCCGCGCGAGCGGGGAACACAACGCCAAGTCCAGGCGCCTGGAGTGCCAGCTCGGTTCATCCCCGCGCGAGCGGGGAACACGGCCGGCTCTCCGGCAACGCGGGCAAGGGCTTCGGTTCATCCCCGCGCGAGCGGGGAACACCGGCCTGGTCGGGGGAGTATCCGGCCAGGTCGCGGTTCATCCCCGCGCGAGCGGGGAACACGTGGGTGGCGCGGTTGAAGGCGAACGCGCCCTCGGTTCATCCCCGCGCGAGCGGGGAACACGTGGGTGGCGCGGTTGAAGGCGAACGCGCCCTCGGTTCATCCCCGCGCGAGCGGGGAACACACCCCGGTGAGATCGACCCCGGCGAGGTCCGCCGGTTCATCCCCGCGCGAGCGGGGAACACGACAGGAGACGAGAGCGTGATAGACGAACAGAGGGTTCATCCCCGCGCGAGCGGGGAACACGGCTTGCGGACGCGCTGGGGGGCGAGAATCGTCGGTTCATCCCCGCGCGAGCGGGGAACACGGCGCCGATCTCAGCGGCGCCGATCTCAGGGGCGGTTCATCCCCGCGCGAGCGGGGAACACGAGATCGTGCCCACGCAGGTTGCGCCGCTTAACGGTTCATCCCCGCGCGAGCGGGGAACACGCGGCACAGGCGGAATGGAGGCGGCGGCGCGCCGGTTCATCCCCGCGCGAGCGGGGAACACCTCATGGTCAGGGAGCCGGGCGGTGTCCCGATCGGTTCATCCCCGCGCGAGCGGGGAACACTCGGCCAGGGTTTCCGGGAAATCATCGGACGTCGGTTCATCCCCGCGCGAGCGGGGAACACAGCGCCGTCCCGACCACCGGCAGGCCGGTAAGCGGTTCATCCCCGCGCGAGCGGGGAACACCGCCGCTTCTTGGCGATGTCCACCTGGGCCGTCGGTTCATCCCCGCGCGAGCGGGGAACACCTTCAGGTCGTCCTGACCAATCCCTCCCTGTTCGGTTCATCCCCGCGCGAGCGGGGAACACGGCTTGACGGCGCCGACCTGCGCGAGTCACTCCGGTTCATCCCCGCGCGAGCGGGGAACACGATCTCAGCGTGGTCGAGCTCAGCGGCGCCGACGGTTCATCCCCGCGCGAGCGGGGAACACCGGCTCGCCAGTGCCCGCCTCCAGGGCGCGGACGGTTCATCCCCGCGCGAGCGGGGAACACCGGCTCGGCGGCGCCGACCTGAGCGGCGCCGACGGTTCATCCCCGCGCGAGCGGGGAACACTCCGCGAGCGCCGCGCAAATCGCCGCCATGTCCGGTTCATCCCCGCGCGAGCGGGGAACACCCGGCGAACTCGGTGGACAGCTCGGCGCCCAGGGGTTCATCCCCGCGCGAGCGGGGAACACACCCGCACCAGGTCGGCCATCAGGTCGGTGGGCGGTTCATCCCCGCGCGAGCGGGGAACACCGGTTGTCGCCCAAAAAGCTGGGCCAGGTCTTCGGTTCATCCCCGCGCGAGCGGGGAACACCCCTCCAGGTTGGTTTCCTGGAGATTGGCCTCCGGTTCATCCCCGCGCGAGCGGGGAACACGCAAACCATGCAGCGCGCACCACCGCCGGAACGGGTTCATCCCCGCGCGAGCGGGGAACACTGCTGGCCGCTGGCGACGTGGCCGGGGTCAGCCGGTTCATCCCCGCGCGAGCGGGGAACACCTGGCGCGTGCGGCGGAGAGGCCGGATTCCGCCGGTTCATCCCCGCGCGAGCGGGGAACACGGCCAATCTTCAGTCCGCGGACCTCCACGGGGCGGTTCATCCCCGCGCGAGCGGGGAACACTCCAACGAGGGGTCGCCCTCCACCAAGCACACCGGTTCATCCCCGCGCGAGCGGGGAACACTGGATGGACAATTTCAGCTAGAGGTTCCCGCCCGGTTCATCCCCGCGCGAGCGGGGAACACCTGATGCGCCTCGCGCCGGCCGAAACCCGCGCCGGTTCATCCCCGCGCGAGCGGGGAACACAACTCCTGGGCGCGAACCTCCGGGAGGCGGACCGGTTCATCCCCGCGCGAGCGGGGAACACGACCAGTGCGCGGACGCCGGCGTGCCGTTCTTCGGTTCATCCCCGCGCGAGCGGGGAACACCAGAAATTGGCGCGCCGGAAATCGACGCCGCGCGGTTCATCCCCGCGCGAGCGGGGAACACATGTTCCGCCGCCCGTTAACCGCCTGATTTGCCGGTTCATCCCCGCGCGAGCGGGGAACACCGCAGATCGGCGCCGGCGAGATCGGCGCCTCGCGGTTCATCCCCGCGCGAGCGGGGAACACGCGGCCGCCAAACGGCTGGGACTCGCGCCGACCGGTTCATCCCCGCGCGAGCGGGGAACACGGACCAACCTCGACGGCGCCGGGCTCACCGGGGGGTTCATCCCCGCGCGAGCGGGGAACACTCAACAGGTATTTATGCACACGATTGTTACAGTGGTTCATCCCCGCGCGAGCGGGGAACACGCCTCGCGCAGGTTGGCCCGGCGCAGGTCGCTCGGTTCATCCCCGCGCGAGCGGGGAACACGGCGTGTTGGACGTCCGCGCCCGTAACGGTCGCGGTTCATCCCCGCGCGAGCGGGGAACACGCCTCGCGCAGGTTGGCCCGGCGCAGGTCGCCCGGTTCATCCCCGCGCGAGCGGGGAACACCGCAGGTCGCGCGGCTCGCTCCCGGCGTCACTCGGTTCATCCCCGCGCGAGCGGGGAACACGATCTGACCGGCGCCGACACCGCCGGGGCCGACGGTTCATCCCCGCGCGAGCGGGGAACACAACTCCTGGGCGCGAACCTCCGGGAGGCGGACCGGTTCATCCCCGCGCGAGCGGGGAACACTAGGTTGGCCTCGCGCATGTCCGCCCCCAGGGCGGTTCATCCCCGCGCGAGCGGGGAACACGGCGCCGCGCAGATCGCGCGGCCTGCTAACCGCGGTTCATCCCCGCGCGAGCGGGGAACACGACAGACGTGGACGGCTACGGCAGGGACGATTAGGTTCATCCCCGCGCGAGCGGGGAACACATATGCGCGGCGCGCGGCTCCAGGGGGCGCGCCGGTTCATCCCCGCGCGAGCGGGGAACACTAACTGTTGGTGACCTCTACCCGTACCCGTGCCGGTTCATCCCCGCGCGAGCGGGGAACACAGGCGGGTGCGTTTATAGACGGCCCCGACCATCGGTTCATCCCCGCGCGAGCGGGGAACACACCTCCAGAGGGCGCACCTCAGAGAGGCGGACCGGTTCATCCCCGCGCGAGCGGGGAACACTGCTGTCGCGCTGGCTGGCCACCGCCAGCCCCCGGTTCATCCCCGCGCGAGCGGGGAACACGCGGGCCCCGGGCGGCGGGGCTCTCGCCTAGACGGTTCATCCCCGCGCGAGCGGGGAACACTTGCTCACCGAGACGATGGCCTACCGCACCGACGGTTCATCCCCGCGCGAGCGGGGAACACTACTGCCCTCCCGTCTGCGGCCTATCGGCCGCCGGTTCATCCCCGCGCGAGCGGGGAACACGTCCTCGCCGGCGCCGATCTGACCGGCGCCGACGGTTCATCCCCGCGCGAGCGGGGAACACCCCCGCCGAGCCCGGCGCCGTCGAGATCGGCGCGGTTCATCCCCGCGCGAGCGGGGAACACGGGCTCACCGGGGCTCGGCTCGTGCGCGCCGACGGT
This sequence comes from Thermodesulfobacteriota bacterium, assembly GCA_049322275.1. Taxonomy (GTDB): domain Bacteria; phylum Desulfobacterota; class Desulfarculia; order Desulfarculales; family Desulfarculaceae; genus JACRDC01. The sequence goes on from JBMORH010000011.1 coordinate 10,696, forward strand.
TCATCCCCGCGCGAGCGGGGAACACTCCTCACCGATGCCGACCTCAGCGAGGCCGATCGGTTCATCCCCGCGCGAGCGGGGAACACCTCTAGCGTTGACCTTGTTATGACAAGCCCACCGGTTCATCCCCGCGCGAGCGGGGAACACTCCAAAAAGGCCCCCCCCGCCACCAGGCACGCCGGTTCATCCCCGCGCGAGCGGGGAACACCCCGTCGATGAGGGCGGGGGCTGGCTGGTGACCGGTTCATCCCCGCGCGAGCGGGGAACACGCTCCGGGATTGCGGTTGCTGTCCATGGCCTCCGGTTCATCCCCGCGCGAGCGGGGAACACGCCACCCCCTGGGGCTGACCCGGGCAATTTGGCGGTTCATCCCCGCGCGAGCGGGGAACACGCGCGCCACAGGCTGGCGCCCCGCAGCCACGCCGGTTCATCCCCGCGCGAGCGGGGAACACCGGCCCATCACCCGGGCCGAGGCGGACGGGATCGGTTCATCCCCGCGCGAGCGGGGAACACGCGCGCCACAGGCTGGCGCCCCGCAGCCACGCCGGTTCATCCCCGCGCGAGCGGGGAACACCGGCCCATCACCCGGGCCGAGGCGGACGGGATCGGTTCATCCCCGCGCGAGCGGGGAACACTCCTGCATCCTGCGGTCAAAGGTCAGCGTCTGCGGTTCATCCCCGCGCGAGCGGGGAACACACATGTCAGACCTCCTCGCTGGCGGGGTTGTGCGGTTCATCCCCGCGCGAGCGGGGAACACGAGCGCAGGCCGCTCACGTTGGCGATAGCGGCCGGTTCATCCCCGCGCGAGCGGGGAACACGTGTCCACCTGGCCCTTGGCCATCTCGGCGGCCGGTTCATCCCCGCGCGAGCGGGGAACACTACGGCATCGTGACCGTCACCGCCGGCCTGGGCGGTTCATCCCCGCGCGAGCGGGGAACACTGCCCTACAACCTGCCGTCGCATTGCGTCGATCGGTTCATCCCCGCGCGAGCGGGGAACACAGCCTGCCGTCGGCGGACCTGCGGCGGGCCGACGGTTCATCCCCGCGCGAGCGGGGAACACCCCTCGACGGCGCCGGGCTCACCGGGGCGCGGCGGTTCATCCCCGCGCGAGCGGGGAACACACCTCGACGGTGCCGACCTGCGCGAGGCGGTCCGGTTCATCCCCGCGCGAGCGGGGAACACCCCCCTGCCCACCCTGGGACTCCTACCCGCGCCGGTTCATCCCCGCGCGAGCGGGGAACACCAACATAGTGCTGTCGAATGGCGAGCCTCTGAGGGTTCATCCCCGCGCGAGCGGGGAACACATCGGCGGGCCCCGGGCGGGCCGGGCCGCTCGCGGTTCATCCCCGCGCGAGCGGGGAACACACGCCCGAAAACCCCCAGGCCATGGACAACCCCGGTTCATCCCCGCGCGAGCGGGGAACACACCCCGGCGAGATCGACCCCGGTGAGGTCCGCCGGTTCATCCCCGCGCGAGCGGGGAACACGACCTCCGTGGCGCCGACCTCACCGGCGCCGACGGTTCATCCCCGCGCGAGCGGGGAACACCCCTCCCTCCCCTGGGGACCCCCTACCCGCGCCGGTTCATCCCCGCGCGAGCGGGGAACACTGCAGGGCCTCCAGCCGGTCCGCCAGGGCCTCCGGTTCATCCCCGCGCGAGCGGGGAACACACAACGCAGCCGAGGCTGGCCTGCCCCAACACCGGTTCATCCCCGCGCGAGCGGGGAACACCACATACTCGGCATCGGCGGCCAGGTTGCTGAGCGGTTCATCCCCGCGCGAGCGGGGAACACGCCAACTGGTGCAGCACCTGGATCAGGTGGGCCGGTTCATCCCCGCGCGAGCGGGGAACACAGTGGTCGGCTGGTGGGGGTGTTCCTCGTCGACGGTTCATCCCCGCGCGAGCGGGGAACACGACCTCGCGGAAGTCCACCAAAGCACGCCGGTCGGTTCATCCCCGCGCGAGCGGGGAACACGCGGCCGTGCCGATCACGTCGGAGCCGAAGAACGGTTCATCCCCGCGCGAGCGGGGAACACGTGCTCAGGGTTCGCGGCCCTGACCTTGGCCGCGGTTCATCCCCGCGCGAGCGGGGAACACAGGGCCGCCGCCCAAGGCTCCCACCAAGCCATCGGTTCATCCCCGCGCGAGCGGGGAACACCGGCCTGGTCGGGGGAGTATCCGGCCAGGTCGCGGTTCATCCCCGCGCGAGCGGGGAACACGTCGTCACGGAGTTGGGCGGCCAAGGGCTGGCCGGTTCATCCCCGCGCGAGCGGGGAACACTGTCGCGTGGAGGCTCCGAGGTGCGGATGTCGCGGTTCATCCCCGCGCGAGCGGGGAACACGGCGCCGTTTAGCTCGGCGCCGCGCAGGTCGGCGGTTCATCCCCGCGCGAGCGGGGAACACCCCTGCCCACCCTGGGGACCCCCCACCCGCGCCGGTTCATCCCCGCGCGAGCGGGGAACACTGCGGCCTGGCGGGACGAGAGCCAGAGGCTGCCGGTTCATCCCCGCGCGAGCGGGGAACACAACGGCACCGCGTCGAAGTCGTCCAGTATGTACGGTTCATCCCCGCGCGAGCGGGGAACACGAGTAGGAGCAGCTCGCGGCCCAGGGCCTGGACGGTTCATCCCCGCGCGAGCGGGGAACACACCACGCTGAGGTCGACCCCGGTGAGGTCCGCCGGTTCATCCCCGCGCGAGCGGGGAACACTCGCCCCCGCTGAGGATTACCCCCCGCAAATTCGGTTCATCCCCGCGCGAGCGGGGAACACAGCCCCTCGTGGATTGCGACTATTTGGACGTTCGGTTCATCCCCGCGCGAGCGGGGAACACGCGCGGCATCAGGCGGCCTCCAGCTCCGCGATCGGTTCATCCCCGCGCGAGCGGGGAACACCGGAGGCCGAGCAGGTGCGCCAGGCGATGGTGCGGTTCATCCCCGCGCGAGCGGGGAACACCACGGTCTATTTCGCCCTGGACCCTGGCGCTACGGTTCATCCCCGCGCGAGCGGGGAACAC
>JBMORH010000011.1:13810-65761 GCA_049322275.1 Thermodesulfobacteriota bacterium
CGGTTCATCCCCGCGCGAGCGGGGAACACCACGGTCTATTTCGCCCTGGACCCTGGCGCTACGGTTCATCCCCGCGCGAGCGGGGAACACTCCAAAAAGGCTCCCCCCGCCACCAGGCACGCCGGTTCATCCCCGCGCGAGCGGGGAACACCCAGGCCCGTATGGAATTTTACGTGCTGGACGCGGTTCATCCCCGCGCGAGCGGGGAACACTTGAGGGGCGTGCGCGGCGGGGGAGTCACGGCCGGTTCATCCCCGCGCGAGCGGGGAACACTTTCGGCGAGCCCGCGCGCGGCGGGCCGCTCGCGGTTCATCCCCGCGCGAGCGGGGAACACGGCGGACCTCACCGGGGTCGATCTCAGCGTGGTGGTTCATCCCCGCGCGAGCGGGGAACACACCTCTGCGGGGTCCGCGCCCCGTGGGCCCGCCGGTTCATCCCCGCGCGAGCGGGGAACACTCGGTGCCCTGGACTCCGTGGCCGTCGGACACCGGTTCATCCCCGCGCGAGCGGGGAACACAACCGGCGTCGTTATCTCCTCGCGGCCGCCCCAGGTTCATCCCCGCGCGAGCGGGGAACACACCGTCTGCGCCAGCGCCAGATTGGCCCTGGGCGGTTCATCCCCGCGCGAGCGGGGAACACAACCGGCGTCGTTATCTCCTCGCGGCCGCCCCAGGTTCATCCCCGCGCGAGCGGGGAACACACCGTCTGCGCCAGCGCCAGATTGGCCCTGGGCGGTTCATCCCCGCGCGAGCGGGGAACACGGCGATTATTAGTACACTGGCAACAGGCGTTGGGGTTCATCCCCGCGCGAGCGGGGAACACATTTGTGCAACGGTTTTAGGACTACCATCTTTAGGTTCATCCCCGCGCGAGCGGGGAACACATCAGCTAATAAATCTAATTCAAGTTCACCTAAGGTTCATCCCCGCGCGAGCGGGGAACACTCGTGGAAATAGGTCTTGAATGAGTGGAAAGGCGGTTCATCCCCGCGCGAGCGGGGAACACTGTTCTATAATGACTGGCGGCATATCTCTCGTCGGTTCATCCCCGCGCGAGCGGGGAACACTCCACCACCTCCTCGCGCGACATGCCGCAGCCCGGTTCATCCCCGCGCGAGCGGGGAACACCCCCACCCCCGAACCGCGATTTGCTATTTTCACGGTTCATCCCCGCGCGAGCGGGGAACACGCTGGCCTGGGCGGCGGGTGGGGAGGTGGGGTCGGTTCATCCCCGCGCGAGCGGGGAACACCGCTTCTTGATGAATTCGCGCATGGCCGCATGGGGTTCATCCCCGCGCGAGCGGGGAACACCCCGGCTAAAGCTGGCCCGCGAGCTGCGCCGGCGGTTCATCCCCGCGCGAGCGGGGAACACATCAAGCGCCTGCACCGGCTGGATGGCGGGTTCGGTTCATCCCCGCGCGAGCGGGGAACACCCGAGCGCCGCCAGCCCGGCCACCCCCCGGCGCGGTTCATCCCCGCGCGAGCGGGGAACACTGTGACGGCGCGCACTAGTGGGGCGGGGTCGTCCGGTTCATCCCCGCGCGAGCGGGGAACACACCGGATCGCCGAGGCGTGCCAGATCGCCCGCCGGTTCATCCCCGCGCGAGCGGGGAACACATGGGCGAGCAGGCGGTTAGCAGGCCGCGCGACGGTTCATCCCCGCGCGAGCGGGGAACACTCGTGGAAATAGGTCTTGAATGAGTGGAAAGGCGGTTCATCCCCGCGCGAGCGGGGAACACCCAGGAGGCGGGCGCCGGTCAGATCGGCGCCGCGGTTCATCCCCGCGCGAGCGGGGAACACGCCTCGGCCACGATCAGGTCGCGTTCAAGCAGCGGTTCATCCCCGCGCGAGCGGGGAACACGCGACCGCAGTCGCACTGGCACAACCACGCGGCGGTTCATCCCCGCGCGAGCGGGGAACACTGCAAAATGGTTGGACGTTGTTACAAAAACAACGGTTCATCCCCGCGCGAGCGGGGAACACTTTTAAAATTGGAATGTAAAATGAAAGATAATCGGTTCATCCCCGCGCGAGCGGGGAACACTTCCAGGCCCCGCAGTTGGCGCACGCGCCCTGCGGTTCATCCCCGCGCGAGCGGGGAACACGGGCTCCCATATCTCGCATCCTCTCTGCGGTTCGGTTCATCCCCGCGCGAGCGGGGAACACGCCCAGATTATCTCTTGATCGCAGCCGACGGCCGGTTCATCCCCGCGCGAGCGGGGAACACTAATCAGCAATCCGTTTCTTCAGCCGCCTCCTCGGTTCATCCCCGCGCGAGCGGGGAACACGGCCTCGGCTCACGGGGCCCGCTCTACACAACCGGTTCATCCCCGCGCGAGCGGGGAACACGGAGAGGGAGCACCCCAACGACTGACCGACCCCGGTTCATCCCCGCGCGAGCGGGGAACACCCGCGCCTGGTCGCCGATCCGCACCCGGGTGCCGGTTCATCCCCGCGCGAGCGGGGAACACCTGGCAGCAAGGCCGCCGATGTCCGCACAAAACGGTTCATCCCCGCGCGAGCGGGGAACACTCCATCTCTATCACCCAGATAAATCTGGGTTATTCCGTCTCGATTTCGCGTACCGATTGGCCCGGTTCTTGCTTGATGGCGTTTTCGTCCAGCGGCAGAAACGACACCAGCTTCACTCCGTCCAACTCCACCGGAACCCGCCGGTTGCGGCCCAGGGTCAGGAAATCGAACCCCTGCTCGTTGTTGCTGGTCCAGACCATAACCGCGTTGCCCTCGTCGATGCCCACCTGAACATTATGCCAGACCATCTCGCGCGCCTTGCGCGAAAGGCTGCCCACGTAGACCCCCGCCCGCACCTCCAACAGCCACAGCGCCAGCCGCCCTCGCAGGCGCGGCGGCGCGTTCTCAACTACGATGACCAACATCGCCGATGCCCTCCGGTTCGGGAAAGGCCGGGCCGATGGCGTCCGGCGGCGGCTGGGGCCGCTCCAGGCCGCCAGCCTCCAGCACTTGCTCGATGGTGGGGATGATGCGCTTGAGCAGGCCGGTCTGGCGGAAACTGTCGCGACAGGCGTGGCGCACGGCGCGTTCGGTTTCGGGCGGATTCTGGGCCGCGATGCGAAAGGCCACCGGCACCACGGTGTCGAACTTGAAGATGTCGGCGATGTCATAGACAAAGGAGAGCGGCTTGCCGGTGTGGATGAAACCCACGGCCGGAGAATAGCCGGCGGCCAGCACCGCGGCCTCGGAAAGGCCGTAGAGACAGGCCGTGGCCGCGCTCAGGCAGCGGTTGGGCAGATCGCCCGATCCCCAGTCGGTGGGGTCATAGTCGCGCCGCCGCCACTTGACGCCGGCGCGCTGGGCCAAAAGCTCGTACATGCGCCGCACCCGCGCGCCCTCGATGCCCCGGAGCTGGTCCACGCTGCGCCGCGAGGGCGGCTCCTCGCCAAAGCGCAGGGCGTACATCTTGCGCACCACCTTTAATCGCGCCTCGTCGTCGCCGGCCAGGCGCACCTGCCAGAGCAAGCGGTCGCTGCGCGCCCCGCCGGGCTGGCCGGCGGCATATAGGCGCACCCCGGCCTCGCCCACCCAGACCAACAGGCAACCCACCCGCGCGGCCAGGGCCACGGCGGCGTGAGAAACCCGCGCCCCCGGCTCCAGCATCAGGCAACTGACCGCGCCCACCGGGATGTGGGTGCGCACCCCGGTGACGTCCACCACCACGAAGGACCCGTCCAAAACGTCCACCTGGCCCCGCTCGATGAACATCACCGAGAGGCGGTCCTTGATGGCCAGGGGGGAAAGCCGGGGCAGCATCACCCCACCCTTTTGATCAGCATCAGACCGCAACCGAAGCCCTTGGCCGGCCCCAGGCCGTCACCCAGCAGCGCGCCGAAGCGGGCCGCGTCGGTCACGCTGAGCAGGCCGTCGAAATCCAGGGAAGACACCTTGACGGTGTCCTGCCGGCCCCGTTTGACGAACTGATGCTGGCGATAGCCCTCCACCCGCACCGCGGCGGGCTCGAAGCTGAAGCCGTTGGGCTCGGCCCGGGCCGCCAGCCAGGCCAGGCCGGCCCGGCGCACCAGCTCGGCCTGGGGCGGCCATTCCTTCTTGTCCACGCCCTGGCGCGCCAACTTTTTCTTTTCCTCCATGACCACGTCGTGGCGCTGTTGGCGGCGGTTTTCGTCCTTGCGGCTCACCACCGGATTGACGCGCAGGCTGAAGGCCAGGCGCTGGCCGGCGGATATTTGGGGCGCATAGGGTTTGCATTGCAGGGCCGGGCCGGCCCAGGAGCTGTCCGGCGGACGCCGGGAAACGGCGTAGATGAAGCCCGGCTCGTGACGATAGAGGAAATCGCGGCGGCGCTGGGGGCCGTCGCTGAACAAGGCCCAGACCAGGTGGTGCAGGGCATAGGCGTCGCCCTGGGCCCGCCAGAGCTGGGGGGCGCTGGCGGGCAGGGCGTCCAGTTGCAAACGGCTCATGAACATGGCTACTCCTCCTGGGGGGCCGGCTCGCTCCAGCGCGCGCGGGCCTCCCGGCGGGGGCTGAACTGCCAGCGCCGCCGGCTAAGGATCCGGTCGCGGCGGCTGAAGACGTCGTCGGCCGACCCGGCCAGGCCCGCCCCCGCCCCGCCGTCGTCGGCGTCCCAGAAAAAATCGCCAGGCCCGCCAGGCCGAGGCAGGCGCGCCAGCACGGCGGCCTCCAGGGTGGCGGAGCGGTCGGCGGCCAGGGCCTGGCGGGCGTCGCCGGCCTCGACCAGGCGCGGCGCGAAGGGCAGGGCCGGCGGGCAGGACTTGCGCCCCAGGTAGGGGCTGAAGACCGGGCGCTCCAGGGCGTGGGCGATCTCTTCCAGCGGCCAGGGCGGCTCGGGCCGGGTCTCCCACAGGCAGGCCAGGTGGAGGGAGTCCACGCGATATTCGCGAAAGGAGAGCATGGGGTTGTCGTTTTGGGCCTTGGCCGCGATCAGCTCCGCGCGGCGGGTGGCGTGGCGCTCGCCGCCCCGTTTCTTGGTGCTGGGCATCTCGATGGTATGGAAGTCGGTGAGGGGCCGGCCGGGCGAGAGCACCCGCAGCGCCAGGCCCAGGGAGGCGTCCAGGGCCAGGAGGTCGTCCTCCTGCTCGCGCCGCAGCCCCAGGGACCCGGCCACCAGGCCCAGCACCGCGCTGCGGGTGGGGTGGGCCTGGCTCATGCGCAGCTCGCCCACGGCCACCCCGCCCCAGGCGCACAGGGGGCCATGGAGGCAGAAGACGAGGAACTGGCTCATGCGCAGGCCTCCCCCACGAAGTCCAGGACCTGGGCCAGGGCGCCTTCCTGGGTCGGCACGCTCATCTCACGGAAGTCATCGGCCAAGGCCCCGTAGGCCCGGTCCATGTCCGCCCGGCAGGCGCGCAGCCTCTCGATGGCCTCGCCCACCTGGTCCGCGCCGGCCACCGGCCGCAAGAACGCTACCGCCAGGGAGCGGGGCTGGCGGTCGCCCTTCTCGGCCAAGAGGTATTGGGCATAGGCGCGGGAGGCGAAGGAGTTCTGCTTGCCGGTGGGGGCCACGGTGGCGGCGGCCTCGGCCAGCGCCCGCATGGCCGGCCGCACCAAATCCGGGCGGCCGGCCAGGTTTTTCTTGAGCAGGTCGCAATCCACGCAGATGTAGAGATAGAACACGCCGGAGCCGAACTCCACCTCGCCCATGTGGCCCGCGCCCGCGTCCTCCTCGCGCTTGTTCAGGTCGTCCACGGCGGTGAAGAAGTCGTCCTCCACCGTGGCCTTGTTGACGGTGAAGGCGTGGGCCACCTGCACTGCGGCGTCGACATTGAAATCAGGCTTGTCGGCCAACATGCGGCCGAACATGGCCAAGTCCACGGCGGTGTTGGTCTCTTGCTTTTGCAGAACCTTGGCCAAGTCAGCGTCGCTGGGGTTTTGGCGATTAACCAGCGCGGTCACGACCCCTCTTATGGCCGCCACCTCTTGCGCGCTGAGACACAGCATGTGCCCAAATTCAAAGCGCTCCTTGGCGTCAAGGGATATGCTCTTCTTTTCCTTGTCCTTCTCTTTCTTCTCCTTGGTGCCGGCCTTCTTTTTGTAATTGTCCATCACCTTGTCGGTCCAAGTAGCGGCTTGCGCCGGCTCAAGTCCTCCATCCACCAGTGGCTTGAAAACCAGCTTGCGAAAATCCCTGGTGCGCAGCGCTCTATCCCCTTCGCCGACCTGCGCACCAAAACAATCGAAGACGTCGCTGGTGCGCCAGGCGCGTTTGAGGCTCTGGGACGACACCCGCAGGCGTTGCACCCCGCCCACGTGGGCGGTCTTGGGGCGGTTCAGGTCGTCGCGGTTGAGGTTGCTGGGGGCGTAGAAGGTCAGCAGGTGAAGCTGCACGAAACGGCTCATGGCATATGCTCCTTTCAGGCGGCGTGCTCGTCCCCGGCGTCGGGGACGTGGGCGTAGTATTCGCGGGCCCAATTCTGGCGGATCTTTTCGCGCTGTTCAGGATCGGCCCATTCGAAGATGTCACTGGCCAGGGCCGTCACCGGGGCCTTGTCGCCGCACAGGCGCACCACCCGGATCAGGGCCTGGGTCAGCTCGTCCAGGTCGTCGATGGCCAGCAGGCGGCGAAAGCGCAGGCCGCTGACCGCGCCCTGCTTGGGGTTTTTGCCCGGCGCGGCCATGAGCTGGCCCAGGGTCAACTCTGCGGACTCGTCGCGCACATCCATCAGCACCAGGGCCGCCGCGGCCAGGCCCTGGGGGTGGTCGCCCAGCGGGACGTTCTTGACGCGCAGATCGCGCAGCAGGTCGTTGAAGGCCTTGTCCATGGCCACCTGTCCGGGCGTGCGGCAGCGCCGCAGTTGGGCGCGGTCGCCGCGCCGGGGCGGCCGGCCGGGGCCGTCCTCCTTGAGCAGCCGCTTCCACCAGGCGCGCAACGCCTGGCGGGCGGCCGGGCCGCGCAGCCTGTATTCCCTTTCCTCGCTCACGCCTTATCCCCCTTTCCCCGTTTGGTTTGTTTGGCGGGTTTCTCAAGCTCCGGCAAATCCAGGACCTGGCGCATTTTTTTGGCGCGAGGCTCCACCCTGAACCGCAGGTTTTTACGGGCCAGGATGATCCGCTTGGGATTGGCCCGCTCCACCTGGTCGTACTGCGAGTATTCGTCAAAGATGGCCAGGGCGTGGTCTTGCAGGCTTTGCAGCCAGTCCTCCTTGAAGGCGTTCATCCGCGCGTCGTCGGCGTCCTCGCCGCCATAGAAGTTATGCCCCGCCTCCAGCAGCGCCTTGAGCCGGTTCACGGCGGTATAGAAATCGGCCTCGCTCTGGCTCCAGAAAAGCTGGCCCAGGCGCTCCTGGTCGTCCTGGTTGGATTTCACCGAAGCGCCATCGCCGAACCAGGCCTGTTTGAGGCTCGTGGCCAGGGTTCTGGCCGCCTGCTCGGCTGTGTAAACCAAGGCCCTGACGCCGGCCTCGTAGTCCGAGCGCTGGTCGGGCTCCACAGTTACCAGGGGCATGCGGCTGTCCACCCAGGCGCGGGCCTTCTTGTCCTCCACGTCGTAGCCAAAGGCCCAAAGCCGGCGGGAGGCCGGGCCGTCGTCCAGGCCGGCCAGCCCGCGCCGGCGCTCGTCGAACAGGGCGATGGACTGGGCGCGGGCCACGATTTTCTTGTCGGCCCCGTCGGCCTTGCGTTTGTCGTCTTGTCCGCTGGCCACGGCCAGGCCAAACCAGTGGCGGTAGCTCTGCCCGCCGGAGTGCCCCTTGACCGCGTACGGCGCGCCGTCCTTCCAGGAGTGGGGCGAAAGAGGATGCAACCACGGCCCTTCGTATTTGATGCCGTTGGGGCGCAGGAAATAGCCCGTGACCAGGGGCTCCGGCCCCCGGCCGCACAGGCTGCACGCGCCGGTTTCCACCCCGGCGGCGAAGTCCACCCAGACCCGGCGCGGCATGCCCCAGAAGGCCTGGGCCGGGTCGGCCTGGGCGGGGGTGACGCGGGTTTCCCTGTCGCCCTGGGGCGAAGGCCCCAGCCAGGGGAAGATGCGCCCCGGCTCGGGCGCGCGGGGCTTTTTGGCCCAGAAGCGCCCCGCCGGCTGCACCGCCAGCCAGACCGTCTGCCAGAGATCGCGCCCCAGGGCCAGGGTGGTGAGGGGGCCGCCGCCGCGCAGGGAGGTCTGGTAGCCCCGCCCGCCGACGGGGGCGTAGGTTTGCAAAGTGTGCAGGGCTGCGGCCAGGCAGGGCCGGCACAGGGCCTGGACCTGGCCTCGCTTGATGAAGTGGTCCTTGTTTTCCTTTTCTTTCTTGTCTTCGGGCTGTTCGATCAGCAGGAGATGGGCGGCCCAGCGTTCGGCCTTGGCGGGCAGGGTCTGCTGCATGAACCTCGGACCGGGGCCGTCCAGGTCGAAGGCGTGGGCCACCTGCGCGAAGGCCCGGCGCAGCGTCTCCGGCTCAGGCGGTTTTTGCCAGGCCTGGTGCCAGGCATTTTCGTCCGGCGGGGGCCAGGCGGTCTGCACCAGGCCGATCAAAAACTCGGTCAGCGCGCCGCTGAAGTCCGGCCGGGGCGCGTCCACGGCCACGAAAGGGTTGTCGCCACCGGAACCCCGGTCGGTCAGCCGCCAGGGCTCCACCCATTCCACGCCGCCGCCCCGTCGCCGCAAGGGCAGCCAGGGCTCCGCCATCAGGTTGTAGGGCATCGGTCCCCCCGAAAAAAGGACATGAAGCGGGGCAGGGTCAATCCCCGCGTGGGCGGGGAACAGGCTGAAGTAATTCAGCAAAAATCAGCGCAGTAGCGGCATTATATCAACACCCGTAGCGTTGTGGTAAGAAATTTCCACCCCTTCCTGCCGGTGATTAACCGCCCGGCCCCGCCAGGCGCCGTCCGGCCCCGGCTCCAGGGCGATGAGCAGGGCGTAGCGGCATTGATCGGCCATGTTTTCTTTGGCCTGGGCCAGGGCTGCGGCCAGCGCCGGACCGGGGCTGGGGTTCTCGCCGGCCACCAGGCCGCGCCGCACCCGCACCTGGCTCAGCTCCCAGGCCAGCATGCCCTCGCCGTCGGCCCAGGGGCGCAACTCGTTGTTCTCCCAGCGGGCCAGGCGCAGGATGGCGCTGTCGTGGCCCAGGCGGGTGGGCGTGTCCTCGCCCCAGGGAGAACCGCCCAGGGCGTACCCCTGGTCCGGGGCCAGGCAGTGCAGTTGGCCCAAGGAGCGTTCGGCGCTCTGGTCGCCTTCCCTTTTCTCCTCAATTGCCTGCAAGGCCTTCGGCACCCGCTCGGCGGCTTCATCGCCATAGACGCCTTCCACCAGCTCGCGGGCGCGCTCTGGCAGGCGCAGACGGGGCGCGGCGGCCAGAAGGCTGGCGGTCAGCCAAAGCTGGCCATGGCGAGGATAGACGAAGGAAGCCTTTTCCAGGAAGGACCGGAACCAGTCGCGCGGGGCGTCGGGGGTGGGCGGAGGCGAAAGCACCAGCAGCTCCGGCTCGGCCAGGGGGCGGTGGGGGCGATGATGGCGGTGCAGGCGGCCGGCGCGCTGGATTATCAAATCCATCGGGGCCAGATCGCTGGCCAAGAGATCAAAATCCAGGTCCAGGGATTGCTCCACCACCTGGGTGGCCACCAGGACGCGGCCGGCCCGGTGGCTTGGGCGGCTGTGGGGGCCGAAGGCATCCAGCACCCGGTCTTCGATGGCCAGGCGGTCGCCCATGGCGAAGCGGGCGTGGAAAAGCTCCACCCGGCCCGGCCCCAGGCCCGGCTCGGCCAGCAGGTCGCGGTAGGCCCGCATGGCGTCGCCCACGGTGTTGCGAATCCAGCAGGCGCAGCCGCCGGCCCGCGCGGCTTGCGCCAGGCGCTCCCGGATGGCGGCCTCGTCGTGGACCAGGCTCACCCGCAGCTCGCGGCTCAGGCCGGGGGCCAGGTCCACCGGGGTTTCGGCCACGCGGCCGGCTTGCAGGCAGGTGGCCAGGGGATAGGCCAGGCTGGCGGGCTGATCGATCTCGCCTTGCAACCCCAACCCGGCGGCGAAGGCCTTGGTCAACTGCCGGCGGGTGTTGAGCGGCAGGGTGGCCGATAGCAGCACGGCGCTGCCGCCCAGGGCGGCCTGGAAACGCAGCAAACCGGCCAGCAGCTCGGTGGTGTAGGCGTCGTAGGCGTGCACCTCGTCGGCGATCAAGAGCGAGCGCCCCAGGCCCAACAGGCGCAGGGCCTGGTGGCGCACCGGCAGGGCCGCCAGCAGGGCCTGGTCCAGGGTGCCCACGCCCAGGTTGGCCAGGAGCGCCTTCTTGTTGCTGTCGGCCAGCCAGACCGCGCTTTCAACGCCCGAATCCTCCTCGCCGCCATTCGGGTCCCGGCCGGACGAAACCGGCGCGCGCTTGGCGTCATCGCCTGCCAGCGCCAAGGCGTTCACCAGGCGCTTTTGCGAATGAGCCAGCACCAGCGAGGGCTTTTCCCCCGGCGCGAAAAAGCGCGGCTGGACCGCCTGCAAACGGCGATACATGGCGTTGGCCGTGGCCATGGTGGGCAGGGCCATGAACAGTCCATCGGCCTCGCCCTGGGCCAGCAGGCGTTGGGCCAGGGCCAGGGCGGCCTCGGTCTTGCCCGATCCGGTGCTGTCCTCCAGGATGAACAGGGCCGGGCCTGGGTTGAGCTCCACCTCCTCGGCCGCGAAAACCTGCATGGGCCGGGGTTGGCTCAGGTGGTCGAACAGCCCTTGCAGGCCCGCAAACGGGGCGGGCCTGGCCGGCAGCAGACCGGTCATGCCCAGCACCCGCCGCGCCCTGGCCAGGGTTTCCGGCCAATACTCGGCCAGGGAGACCGGGCGGCTCAGGTAGGGAAAGTAACGCTCGTTGGAGGCCAGCCAGTCGCAGAGCACGATCAAACCGGCCAAGAGCCAGGAGGCCCGGAGCACGCCAGGCAGATGGTCCGACAAGTTCCAGCCGGCCAGCCAGGGTTGATCCGCGCCCAGGAGCGCGGCCAGGTCGCCGGCGTAGTCCCCCAGCGCCGTCCAGTCGGTCTTGGGGAAGGCGGACGTCGCCGGCAGGTCGTCCAGGGCGTCCGGCGCCAGGGGCTGGCCGTGGTGCCCGGCCGCCGCCGCCAGCCAGGCGTCCAGGAACTTCCGGCGGCCCCAGTCGTTGGCCGCGGCCTGGTCCAGGCCGAACCAGCCCCGCTCCAGCCAGGCCGACCTCACGACCTCGGCCAGGGCCGCCTGGCCCAGGGCCGTGTGGCGAAGGGGGTACTGGCTGCATCGCCGGCCCTGCAGGCGCTGGAACAGATCGGGGCGCAAGGCTTGGAAGCGGGGCGAGAACTTGCCCGCATCGTGCAGGCCGGCCAGGAACGCCGCCAGCGGCGGCAGGGCCTGGGCCGGCAGGCTTGATAGCGCTCCCAGCCCGCGCCGCGGCAGCGGATCGCTTTCCAGCAAGGCCCAGGCCAGGGCCGCCGCATCCAGGCCATGCAAAGCCAGAGGATGGTATCGGTCGGGATCGGCGCGATCCGCCTTGCCCCAATAAGCCATATAGGCGCTTCGTGAATTAATGGCGGACATCGCGACCCCATCAATGACTGGGACAGAATTTTGTTGGTTATGCACCGGGCTGGGTTGATTCTCTCTGGGTCTGACGTCCCGCAGCTTGCTGCGGGGTGGTTCATTAACCCGGCGAAAACACGCCGGGGGTTCCGGCTACATTCCGGGGACAAAAAAGTCCCCTGCTCACCGTTGGGTGGCGGGGGACTTAGGCATTGTACATGGTGGTCGCTTACGCAAGCTCCGTGCGTGGCTCCTCGTCCACTATCGTCCGTCTCCGGCCCAGGGGCCGGCCCGCAAATAGTCGAGCAACGTCGCGAGGCACTCCTGGCTTGAATGCCTTTCGGTGTCCAATTTCAGGTTTGGGCTCAGGGGCTCCTCGTAGGGGTCGCTGATCCCGGTGAACTTGGCCAGCTCGCCGCGCTGGGCCCGGACGTAGAGATTCTTGGTGTCGCGCTGGGCCAAAACCGTTGGGCTGCAATCCAGAAAGATTTCCAGGAAGCCGCTTCCCAACAGCTCGCGCACCTGCTGGCGCAAGGAGCGGTAGGGCGCGATGATGGCGGCCACGCACCAGACGCCGTGGCCCGACAAGAGTTTGGCCAGACGGGCCACCCTGAGCACGTGCTTGAACCGGTCCTCGGCCGAAAACCCCAGCTCCGAGCTGAGCCATTGGCGCAGCTCGTTGCCGTCGAGCACCTCCACCGGCCGCCCCTGCTGGCGCAGGTGGCTGGCCAGGAGCGTGGCCAGGGTGGTCTTGCCGGCATTGGGCTTGCCGGTGAGCCAGATCACCGGGGCCTGCACCCGCGGCCGGGCGGCGCCCGAAGTTGCGTCCGAATGGCTGCCGGTGGAGATGGTCACGACGGCCCTCGTGGTGGGTTTGCGGCCTGGTTTTAAATCGAGATCGCGCCTGCCCGAATTTCGTTCGGCCTGGCCCATGGTAGCGATCGGCCGCCGTCTTGGCAACGATCAGGTGCGTGCGCTGGGCGCGTGAAACGCCGAAGCCGGCCGCCAGCGCGGAGGCCGCGCATGGTCCGGCAACGCGCCCGGAGGTGTTGGCCGGGGCTGCCGCGCGGGGCGGGACGCTCAGCGCGGCGCGCGGTTGGGGGCGCGCGGCGTGGCTCCGGTGGGACGATCAAGTCAGAGGCGGGGCGCAGGGTCAGGGCGTGGCCCAGACAGCCGGACGGCCTGGCGCAGCCCAGCCGCCCCCGTATGCGGCCCCGCCGCCGGCTTAGGCCTTGGGTTTCCAGCGGTCGGGCACGTCGAAGACCTCGATGATCCGGCAGTCGGTGAGCATCAGGGCCGAGTGCTCGGCCCCGTTGGGCACCAGGTAGGAGTCGCCCTGGCCGCGCTTGACGGTCTGGCCGTTGAGGGTGAACTCCAGCTCGCCGCTGACCACGACGCCCCACTGCTCGCCGTGGCTGTGGGGGGGGATGCGGGTGCCGGCCGGTATCTCCAAGAAGACCGCCTGGGAGGTGGGGCCACCCAGGATGTAGCCGTTCACGCCCTGGATGGGGATGGCGGCCTGGGGCAGGCTTTTCATGAACTGGGCGTAGGGGGCGCATTCGGGCATCGCGGTTCTCCAATCAAGCTGAGGCGCGGTTATTTGTCTTCCTCCTCGACCATGGCCAGGAACTTGGCCTCCTCGCCCTCGACCATGCGGTAGCAGTGGTCCTCGCCGGGGAATTGGCCGCCGCGCACGTCGGCGCAGTAGGCGCGCATGGCCTGGGTGACCAGTCCGGCCAGGTCCATGTATTTTTTGACGAATTTTGGAGTGAACGCCTGGAACTGGCCGATCAGGTCGCTGACGATCAAAAGCTGGCCGTCGCAGTCCGGCCCGGCCCCGATGGAATAGACCGGTATGGTCAGCCGGCGGGCGATGTAGCCGGCCACCTCCGGCGGCACGGCCTCGACCAGCAAGAGCCGCGCGCCGGCCTCCTGCACCGCCAGGGCGTCCTCCACCACCAGCTTGGCCGCTTCGGCGGTGCGGCCCTGGGCCTTGTGGCCGCCCAGGAGGCCGGAGCTCTGGGGGGTGAGCCCGATGTGGCCGCAGACCACGATGCCGGCGTCGCTGATGGCCCGGATGCGCGAGGCCACCCGCACCCCGCCCTCCAGCTTCACCGCGTCCACCTCGGCCTCCTTCAGGAAACGGCCGGCGTTCATCACCGCGTCGGCGTCGCTGGTCTGGTAGCTCAGGAAGGGCATGTCGCCCATCACGAAGGTGTTGGGCGCTCCCCGGCGCACCGCCTGGCAATGGGCGATGCACTGCTCCATGGTCACCGGCACCGTGCCGGAGTAGCCATAGACGCACATGCCCAGGCTGTCGCCCACCAGGAGCATGTCCAGGCCCGCGGCCTCGGCGAACTGGGCGGTGGGAAAATCATAGGCCGTGAGCCAGGTGAGCTTCTGGCCCCGGCGCTTCATCTCGTACAGCTCGTGCAGCCCCAGTTTCCTAGCGGCCATCGGCTTGTCTCCCCATGGGCGGTTCCGCGGTCAAGCGGCCGGGGGGCTGGCCGGGTTCGGCCCGGCCCGCGTCCGCCTCGGCCATCTCCTTGATGATGTATTCCACGATGAACTTGTTGTGGGTCTTGAAGGCGGCCTCCGAGGCCTGGGGGTCGCGGGCCTTGAGCGCCGCGAAAAGCTCCAGGTGGTGGCCGTAGAGCTCGTCCAGGAGCAGATGGATGCGCAGGCCCAGGGGGCGCATCTTGCTTTTGATCATCTGCAGGGTCTCCTGGAGATAGGGGTTGCCGCTGGCGCCATAGACCGCGGCGTGGAAATCGTAGTCCAGACGGGTGTAGGCCCTGAGGTCTCTTTCGGCCACCGCCCGCTCCTGGAGCTTCAGGTTGGCGGCCATGCGCTCCAGGGTGGCCTCGTCGATGCGGGCCGCGGCCTGGCGGGCGGCCAGGCTCTCCAGCACCTCGCGCACCTGGTACAGGTGCAGGGTGTCCTGCATGGTCAGCTCGACCATGTACACCCCCCGGTTGGGGATGTTCTTGACCAGGCCCTCCTGCTCCAGCTTGTTGATGGCCTCCCACACCGGGGTGCGGCTGACGCCGAGCTCCTTGCGCAGCTCCTCCACGTTGATGCGCGCGCCGGGCTGGAAGCGATGCTCGGCGATCATCTCCCGGATGACCTGGTAGGCCAGATCGCCCAGCCGCTCTTTCTTGGGAATCACCAAGGGCTGCTCCTCCCCACCGCCGGTCCCCCCATGATCCTGGGAAGGTGTCAAGGCGTCTGCGGTTGCCGATCTCAGCGGCCGCCCCGGCCGCCCCGGCCGCGCTGGCAGCGCTCCTGCAAGCGCAACCAGAGCGCGTCCACCCTTTTTTGGAAACCGGCCACCCCGTCGGGCGAGGCCAGGCCGGCCTTGAAGCGGCCCTGCATGCCCAGATACCCGTCCACGGGGACCTTACCAGGCATGTCCGACAGCCGCCAATCGTCGCCGCCGCTCACCTCGTAGAGCGGAAACACCCTCGCGGCCACGGCCAGGCGGGCCACCTCGATGGACTGGTGGGTGTCGTGGCGCCAGCCGGTGGGGCAGGAGGCGAACAGATGGATGAACTTGGTCCCCTTGATGGCGGCGGCCTTTTTTAGCTTGGCCATGAAGTCTTCGGGAAAGCCCACGCTGGCGGTGGCGGCGTAGGGCACGCCGTGGGCGGCCATGATGGCCACCATGTCCTTCTTGGCCTGGGGCTTGGGGGCCGAGACCGGGGTGGTGGTGGTCCAGCAGCCGCCGGGCGTGGCCGAGGAGCGCTGGATGCCGGTGTTCATGTAGGCCTCGTTGTCGTAGCAGACATAGAGGATGTCGTCGTTGCGCTCGGCCGCGCCGGAAAGCGCCTGGAAGCCGATGTCGAAGGTGCCGCCGTCGCCGGCCCAGGCCATCACCGTGATGTCGTCCTTGCCCTGGGCCTCCAGGCCGGCCTTCACGCCGGCGGCGGTGGCGGCGGCGGTCTCGAAGGCCACCGACATCACCGGCGCCGCCAGGCAGGTGTGGGGGTAGACGCCGATGAAGGTGGACCAGCAGCCGGCCGGCATGATGACCATGGTGCGCGGCCCCAGGGCGTTCAGGGCGTAACGCATGGCCAGCGAGGCCCCGCAGCCGGGGCAGGCCAGGTGGCCGGGCGACATCAACTCTCGCGCGAGGATGGGCTTCATCATTGCATCACCTCCACCCACTGGGTCCGGCCGGCCAGGTCGGCCCGGATGCGCCCCTTCAAGGCCTGGCGGGACAGCTCGGCCAGCTTGTCCGGGGTCACGTCGCGGCCGCCCACGCCGATGATCAGGCCGTCGATCCTGGTCCGGCCCGGCTGCTGATACAGCGCCGCCTTGACCTCCTGGGCCAGCACGCCCTCGGCCCCCAGGGAGACGTCGCGGTCCAGGACCAGCACCCGCTTGACGCCGGCCAAGGCCGCGCAGATGTCGTCGCAGGGGAAGGGCCGGAAAAGGCCCACCCTGAGCGCGCCGGCCTTGATCCCGGCCGCGCGCAGCTCGTCCACCGCCAGGCGCGCCGCGCCGAAGGCGGTACCCATCACCACCAGGGCGATGTCGGCCTCCTCCAGGCGATGGCCCTCCACCGCCGGCCGCAGGCGGCCGAAGCTGGCGGCGAACTCATCGGCCGCCGCCCGCCAGGCCCCGGCCGCGGCCAGGGTCTCCCTTTGGCGGCGGAACTTGATCGGGGTGTAGAGATCGGCCCCGCAGACGTTGCCGAAGGTGCGGGGGTTGTCCACGTCCAGCTTGTGGCTGGGGGCGTAGGGCGGCAGGAAGGCGTCCACCGCCGCCTGGTCCGGCAGCTCCACCGCCTCGCTGGTGTGGGTCAGGTAGAAGGCGTCCAGGTTGACCATCACCGGCAGGAGCGCCGACTCGGCCACCCGGTAGGCGATGAGCACCGCGTCCAGCACGTCCTGGGCGTCCTGGCAGTAGTACTGCAGCCAGCCGGTGTCGCGCTGGGCCAGGGAGTCGGTGTGGTCGCAGTAGAGGTTCCAGGGCGGGGTCAGGGCGCGGTTGGCGTTGGCCATCACCACCGGGGTGCGCGCCCCGGCGGCGTAGTGCAGCACCTCGTGCATCAGGGCCAGGCCCTGGCTGCTGGTGGCGGTGAAGACCCGCGCCCCGGCCGCGCTGGCTCCGATGCAGGCGGCCATGGCCGAGTGCTCAGACTCCACGTTGAGGTAGCGGGCCTTGAGCTCGCCCCGGCCGATGACCTCGGCCAGGGTCTCCACGATGACGGTTTGGGGGGTGATGGGGTAGGCCGAGACCACCTGCACCCGGGCCAGCACCGCGGCGGCGGCCACCGCCTCGCTGCCCATCATGAGCTTTTTCATTGCGCGGCCTCCATGCTGATGACTCCCCGCGGGCATTCCTGGGCGCAGATGCCGCAGCCCTTGCAATGGGCCAGGTCCACCCGCACTCCGGCGCCGTCCGGGTCCAGGCCCAGGCAGGCGTCGGGGCAGAAGAGCACGCACTGCTGGCAGAGGTTGCACGCGCCGCAGGACAGGCAGCGCCCGGCCTCCTGGCGCGCCCGCCTGGCGTCCAGGCGGGCCGGCGGCTTGCGCGCGGGGCGCTCCGGCGCGAAGCGCTCCGGCTTGACCGCGGCCTCGTCCACCACCTCCGGCGCGGCGGGCGGGGCCTGCTCCTGGCCCGCCAGCCGGGCCAGGGCCTGGGCGGCCAGCGCCTGGCCCAGGCCCACCGCCAGGGCGGCCTGCGAGGCCTTGAAGCCCTTGCCGCCCCGGCCCGCCCCGGCGCGCAGCCAGGCCGCGCCGCCGGCCGGCTCCGGGATGGGCCAGGCCGCGCTGGCCGGGTGGGCGCTGTCGTCCACCACCACCAGGGCCGGGCCGGGCCGGCCGCCGGCGATGGCGTCCGGCGCGCACTCGGAGTTCAGAACCAGCTTGATCCCGGCCAGGCGGACCAGGCGCTCCACCTCGGTTTTGAGGACCTTGGCCGGAAGACCCTTGGCCCCCACCAAGAAGCCCCCGGCTTGCACGGCCGGATCGTAAAGGGTCACCCGCAGGCCCTGGCGGCCCAGCAGGTAGGCGCAGGTGAGCCCGGCCGGCCCCGCGCCCACCACCGCCACCGGCTGGCCCTTGGGCCTGGCCGGCCGCAGCCTGGTCTGGCCCTGGTCGGCGGCCCAGCGCTCCAGGCCCTGGACGGGCAGGGCGCGGTCCACCTTGCGGCGCAGACAGGCCGGCTGGCAGGGATGGAAGCACAGGCGGCCGGTGACCCCCGGCAGGGGGTTGGCGGCCAGCAGCAGGTCCAGGGCGGCGTCGCCCTGGCCCTTGGCCCACAGGGCCATGAGCTGCGGGATGGGGTTATTTGCCGGGCAGGCGGCAAAGCAGGGCGCGGCCTTGTCCCTGGGGGCGGGGGTCAGGTAGCGCCACAGGCCGGTGGGATTCCAGTCCATGCCGCCCAGGGTGCAGGGCACCGGCGGCAGGTCCTCGACTCTGGTTATGGTCACCTTGGGGCTCATGGCCTCACTCCAGCATCAGGCTGGCGAAGGCCTCCTTGGCCGCCGCCAGGTTGGACTCCACCTTGGAGGGCGTCCCCTCGGCCACCGCCGCCAGGATGCTCTCCTGGTCCAGGAACGGATCCAGGCGCGCGAAGGCCCCCAGGATGACGGTGTTGACGATGGGGGCCAGGCTGGTGCCGATGCCGTGGCGCACCGCGATGCCGGTGGCGTCCACCGTGGCCAGCTTGAGGCCGTCGCCCAGGCGTATCTGGCCGGGGGCCAGGGTGTGGTTGAGCAGCACCAGCCCGCCCGCGGCCAGGCCCCTGGTCACGTCCACCATGTCCAGGATGGCCTTGTCCAGCACGATCACCGCGTTGGGGTCGGCGATCTCGCCCCGCTGGCGCACCGGCTCATGGTCGGCCCGGACATAGGCCGCCACCGGCGCGCCCCGGCGCTCCATGCCAAAAGCCGGGAAGGCCTGCACCCAGAGGCCGCGCCGGAAATAGGCGTCGGCCAGGATCTTGGAGGCCACCACCGCGCCTTGCCCTCCCCGTCCGTGCAACCTGATCTTCTGCATCACGCGCTCTCCCCCGACGATCCGGACCGGTACGGCCCCCGCTCCCGCCCTTCGAAACCCCAGGCGGCGGTTTGGCGGACAACATTTTGAAATAGCTTGTTTTTCAGCAAGCCATCCGCCGGATGACCCCGGAAACCTTGACGGATCATTGGGTAAATGATATGACAAACAAACAAATTGGTGAACAATTGACTCCGCGCATCCAACCTGGCGAGGAAACCGATTTGAGCCCCATGGCGTTGAAAACCAAGAAAGTCTCCGCCGCCGTGCTCGAAGAGATCCGGCGCATGATCGTCAGCGGCGAGATCAAGGAAGGCGACAAGTTCCCCAACCAGAACGAGTTCGCCGCCCAGTTGGGCGTCAGCCGCCCGTCATTGCGCGAGGCCCTACAGGTGCTCAGCCAGCTCGGCGCCATCGAGCAGCGCCCCGGCGCGGGCACCATCCTGGTCTCGCGGGCCCCGGCGCTTTTCAGCGCCGAGATCGACACCCCGCTGGTCTCCGACCGGGGGGCCAGCACGGAGCTGATGGAGACCCGGCGCATGGTGGAGGTGGGCCTGGCCGGCATGGCCGCCAAGCGGGCCACGGACGCCGAGATCGCCGAGCTGGGCGCCGCCCTGGCGGCCATGGATCAGGCCCTGGCCAAGCCGGACAAGGAGGCTTTCGCCGAAAGCGACCTGCTGTTTCATCACCTGGTGGCCAAGGCCTCGCACAACCGCTTCGCCCTCGCGCTGTTCCACAGCTTCAGCCAGCCCATCGGCCAGCTTTTGGACGACGCCTTCATCGTGATGCCGGAAATGCTGCAGGTCGCCTTCCGCGCCCACCAAAAGATCTTCCGCGCCATCGCCGCCCGCAATCCGGAGGAGGCCCGGCAGGCCATCGACCAGCACCTGCGCGAGGGCGAGGCGGCCCTGGCCGGCTATTATCACAAGCGCGAGTCCAGCCCGGCCGCCTGAGCGCCGACCCTGGCCGCGGGCTCACGCGGCCGGGCCGGCTTCATCCGCCCCTGGCCCCTCAGGCCCCGGCGGCCGCCTTTTTCTCCAGGGCCCGCAGCACCTTCTCCGGGGTGATGGGGATGTCGGTGATCCACACCCCGATGGCGTCATGCACCGCGCTGACCACGGCCGGCCCCGGCGGGTTGGCGGTCATCTCGCCGATGCCCTTGGCCCCGAAGGGGCCGTCGGTGGAGGGGCACTCCAGCATCTCGGTGCTCAGCTCCGGGATGTCCATGGCGGTGATAAGCGCGTACTGGCTGAAGTCGCGCGGCTCGTGCCTGGGGTCGGGGTAGTTGGGATAGAGGTTTTCCAGGATGGCCCAGCTCATGCCCATGATGGCCCCGCCCTCCACCTGGGAGCGGGCCATCTCCGGGTTGATGGCCTTGCCCACGTCGTAGACGGCCTTGCTGTCGATGATGCTCACCTCGCCGGTGTCGGTGTCCACCTCCACCTCCACCTCCACCGCGGCCCAGGCTACCGTGGCCAGGGGGTCGCAGGCGCCGGTTTCGGGGTCGGGGATGGCCCTGGGCCGGCCATAGGTGGCGCTGCCGATGATGAACTCGTGCTTCTCGTAGAAGCCCTTCATGGCCACTTCGCCCATGGAGAGCGACTTGTCCGGTTGGCCCTTGACCCAGATGCGGTTGTCGTGGGCCTCCAGGTCATCGGGTGTTACGCCCAAATCCGGCGCGGCCAGCTCGAACATGACCTTCAGGGCGTTCCGGGCCGCCATCACCGCGGCGTTGCCGGCGTAGAAGGTGACCCGGCTGGCGAAGGTGCCGAAGCAGATGGCGGCGGTGTCGGTGTCCTGGTGGGTGAAGCGCACCTTCTCGAAGTCGATGCCCAGCACCTCGGCCACCATCATGGGCAGCACCGTGCCCGATCCCTGGCCCAGCTCCACGGTGCCGGTGATGAGGTCGGCCGAGCCGTCGGGCTTGATCTTGACCACCGCGTTGGTGAAGTCGCCGCCGCCGCCCATGCCGGTGGGATAGAAGGCCGCGGCCAGGCCCTTTCCGCGCTTTTTCATTTTTACGCCTCCCTGGGGTCCGAGTTCATGGCCTTGAACTTGGCCTCCAGCGGGTGGTTGGTGATCTCGGCCAGCTTCTGCATGCACTCGATGAGATACACGCTGTCCAGCTTGGTGCGGGTGGCCAGTTGATCGCCGTTGCGCATGGCGTTGATGAAGCGCAGCTCCCAGGGGTCGATGCCCATCTTTTCGGCGATCATGTTCATCTGGATCTCGCAGGCGTAGGTGCCGGGCGTGACCCCAAAGCCGCGGATGGCGCCGGTGGGCACCTTGTTGGTGTAGACCACCTGGCACTTCACCTCCACGTTGGGCAGGTGATAGGGGCCGGCCACGTAGAAGGCGTGCTTGTCCACCACGTAGGAGCTTAAGCCCGTGTAGGCCCCGGCGTCGTGGCGGGTGAATATCTGGCGGGCCACGATGCGCCCGTCCTTGGTCACGCCGTCCTTGAAGTGCATCAGCCAGGGGCTGTGGCGGGCGGAGTAGAGCTGCTCCTCCTCGCGGGTCCAACGCCACTTGCAGGGCTTGCCGGTCTTCAAGGCCATGAGCGCGGCGATGGCGTCGGCGTGCAGCTCGGTCTTGCCGCCGAAGGCCCCGCCCACGTTGCAGCTTATGTACTTGATGTCGGAGAAGCCCAGGCCGTGGTGGGTGTACTGCTGGCGCGCCGACCAGCGCTCGGAGACATCCTGGCCCTGGCCCAGGATGCGCTGGATCTGCTTGAGCAGGAAGTACATGCCCTGGGTGACGGTGTAGATGGTCAGGCGCGAGTCCTGGGTGGGCACCGCCAGGCTGACCTGGGGCTCCATGGGCGCGTGTTCCTGGGAGGGGAAGAAGAAGTCGTTCTCGATGATCTCGTCGGCCTGGGCGAAGCCCTTTTCGATGTCGCCGTTGTACACCTGCCGATAGGGGCGCTCGCCCACCATCAGCACGTTGCCTTCGGGCCGCACCTTGGGCGCGTCGGGCTTGACCGCCTCCACCGGATCGAAGACCGGGGTCTGCTTTTCGATGCCCAGCTCGATGAGGGAAAGCGCCTCGTTGGCGATCTCCACCGTGTCCGCGGCCACCGCCGCGATGGGCTCGCCCTTGTAGCGCACGTCGGTGTCGGCCAGCACCTTCTGGTCCAGGGTCAGATAGCCGTAGGTGTTGCAGGGCACGTCCCGCCAGGTGATGACCCCGTGCACGCCGGGCAGCTTCTCGGCCCTATTGGTGTCCAGCTTGGTGATGACGCCCTTGTGCACCGGGCTGCGCAGCACCTTGACCGCCAGGGTGCCGGGCACGAAGACGTCGTCGACGTAGGTCGCCTCGCCGGTGACGTGGCCCAGGCCGTCGTAGCGCCGCTTGCTCTTGCCAACCACCTTGAGCTCGCTCATCGCTCGCCTCCCCTCGCGGGCAGGTCCTTGGCCGCGGCCTTGACCGCCTTGATGATGTTGACGTAGCCGGTGCAGCGGCAGAGGTTGCCGGAAAGCGCCTTTTTGATCTCAAGCTCGCTGGGGTCGGGGTTGGCGTCCAACAGCGCCTTGGCGGCCATGATCATGCCCGGCGTGCAGAAGCCGCACTGGGAGGCGTAGTTCTCGTAGAACTGCTTCTGCAACGGGTGCAGGGCGCCCTTGCCGCCGATGCCCTCGATGGTCACCACCTCCGAGCCGTTGACGGTCATGGCGTTGGTCAGGCAGGCGCGGCGCAGCTTGCCGTCGATGATGACGTTGCAGGCCCCGCAGTCGCCGGTCTCGCAGCCGATCTTGGGCCCGGTGATGAACAGTTGCTCGCGCAGCACGCTGAGCAGGCTGGCGGCGGGGTTCACCTCCAGCCGATGCTCCCGGCCGTTGACTTTTATCACCAGCAAGGACATTGCAGCCCTCCCTCACACCAGTTGGGAAAGAACGCGGCGGACCAGGGCGGCCGTGGCCTTCTCCCGGTACCAGGCGCTAGCGCGGGCGTCGCTGGCCGGCTCGCATTCGGCCAGCACCCCCGCCACGACCTTCTCGATGAGCTCCGCGCTGGGGGCCTGGCCGGCCAGCAGCCCGGCGGCCGCCTGGGATGCGAAGGGGTTGGCCGCCATGCAGCCCACCACCAGGCGCGCGCCCAGGCACCTGCCGCCCTCCATGGCCGCGCGCAAAGAGACCGAGACCACGCTGCGGCTCTCGCCCTTGCGCTGGCGCATCTTCTCCCAGGCCCAGCGCTCGTTGGCGGCCAGGGGCTCGATGGCGAAGTGCCGGACCACCCCGCCGCCGGCCAGGGCCTGGGATTTGGGCTGGGCGGCGAAATCGGCCATGGCCATGGCGCGCTCGCCCTGGGTGCTGGCGATGACCACCGTGGCATTGAGGGCGGTGAGCGCGGCCACGCCGTCGGCGTGGCGGGCGTTGTTGACCACGTTGCCGCCCAGGGTGCCGGCGTTGCGCACCGCCGGCGAGGCCATCTCGCCGCAGGCCTTGGCCAACAGCGGCAGCTTCGCCCTGACCAGTTCGGATTCGGCCACGGCGCTCAGGGAGGCGCAGGCTCCCACCAGGATCTTGTCATCCTCCTCGCGGATGTAGTCCAGGCCCAGTTTGCCGAGGTAGACCAGGGTCTCCTGGCGCTGGCGGCGGTGGCGGTTGAAACGGACCATGATGTCGGTGCCGCCGGCGATGGCCAGCGGATGGATGGCCTCGTCGGCCAGCAGGGCGCAGGCCTGCTGGAGGTCGGCCGGTGCGTGGAATGCGTGATTGGGCATGGCTGTCTTCTCCCCATGCGTCGGTATTTGCGGCCCCCCAAGGGGGCGAGTCGAAACCAGCGGGCGCGGGCCTCAGGCCCTCGCCCGCCGCCCCACCATCCGCCGCAGGCTGTTCAGCAGGGCGTCTTTCAATATCACCAGCACCATGACCACGAAGACCATGGTGTCCGAGGCCGACGAGTAGTAGCGGCCGGTCACGGCGATGACGATGCCCAGCACGAAGGCCGAGACGAAGGTGCCGTTCAAGTTGCCCATCCCGCCCACGATGACCACCGCAAAGGCCAGGAGCAGGATGTGGAAGCCCATGTAGGGCTCGGAGGTGGTTATGGGCGCGTAGAGCACCCCGCCCAGCACGGCCAGGCCGGAGCCGATGACGAAGGCGATGGAGAAATACTTGTTCACGTCCAGGCCCAGGGCGCGCACCCCGTCGGAGTCCTCCAGGGCGGCCATGACCACCTTGCCCACCACGTTGCGCTTGATGAACACGCGCAGGCCGATGAACAGGGCGATGGCGCTCAGGAAGACGATGACCCGGTAGAGCTGGATCACCACCCCGAAGACCACCAGGGGCACGCCGATGGGGTCGCTGACCGGCTGGGGCGAGGTGCCCCAGATGTACTTGATGACGTCGGCGCCCATCAGAAGCAGGGCGTAGGTGGCGATGATGGCGTAGTCCAGGCTCTCGCCGTAGAGCCGGCGGATGATGAAGCGCTCCACCAGGTAGGCCAGCGGCAGCATGGCCGCCACCGCCAGGGCCAGGGCCAGGGGGAAGACGCCGCCCAGCACCGGCAGGAAGGTGATGAACAGGTAGACGCCCAGGGAATAGACCATGCCGTGGGCGAAGTTGACGATGTGCATGGTGCCGAAGGTGATGGACAGCCCGATGGAGAAGAAGTAGAGGATGGCCCCGATGGTCACGCCGTAGAGCAGGGTGTCGAACATGGCGCTAACCCTCGATCCCGCGGCTGTGCCGCAGCTTCAGGAACAGGTGGCGGCAAAAGCCGGTGATGCCCTGGCGGAACCAGAAGACCAGCGCCAGGAGCATGGCCCCCAGCACCAGCTCCCAGCGCGAGATGGTGGTGGCCAGATAGTTGGACATGAGCTCGAAGGAGACCGCACCCACCACCGCGCCGTAGAGGTTGCCGGCCCCGCCGATGAGCACCGAGAAGATGATGCGGGTGTTCTCCAGGGGGTTCAGGTCGCTGGGGGCCACGAACCCCTTGGCCAGGGCGTAGAGGGCGCCGGCGAAGGCGGCCAGGGTGCTGGCGATCATGAAGGTGAGCCACTTGTAGGCGAAGGTGTTGTAACCCAGGAACTTGACCCGGTTCTCGTTCTCCTTGATGGCCCGCACCATCACCCCGTAGGGCGAGGTGGTCAGCACCCGCAGCGCCCCGAAGACCAGCAGGAGGCAGGCCAGCATGAAGCCGAAGGCCACCGGCGGGTTGTAGAAATCCAGAAAGCCCAGGGCTTGGGCCGAGCTGGGCAGGCCGTCCTCGCCGTGGGTGTATTCCTGCAGGCCGGCCATGGCCAGCCAGAAGCCGATCTGGTTGATGGCCAGGTTCACCAGGGCGAAGGCCGCCCCCTGCACCTGCACCACCACCAGGCCCATCACCGCCGCCACCAGCAGCCCGGCCACGAGGCCCACCGCGATGGCCAAGAGCGGGTTGGGGGCCAGGTGCAGCAGGGTCAGGGAGGCGGCGTAGGCCCCGACCCCGTAATAGAGCATGTGGCCGAAGGAAAGGTGGCCCATGTAGCCGTAGAGCAGGTCGAAGGAAAGCACCAGGATGCAGAAGATGGCGAAGTCGGTCAGCCAGTGCAGCGGAATGAACAGGCAAAAAACCAGGAATACCGCCCCGACCAGCGCCATGTCGCGCACGATGGGCCAGGCCCCGGCCGGCGGGATGCCGTGGGGTTTGTTGTCTATCGCGACGCTAGGCAAGATGTCCCTCGCTTTGTTTGGCATGGCCGCGTTTCACAGGTGGCGCTCCAGTTGCTTGGCGTCGGTTATCTGTGCGGGATCCTTGATTTCCCGCTCGATCTTGCCTTCCTTCATGATGTAGATGCGGTCGGCCAGGCGGCCGACCACCGAGAGGTTCTGCTCCACGATGATGGTGGAGATGCGCTCCTTCATCCCGCTCAGGATGCGGAAGATGTCGTCGATGACGATGGCCGCCAGCCCCTCGGTGGGCTCGTCCACCAACAGCACCCTGGGCTCGCCCACCAGGGCGCGGCCGATCAGGAGGATCTCGCGCTGGCCGCCGGAGAGTCCGCCGGCCTTGTTGTCCATGAATTTCTCGAACTTGGGATAGAGCGAGAGCAGGCGCTCCACCGCCACCGACAGCTTCTCGCCGCAGGCGTGGGCGGCCAGTTCCAGGTTGTCGCGCACGGTGAGCTGGCTGAAGACCTTCTTGTCCTGGGCCACGAAGCGCAGTCCGCGCCGGGCCACCAGGTCGGGCCTCAGGCCCAGGAGCGACTGGCCGTCCAGGCTGATGCCGCCGCTGGTGGGCTGCAAAAAGCCGGCGATGGTCCGCAGCAGGGTGGTCTTGCCCGCGCCGTTGCGCCCGACCACGAAGACCATCTCGCCCGCCTGCAGGCCCACCGAAACCCCGTGCAAAGCCTTGGCGTGGCCGTAGGATACGTCGATGTTGTCCACCGCTAGCATGTCTTGCCCTCGGCCCCCCAGTAGCATTCGCGGACGTCGGGGTTGCACAGCACGTCGTCGGGGCGGCCCTCGCAGATGAGCCGGCCCTCGTTCATGACGCTCAGGCGCTCCACCAGGCCCACGATCTTGGATATCTTGTGCTCGATGATCACCAGGCTGAAGTCCTTTTTGACCTGGTGCAGCAGATCGATCACCTGGGCGATCTCGTGGTCGCTCAGCCCGGCCAGCGGCTCGTCCAACAGCAGCAGCTTGGGTTTGAGCGACAAGGCGATGGCTATTTCCAGCATCCGCTTGTCGCCATAGGAAAGCTCGGAGGTCCTGGTCTTCAGCAATCCGGCCAGGCCCACTTTTTCCATGGACTCGGCGCAGGACTCAAGCAGGCGCTCGCGCCGCGCCGGCCGCAGATAGAACCCCACGAAGCCGGACTTGTGGCGCTTGCGGAAACGCAGGTTGCTGAGCACCAGGTTCTCCCAGACGCTCAGGGAATTGAAGACGGAGACCAACTGGAAGGTGCGGGCCATGCCCATGCCGACCCGCGTGTTGGGCGGGGCCAGGCTCACTTCCTGGCCCCGGAAGACCACCGAGCCCTCGCTGGGCGGGAAAAAGCCGGAGATCAGGTTGAACAGGGTGGTCTTGCCCGAACCGTTGGGGCCGATCACCCCGGCCACCTGGCCTTCCTCGATGGCGAAATCCACCTGGTTGACGGCCACCAGGCCGCCGAAGCGCTTGGTGAGATGCTTGGTGGAGAGCAATGTGGCCATGGCAGCCCCGCCCCTGGTGTTGACCGTCCGCCGCCCCCGCCGGGGGGCGCGCCCGGGCCGCGGCTCACGCCCCGGCCGGACGCCTGGTTGGTGCGGGGGCCGGGCCCCGCGGCCCGGCCCCCTGTTTCATGGCCAGCGGCGGCCTACCAGCCCAGCGACTTGACGTCGGGCAGGAAGGCGTCGCCCTGGTACACGTCGATGATCTTGCCGAAGTCCCACTCGCTCTTGCGCTCGGAGGCCGGCACGCCCCGGATGATCCAGGAGTTGTACTTGTAGCGCGGACGGCCGTCGATGCGCCAGGTGGCCGGGCCCTTGGCGGTCATGAAGTTCGGGTTGTCCATCAGGGCCTGGTAGATCTTGGCCGGCTCGGCCGACTTGGCCAGGTTGATGCCGCGGATGATCTCGGCGGCGCCGTAGTAGGCGGTCATCACGTAGGGATCGGGCGGGGCGCCGAACTTGGCCTGGTACTTCTTGGTGAACTCGGCCGAGAGCTTCACCACCTCCTGGTCGGCGAAGCCGGTCATGTCGTGGTACCACCAGGTCTGGCAGTCCACCCCGTCGAGCACCTCGGCCGGGATGCCCTTGGCCACCAGGGTGATGATCCAGTTGACAAAGAGCTTGGTCTTCTTCTTCAAGCCCATCTCGCCGGCCTGCTTCAGGGCGGTGATCATGTCGTTGCCCCACTGGTTGAAGCAGATGATGTCCGGCTCGAACTCCATGCACTTGATGAGGTTGGGGGTCATGTCCGCCGAGCCCACCGGCGACCAGACCACCTCGTACTTGATGTCCTTGACGTCCTTGAGCACCGCCTCGGCCCCGGCCCAGGAGAACTTGCCGTAGGCGTAGTCCGGGTGGAAGAAGACCGGGCGCTTGACCTTCAGCTTCTCGGTGACGTAGCCGGCGGTGCCGCGGCCCACCATGCCGTTGTCGCCCAACACGGCCAGGGAGTAGGGGGCCTTGGTCTCCTTCTCGAAATAGCTGTCGGGCACGCCGTTGGTGGTCATCAGGAAGTTCTTCAGCTTCTGGGCCTCGCCGTTCATAGCCAGGGAGACGTGGGCGAAGGTTCCGCCGATGATGATGTTGGCGCCGTCGGTGCGCACCAGCTCGGTGACGCGGCGGATGGCCACGCCGGGCTTGGTCTCGTCGTCGCGCTCGATGATCTCGATCTTCATCTTCTTGCCGCCGATGTCCACGCCGCCGGCGGCGTTGGCCTCCTCGAAGGCCATCTTGGCGGCCTCGGCCTGTTTGGGGCCCAGCACCGAGCCCGGTCCGGTGATGGAGTAGAGCACGCCGATCTTGACCGTATCGGCCGCCAAGGCCGCGCCGCCGGCGAATCCCAGCATGACGGCGCAGACAAACACGAACCCCGCGATGCACGCGATCTTTCGCATAGACCCCTCCCATCTCTTCCTAAAGGATGCTAACTGACCGGCGTTGCTTGTCCCTCGGCCGTGACCCGCTGGCCCGCCGCCTGGGCGCCGGGCCCCGGATTCCGTCCTTGGCTGGGCTTGACTTTTTTCGAATGCTTGAGTTAATTTTGTCTTATCATTTGCCTAAACATCAGGTCAAGCCCTTTTCCGAGGTTGTACCTTTTTTGTCATAGGCATTGGCGATAGACATCCATCTCGGAGGAAAGACGTTATGTTTCAGACTGTTAGCTGGAGGACTCCGGAATGGATGCATTTCGGCCTGGACACCGCGCGCCTGGTGGGGCCGGAGGCCAAGCGCCTGGGCGCGGGCAAGGTGATGGTGCTCTCCGGCCCCAACGTGGCCAAGTGCGGCCTCATGGAGCCGGTCTTCGCCTCGCTCCAGGAGGCCGGCCTGGCCTGGGAGCATTTCGCCCAGGTGGAGGAGGAGCCGACCATATCCAACTTCCATGAGGCCCTGGCCGCGGCCAAGGCGGGCGATTTCGACGTCTACGTGGGGGTTGGCGGGGGCAGCGCCCTGGACCTGACCAAGATGGTCGCGGCCATGATGGGCAACGACGCGTCCCTGGAGTCCACCTTCGGCGTGGACCTGGTGCCCCGGCGGGGCCGGCCCTCGATCATGGTGGCCACCACCGCCGGCACCGGCTCGGAGGTCACCCGCATCGCGGTCTTCAGCGACCCGGAGGCCCAGACCAAGCGGGTGGTCAGCGCCTGGAACATCCTGGCCGACGTGGCCATCGTGGACCCCCGGCTCAGCCTGAGCATGCCCCAGAAGGTGACCGCCGACACCGGCATCGACGCCTTCATCCACGCCCTGGAATCCTACATCGCGGTCAAGGCCAACCCGCTCACCGAGGAGTTTTCGCTAAAGGCCATAAGGCTTTGCGCCCAGAACCTGGGGCCGGCCTTCGCCAACGGCAAGAACCTCACGGCCCGCTACAACATGTCCCTGGCCGCGCTCATGGCCGGCATCACCCTGAACAACGCCGGCGTGGGCGTGCTGCACGCCTTCAGCTTCCCCATCGGCCGGGAATACAAGCTGACCCACGGCCCGGCGCTGACCGCGGTGCTGCCGGCCACCATGCGCGCGGTCTCCCTGGCCTGCCCGGACAAGTTCCGCCGGGTGGCCGAGGCTTTTGGCATCGACACCCAGGGCATGGACTCCTTCGAGGCCTGCGACGCGGCGGTGGACGCCATGACCGACCTGATCGCGGCCCTGGGCCTGCCCACCCGGCTGGGCGAGGTCGGGGCCGACAAGGGGCGCGTCGCCGACTGGGCCAGGGCGGCCCACCTGAACCGCCGGCTCTTGGACAACACCCCGCGCGACCTCTCTGAACAGGACCTGCGACGGATTCTGGAGGACTCCTTCTAATCAACCATGCTGGAGACAACAGGCGCGCCCGGCCGGCCGCCGGCGGCCCGGCGCGCGCGGAGACGAACATGATCGAAGCCAGACTGCACGGCCGGGGCGGCCAGGGCGCGGTGACCGCGGCCGAGCTGGTGGCCCAGGCGGCCATCGCCGAGGGCAAATACGCCCAGGGTTTTCCCAGTTTCGGCCCCGAACGCCGGGGCGCCCCGGTCACCGCCTACCTGCGGGTGTCGCCCTCGCCCATCTCCCTGCGCGAGCCGGTGAACTCGCCGGACGTGGTGGTGGTGCTGGACAATAGCCTCATCGGCCTGGTGGACGTGGCCGAAGGCCTGGTGGCCGGGGGCGCGCTGCTGGTGAACCTGCCGCCGGACCAGGAGGACAAGCTTTCGGAATACAAAGGCAAATTCCGCCTGGCCCTGGTGGACGCCTCGGCCATCGCCATGGATGAACTGGGAGTGGCCATCACCAACACCGCCATCATCGGCGCCCTGGTCAAGGCCATGGGCCTGTGCGCCCTGGACAGCCTGGACGAGCCCCTGGCCAGGCGCTTCGGCCGGCTGGCCCCCAAGAACCGGGCCGCGCTGCGGCGCGCTTACGACGAATGCCGGATCATCACGGCCGACGCCGAACCGGCGGCCAAGGTGCAGCCGGGGTTCCGCATCGAGGCCCAGCAGCCCTGGGCAGCCCTGGCCCTGGGCGGGGACATCACGGCAGCCGGCTCCAGCCGCAACTTCGAGACCGGCAACTGGCGCACGGCCGGCTATCCGGTCACCAACACTGAGGAATGCATCAAGTGCGGCCTGTGCTGGGCCCTGTGCCCGGACATGGCCTACAGCCAGAACCAGGCCGGCTATTACGACTGGAGCGGCCGCTACTGCAAGGGCTGCGGGGTCTGCGCCGAGGAATGCCCCAAGGGGGCCATCGCGATGAAGGTGGGATGACCATGAGCAAGCGAGTCGGCATAGAGGTCTCCCTGGCCGCGGCCGAGGCGGTGGCCCAGGCCAACGTGGACGTGGTGGCCGCCTATCCCATCACCCCCCAGACCCACGTGGTGGAGCACCTGGCCGAGCTGGTGGCCGAGGGCCGCCTCAAGGCCCAGTACGTGGCGGTGGAGAGCGAGCACTCGGCCATCAGCGCCTGCATGGGCGCCAGCGCCGCCGGCGGCCGCACCTTCACCAGCACCGCCTCCCAGGGCCTGGCCCTGATGCACGAGATACTCTTCATCGCCTCCAGCCTGCGCCTGCCCATCGTGATGCTGGTGGCCAACCGGGCCTTGAGCGCGCCCATCAACATCTGGGCCGACCACAGCGACATCATGCCCCAGCGCGACACCGGCTGGGTGCAGATCTTCGCCGAGAACGGGCAGGAGGTCTACGATCTCACCCTGATGTCGTTCAAGATCGCCGAGGACCCCAGGGTGCTTCTGCCCACCCTGGTCTCCATGGACGGCTTCACCCTGTCCCACGTCATCGAGCCGGTGGTGATGCAGGACCAGGCCGCGGTGGACCGCTTCCTGCCGGCCTGCGCCATCCCCAACCGGCTGGACCCAGAGACACCCCGCACCATCGGGCCATTCGGCGACGGCGGGGTCTACAGCGAGGTCAGGCTGGCCCAGGAGATGGCCCTGGCCGATTCGGCCACGGTCTTCGCCCAGGTGGCCGATGAGTTCGGCCGCAGCTTCGGCAACCGCTACCAGGCCATCGAGACCCACCGCTGTGAGGACGCCGAGACGATCATCGTCAGCATGGGCAGCGTGGGCGAGACCGCGCGCACGGCCGTGGACGAGATGCGCGCCGAGGGGCAGAAGGTGGGCCAGCTCTCCATCCGCCTGTGGCGGCCCTTCCCGCTGGAGGCCTTCCGGGCCGCGGCGGCGCCGGCCAAGCGGCTGGCCATCCTGGACCGCCACCTGATCCCCGGCGGTCTGGGCGGGCCCATCGGCCTGGAGGCGCGCGCGGCCTTCTATCGGGCCGGCGGCCCGGAGATCGCCGACTTCGTGGCCGGCCTGGGCGGCCGGGGCATCTCGCGGGCCACCTTCAAGGAGATGGTGGCCCGGACGCAAGCCGGCGCGGCGGCGACCAGCAATTACACCTTCCTGGATGCGAGGCTGTCATGAACGCCCCAGCCGTGGAATTCGAAAAGATCAATCCCAAGGACCTGCCCCGGTTCGAGGCCATCGCCAGCGGGCACCGCGCCTGCCAGGGCTGCGCCGAGATGCTGGCCCAGCGCCTGGTGCTCAAGGCGGTGGGGCCGGACGTGATCGTGGCCAACGCCACCGGCTGCATGGAGGTGACCACCACCCCCTATCCCCAGAGCGCCTGGAACGTGCCCTGGATGCACGTGGCGTTCGAGAACGCCTCGGCGGTGGGCAGCGGCATCGAGGCCGCCCGCAAGGCCATGCACGCCAAGGGCCGCCTGGCCAAAAACGACACCAAGATCCTGGTCATGGGCGGCGACGGCGGCACCGCCGACATCGGCTTCCAGTCCCTCTCCGGCGCCCTGGAGCGCGGCCACGACTTCACCTATGTTTGCTACGATAACGAGGCCTACATGAACACCGGCATCCAGCGCTCCAGCGCCACCCCGCCTGGAGCCTGGACCACCACCAGCCCCCTGGGCGAGGCCTCGGCCGGCAAGACGGGCTGCAAGAAGGACCTGGCCATGATCTGCGCGGCCCACCGCATCCCCTACGTGGCCACCGCCAGCCCCAGCCACCACGTGGACCTGATGAACAAGGTGCGCCGGGCCGTGGCCACGCCGGGGCCGGCCTTCATCCACGTGCTGGCCCCCTGCCCCACCGGCTGGCGCATGCCCACCAAAGACGCGGTCAAGGCGGCCCGCTACGCGGTGGAGAGCCGGGTGTTTCCGCTCTACGAGGTGATCGAGGGCCGCTACAAGCTGCGCACCGCCGGCAAGGTCCGTCCGGTGGAGGACTACGTGCGCCTGCAGGGGCGCTTCAAGCACATGGACGCGGCGGCCGTGGCCGCCTTGCAGGCCCAGGTGGACGCGCACTGGGCGGAGCTGACCTGGCTGGCCTCGCGTGACGCCCAGTAGCCCGACCCTGGCCCTGGCCGGCCCGGCCTGGTCGGCCGGGGCCGGGGAGCGCGCCGGAAAGGAGACTGACGCGATCTTGCTGCACCACGAACCCCTGATACTAATCAAGGGGGCCGGCGACATGGCCTCCGGCGTGGCCCATCGCCTGCACCAGGCCCACTTGCGCCTGGTCATGACCGAGGTGCCCCAGCCCCTGGCCGTGCGGCGCAGCGTGTCTTTCTGCGAGGCGGTGCATGACGGCCGCCAGGTGGTGGAGGGCGTGGAGGCGGCGCGCGTGGCCGACGCCGAGGGCGTGGCCGCCGCCTGGTCCCAGGGCCGCATCCCGCTGCTGGTGGACCCGGACCTGGCCTGCCTGGCCTGGCTCAAGCCCGACGTGCTGGTGGAGGCCACCCTGGCCAAGCGCAACCTGGGGCTCAATAAAGACCTGGCCCCCCTGGTCATCGCCCTGGGGCCGGGCTTCCAGGCCGGGGTGGACGCCCACCTGGTGGTGGAGACCCTGCGCGGCCACGACCTGGGCCGCATCTACGACCAGGGCTGGGCCATCCCCAACACCGGGGCGCCGGCGCCGGTGGATGGCGTCGGGGCCGAGCGGGTGCTGCGCGCCCCGGCCGACGGCGTCTTCGCGGCCGCCATCGAGCTGGGGGCCGTGGTGGAAAAGGGCCAGGAGGTGGGGCGCGTGGCCGGCCGGCCGGTGCTGGCCGGGGTGGCCGGCGTGGTGCGGGGCCTGATCCGGCCGGGCGCCACGGTGCGCCAGGGGCTGAAGATCGGCGACGTGGACCCCCGCGGCCGCCCGGAATACCTGCACACCATCAGCGACAAGGCCCGCGCCCTGGGCGGGGCGGTGCTGGAGGCCATCCTGCGCGTCTACAACCGGCCGAAGGCGGATTGACCCCGCCGCCCCGGATTTGGACCCGCTTTCGGCTGGCGCGCAAAACCGCCTTGACAGCCTGGGGCGGGTGGGATATTGGTTAGGAAATTGTCATATCATAAGATCAACTGCCGGCATATCACTCGCCCCTTCCGGCGGCCGCGGGCCGCCGCTTGTGCCCGGACGGATCACCCCAGGGAGTTGGGCCAGCCATGACTGACGCAAGCGAGAACCGGGGGCAGGCCTGGCTGCGCGAGCACGTGCTCGACGCCGGCCTTTGCACCGGCTGCGCGGCCTGCGTGGGGCTCTGCCCCTACCAGGGCTTCCATCGCGACCGCACCGCCATCATCCACGCCTGCGACCGGCCGGAGGGCCGCTGCCAGGCCTACTGCCCCCGCGCCCCCCTGGACCTGGCCGGGCTGCGGGCGGCGCTCTATGACCCGGCCGACCTGACGCCGGAGATGGGGGCGGTGAAGGGCCTGTACGTCACCCGCGCGGCCGACCAAGAGCTGCGCCAAAAAGCCCAGCACGGCGGCACGGTCAGCGCCCTGGCCGCCCTGGCCCTCTCGGCCGGCCTGGTGGATAGCTTCGTGCTGGCCGGCGGGGACCCCCGCTGGCAGAGCCAGGCCGCCCGCGTGCGCGATCCGGAGCGGGTCGGCGATTTTGCCGGCAGCAAGTTCGCCGTATCGCCCACGGTGGGCATGTTCAACCAGGCCTCCCTGGGGCCGGACCAGTCCATCGGGGTGGTGGCCACCCCCTGCCAGGCCCTGGCCCTGGCCAGGATGCGCGCCCGCCCGCAACCCGGCGACGAGGCGCGGGTGGCCAAGCTCAAGCTGGTGATCGGCCTCTTTTGCGGCTGGGCCCTGGACTGGGAGAGGCTGAGCCGCCTGGCCGGCCGGGCCGCGCCGGGGGCCAGGGTGCTGGGCATGGACATCCCGCCCAGCCAGCATCAGCGCATGGAGCTTTTCACCGACCAGGGCGTGATCGCCATCCCCATGGACCAGGTGCAGGCCGTGGTGCGCGAAAGCTGCCGCTACTGCTTCGACCTCACCTGCGAGTTCGCCGACCTCTCGGTGGGCTCCTCGCGCAGCCCCGCCGGCTGGGAGGTGGACCGGGGCTGGAACCAGGTCGTCGTGCGCAGCCAGGCCGGCCAGGCGCTCCTGGACCTGGCCCGCGCCCAGGGCGCGCTGGAGTTCGCCCCGACGCCGGAGGGCAACCTGGCCAAGCTGAAAAAGGCGGCCCTGGGCAAGCGGAGAACCTGTCTGGCCAACCTGGCGGCCAGACCCGGCGCGGACGGCGCCTCCCCCTACCTGAACAAGGATGAGGTCCCATGTCTTTAGTGAGCAAGGGCGCGGCCGGCGAGCGCGTCCTGATGATGGGCAACGACGCCATCGCGCGCGGGGCCCTGGAGGCCGGGGTGCGGGTGGTGGCCGGCTATCCCGGCACGCCGTCGTCGGAGATCGTGCAGACCCTGGCCGAGGCGGCCGGCGAGCACGGCCTGTACGTGGAGTGGTCGGTCAACGAGAAGGTGGCCCTGGAGGTGGCGGCGGCCGCCTCCCACGCCGGGCTTCGGTCCCTGGCGGTGATGAAGCAGGTGGGGGTCAACGTGGCCGCCGACTTCCTGCTGCACCTGGCCGAGTACGGCGTCCGCGCCGGGTTGGTGCTGGTCTCCTGCGAGGACCCCGGCGCGCTATCGAGCACCAACGAGGGCGATTCGCGCCCCTACGCCAAGATGATGGAGTTCCCCCTGCTGGAGCCGGCCGACTTCCAGGAGGCCAAGGACCTGACCCGCTGGTGCTTCGAGCTTTCCGAGCAACTGCGCGAGCTGGTCATGCTGCGCTCGGTCACCCGCATGTCCCACGCCAGCGGCAACCTGGTCCTGGGCGAGATCGCCCCCGGCCCGGACCGGGCCGACTACCGCTTCGAGGGCGGCTTCATGGACCAGATGGCCGGGCCGGCGCTGACCTTCCCCAGCCTGGTGGAGCCCATGCACCGCCGGCAACTGGCCAAGCTGGACCAGGCGCGCGAAATCTTCGAGACCTGCCCCTTCAACGCCTACAGCGGCCCGGAGCGGCCGGAGCTTTTGGTCATCAGCAGCAGCGCGGCGGCCATGTACACCCGCGAGGCCATCGCCAGGCTGGGCCTTGGCGAGCGCGTGGGCCTTCTTAAGCTGGCCACCACCTGGCCCCTGCCGCCCCGGCTGCTGACCAAGCACCTGGCCCTGGCCGAGCGCGTCTTCATCGTGGAGGAGGGCACGCCCTTCCTGGAGGACAACGTCAAGGCCCTGGCCGCCGAGGCGGCCGCCGAGGTGGGGGTCAAGCGGTTCCTGGGCCGCGCCCACGGCCCCCTGCCGCCCACCAACGAGCTGAACCCCGACCTGGTGGCCGAGGCCCTGGCCGGCCTGTTCGGCCTGGCCCCGCCGGGGCCGCCGGCCGCCTACGCGGCCCTGGCCGCCGGCCTGGCGGCGGCCAACGCCCCGCCGCGGGCGCTGACCTTCTGCCCCGGCTGCCCCCACCGCGCCTCCTATTGGCTGATCAACCAGGCGCTGAAGCTGGACAACCGGCGGGGCTTCGTCTGCGGCGACATCGGCTGCTACACCCTGGGGGCCATCTCCTGCGGCTTCAACACCCTCAAAACCTCCCACGCCATGGGATCGGGCATGGGCCTGGCCAGCGGCTTCGGCAAGCTGGGGCAGTTCGGCCTCACCCAACCGGTCATGGCCATCTGCGGCGACTCGACCTTCTTCCACGCCGTCATGCCGGCCCTGGTCAACGCCATCCACAACCAAGCGGACATGATCCTGGTGGTGGTGGACAACTCCGGCACCGCCATGACCGGCTTCCAGCCCCACCCCGGCACCCCCCAGGGCGCGGCCGGCGCTCCCCTGCCCACGGTGGACATCGCCAGGGTCTGCGAGGCCCTGGGGGCGCCGGTGACCATCGCCGACCCCTTCGACATGGAATCCACCGGCAAGGTCATCCAGGATCTCATCGACCAGCCCGGCGGGGTCAGGGTGCTGATCCTGCGCCAGGCCTGCGCGCTCAGCCCCGGCAAGAAGGGCAAGCGCCTCTACGACATGAGCCTGGACCCGCAGGTCTGCCTGGGCCAGGACTGCGGCTGCAACCGGCTGTGCACCCGCGTCCTGCGCTGCCCCGGCCTGATCTGGGACCCGGAAGAGGGGCGCACCCGCATCGACGAGGTCATCTGCGTGGGCTGCGGGGTCTGCGCCTCCATCTGCCCCAGCGGGGCCATCCAGAAAAAGGAGGTGGCCCGATGAGCCCCCAAGCGCTCGCCGCCGACCCCTACAACATCGTCATCACCGGCGTGGGCGGCCAGGGCAACGTGCTGGCCTCGCGCATGCTGGGCCAGATCATGACCCGCCAGGGCTACTGGGCCACCATCGGCGAGACTTTTGGCGCCAGCCAGCGCGGCGGCTCGGTGATGAGCCATCTCAGAATTTCGCTGCAAGGGGCCTGGTCGCCCCAGATTCCGCGCGGGGCGGCCCATTTCGTGCTCTCGCTGGAGCCCTCGGAGACCTTCCGGGTGCTGGCCGCCTATGGCAACCCGGAGACCAGGGTGATCTGGAACACCCGACCCACCCACCCGGTGAGCGTCATCGCCGGCGAGGCGGTTTATCCCAGCCGCCAGGCCATCGCCGAGGGCCTTAGCCAAATCAGCGCCCGGCACTGGCCCCTGGACGCCACCGCCCTGGCCCAGAAGCTGGGCAACCCCATCCTGGGCAACATCATGATGCTGGGGGCGCTGGCGGCCGTCTCCGGCCTGCCCATCAGCCGCAACGACTTCGCCGAAGTGCTGGGCCAGATGATGCCGGCCAGCAAGGTCGCGATAAATCTCCAAGCCTTCGACCTGGGCCGACAGGAAATTTTGCAGCAAGACCAAGCGGCCTGATCCGGCCGCCTTACGCCAACGGAGAATACCCATGCAGCATGACAACGATCCGGTGATCGTGGCGATGAAGCGCAGCCCCATCGGGGCCTTCGGCGGCGGGCTCAAGGACCTGGCCGCCCATCAACTGGCCGCCCAGGTGATCCAGGCGGTGATGGCCGAATCAGGTCTGGACCCGCAGCAATTGGACGACGTGATCCTGGGCGACTGCATCCAGCGCTCGGATGAATCCAACACCGCACGGGTGGCCGCCCTGGCCGCCGGCATCCCCGACAGCGTGCCCGCCACCACCGTGCAGCGCGAGTGCAGCAGCGCCATGCAGGCCCTGGGCATGGCCGCCGCGGCCATCCGGTCCGGCGACTACGGCGCGGTGCTGGCCGGCGGGGTGGAATCCATGAGCAACGCGCCCTACGTGTCCTATGACACCCGCTGGGGCGCGCGGTTGCAGCACTCCGGCCTGCGCGACACCCTGTGGGAGACCCTGCACGCCGGCTCGCCGCTTCTCGACCCGCCCGGCTACATCATGGGCCAGACCGCCGAGAACATCGCCCGCAAATACGGCATCAGCCGCGAGGACCAGGACCTGGTGGCCCTGCGCTCCCACCACAACGCCGAGGCCGCCGCCAACGAGGGCCGCTTCGCGGCCGAGATCGCGCCCATCGCCGCCCCCCAGAAGCGCGGCGAGCCCAAGATCGTCTCCCGCGACGAGCACATCCGGCCAGGACTGACCCTGGCCGATCTGGCCAAGCTAAAGCCGGCCTTCGCCAAGGACGGCACCGTCACCGCCGGCAACGCCAGCGGCATCAACGACGGCGCGGCGGTCTGCCTGGTCATGAGCCGGGGCAAGGCCAGGGAGCTGGGGCTGAAGCCCCAGGCCCTGATCCGGGGCTGGTCCGTGGCCGGGGTGGACCCCAAGCTCATGGGCTGGGGGCCGGTGCCCGCCACCCAGAAGCTCCTGGCCAAGACCGGCGTGAACCTGAACGACATCGAGCTGATCGAGCTCAACGAGGCCTTCGCCGCCCAGTACCTGGCCTGCGAGCGGGGCCTGGGCCTGGACCGGGACAAGGTCAACGTCAACGGCTCCGGCATTGGCCTGGGCCATCCCATTGGCTGCACCGGCGCGCGCATCGTCGTCTCGCTGGTCAATGAGATGAAGCGGCGCGCCAACCGCCTGGGCCTGGCCACCCTGTGCGTGGGCGGCGGCATGGGCATGGCCATGTTGATTGAGAATGAGTAGGCGGCCGGGAGAGGCCATTCATCAAAAGGATTGACGCGATGCTGAACCAACTGAGCGACGAGCAGCAGATGCTGCAAGAGATGGTCCGCCGCCTGGCCAGGGAGCAG
Source organism: Thermodesulfobacteriota bacterium (assembly GCA_049322275.1). Lineage (GTDB taxonomy): Bacteria > Desulfobacterota > Desulfarculia > Desulfarculales > Desulfarculaceae > JACRDC01. Next base: position 52,377 of record JBMORH010000011.1, read on the forward strand.
ATCGCCCCCGGCGCGGCCCTGCGCGACGAAAAAGCCGCCTTCCCCTGGGACGTGGTGGCGGTCCTGCGCGAAAACGGCCTTTTCGGCTGCGACTTCCCGGAGCAGTACGGCGGCTCGGCCATGGGGCTCACCGCGGTCTGCGTGGCGGTGGAGGAGATCAGCAAGGTCTGCGGGGCCAGCGCGGTGCTCTTATTGGTGCACGAGCTGGGCTCCATGCCGCTTTTGCTGGCCGCCAACGAGGAGCAGAAGCGGCGCTGGCTGCCGCCCTTGGCCGCCGGCGAGATGCTGGTGGCCTTCGGGTTGACCGAGGCCAACGCCGGCTCCGACGCGGCCGGGGTGCGCACCACGGCGGTCAGGAAGGGCGACCAGTACGTCATCAACGGCTCCAAGCAGTTCATCAGCCACGCCGACGCGGCCGGGCTGATCTGCATGGTCTGCCGCACCGACCCGGCCAAGCCCCCGCACAAGGGCGGGCTGTCGGTGATCGTGGTGGAAAAGGACACGCCGGGGCTGGTCATCGGCCGCAAGGAGGACAAGCTGGGCATCCGGGCCTCCAGCACCTGCCAGCTCACCCTGGAGGACTGCGTGGTGCCGGCGGCCAACCTGCTGGGCGCCGAGGGCTGCGGCTTCCCGCTCATCATGAAGACCCTGGATTTCACCCGGCCGCCGGTGGGGGCCCAGGGCGTGGGCCTGGCCCAGGGCGCGCTGGACTACGCCGTGGCCTACGCCAAGGAGCGCCAGCAGTTCGGCCGGCCGCTGATCGCCAACCAGGGCCTCAACTGGATGCTGGCCGACATGGACACCAAGGTGGAGGCGGCCCGGCAGATGGTCTACCGCGCCGCAAACGCGCTGGAGGCCGTGGCCAAGGACCTGAGCCCGGTGCCCAGGGAGGCCATCCGCTACTCGGCCATGAGCAAGCTGTTGGCGGCCGAGACCTCCATGTCGGTGACCACCGACGCGGTGCAGGTGCTGGGCGGCTATGGCTACAGCAAGGAGTACCCGGTGGAGCGCATGATGCGCGACGCCAAGATCACCCAGATCTACGAGGGCACCAGCCAGGTGCAGAAGATGGTCATCGGGTCGTTGCTCTGAGCGGCGCCCGGGCCGGCCCCACCGAGCGGGGCCGGCCCAAGCGCCTAGAAAAACTCCGCCCGGCGCAGCTCTATCAGCACCGCCGCCCGCTTGACTCCCTCGGACAGGGCCTCCAGCTCGGCCAGGCGCACCTCGTGGGCCTCCTCGCCGGCCTGGTCCTCCACCCGCAGCCCGAACTTGTTCAGGCGCTCGCAGAGCACGCCCACCTTCAGTTCGTTGTCGGGATGGCTCAGGGCGGCCAGCAGCACGGCCAGGTGTCCGCCCAGGGCGGTGTGCCGGTCGCGGGCCTGGTCCATCTCCAGCTCCAGCTCGCGCCGCTGCTGCTCGGCCTTGTGTATCTCAAGCTCCAGGTCCACCGCGTCGTGCAGCATCTCGTGCAGGCCGTGGCGCTGGGCCTTTAGGCTCTTCAGCTTCACCTCCGCCAGCACCAACAGGGCCTTGAGGTCGTCGTCCTTGACCTCCTGGCGCAGATAGCCCTCCAGGGACTGGGTGGCCAGGAATGCCAGGTAGAGCCGGACCAGCTCGGCCCGGGTGGCGGCCTCGTCGGCGGCCGGGGCCAGGATGTTGTGCTGGTCGAAGCTGACCGCCTGGCGGGGGATGTCGCGCCTGAGCATCTGGCCCTGCACCTCGGTCCAGAGCACGGTCTTGACCCGGTGGGCCACGGTGATCAGGGCGCAGGCGGTGGCCGGCCGGTGCTGGCGAAAAAAGTTCTTCAGGTTGGCGTTGGAGGCGATGACCGCCTCCAGCTCGTCGGCGTCCTTGAAGATGGCCCCCACCACCGGGTCGCTGTCCCAGGTGGAGCGGCTGGCCAGCACCGGGCCGGGGATGCGGGCCACCTCCCGTTTGGCCCGGGCCAGCACCTCGCGCACCACCGGCGCGAGCTTGCGCTGATAGCCCCGTTCGGCCCGCACATAGCCGCCGGAGGCCTCCACCACCAGCTCGATGGCCTGGCTGAGCTCGCCGCGCGCCTGGCGGCGGCCCCGCCAGCGGGCGCCCAGGCTGGCGATCGACTCTGCTAGCTGCCTGAACAAGCCGGGCATGGGCGCGCTCGCGGGCGGGTTGGCCATCGGCGGCCCAGGGCCGCTGTGGTCATGGTGGCACATCCGCGGCGGGGCGCAAAGGCAAATCCGGCCGCGGCGGGCCTGGTCCGGGGCGGCCGGGCAAAAATCCGGGCCGGGCCCGGCGGGCGGCGAGAAGTTGCCCGCAAATCAGTTATAATAATTTTTATGAGTTACAAAGCCCCCATTTATTTACTGATCGCGGCGCTGAGCCTGCTTTGGGGCGGGGGGCCGGCGCGGGGCGGGGAGGAGGCGCCGGGGGCCTGGGCCCGGCAACACCTGGACCCCGCCGAGCAGGCCTGGCTGCGCGAGCACCCCGTCCTGCGGCTGGGAGTGGGCTCCTCCTTCGAGCCCATCATGTACCAGGAGCGCCAGGGCGATGGCCTGGTCTTCCGGGGCATGGTCTCCGACTACCTGCGGATTTTGGAGCACCGCCTTGGCGTCAGGCTGGAGCCCCAGTTGGGCATCGAGTTCAGCGAGGCCCTGGCCCGTGGCCGGGCGCGCGCCATCGACCTGTTCCCCTGCCTGGCCCGCGCCCCGGACCGCGAACAGTTTCTGATCTTCACCAAGCCCTATCTCTCCTTTCCGCTGGTCATCTTCACCCGCAAGGATTTTCCCTATGTCGGCAGCCTGGCCGATTTCGAGGACCGCCGGCTGGCCGAGGTCGAGGCCCTGGCCTATTACCAGCGGATCAAGCGCGAGTATCCCCGCATCAATTTCCTGCTGACGGAATCCGCCCCCGCCGCCCTGCAGGCCGTCTCCCTGGGCAAGGCCGACGGCTACGTGGTCAACCTGGCCGTCGGCGCCTACTACATCGAGAAGCTGGGCCTGGCCAACCTCAAGGTGGCCGCCCCCAGCGGCTATGGCAACAACGAGCTGGCCATGGCCGTGCGCAGCGATTGGCCCATCCTGGCCGGCATCCTGGAAAAGGCCCTGGCCGGCATCGACCAGCACGCCAAGGACATGATCCAGCAGCGCTGGATCGCCGCGCCCCTGGAGGCGGGCCTTTCCCGCGAGCAGGTCCTGCGCTGGGGGCTCGTGGTGGGCGTGCCCTTCCTCCTGCTCCTGGCGCTCACCCTTTTCTGGAACCGCCGCCTTAAGCGCGAGGCCGCCGAGCGCCAGCGGGCCGAGGCGGCCCTGCAGGCCAGCGAGGCCCGGCTGCTCAAGGCCCAAAGCATGGCCCACGTGGGCAACTGGGAGATCGACCTGGCCAGCCGGACCATGTGGGGCTCCCAGGAGGCGGCCCGCATCTACGGTCTTTCCCCCCAACCAGAGCAGAGAATGGACCTGGCCGCCGTGCAGGCCATCCCCCTGGCCGAAGAGCGGGCGCGCCTGGACCAGGCCCTGGCCGACCTTCTGGCCGGCCGGGCCGGCTATGACATCGAGTTCCGGATCAGACGCCAGGACGACGGCCAACTGCGCCACATCCACTCCCGCGCCGAGCTGGTGCGGGGGCCGGACGGCCAACCGGCGCGGGTGGTGGGCACCATCCAGGACGTCACCGAGAGCAGGCTGGCCGGTCTGGCCCTGCAAAAATCCGAGCAGCGCTACCGCGAGCTCTTGGACTCGGTGCACGACCTGATCTACACCCAGGACCTCGACGGCCGCTTCACCAGCTTCAACCGGGCCTTGAGCGACATCCTGGGTTTTCAGGCCGAGCAGATGCTGGGCCGCCGGGCGGCGGAGTTCATGAAGCCGGAGCTGCGCGCGGCCTTCGACAACGAGTATCTGGCCAACATCCTCCGGACCGGGGAGCATAGCGGCGTCTCCATGTATTTCCACAAGGACGGCAGCCGGCGCTACCTGGAGTACAAGAGCCAGTTGGCCCACGACGCCCAAGGCCGGGCCTACATCTCCGGCATCGCCCGCGACGTGACCGAGCGGATCACGCAGCAAAAACGGCTGCGCCAGTTGCAGGAGCAGCTCCTGCAAGCCCAGAAGATGGAGGCGGTGGGGGTGCTGGCCGGCGGGGTGGCCCACGACTTCAACAACATCCTGCAGGCCATCTCCGGCTACACCCAGGTCTTGCGCGGCGGCCAAGGGCTGGACGAGCGGGCGCGCGAGCACCTGGATCGGCTGGAGCAGGCGGTGCACCGAGGGGCCGACCTGGTCCACCGCCTGCTCACCTTTGGCCGCAAGGCCGAGAAAAAGCCGCGCCTAATGGATCTCAACCACGAGCTGGAACAGGTGGTCAAGCTGCTGGAGCGGGCCCTGCCCAGGATGATCACCATCCAACTGGACCTGGCCCCGGACCTCTGGCCCATCCTGGCCGATCCCATCCAACTGGAGCAGGTGGTCATCAACCTGGCCAACAACGCCCGCGACGCCATGCCGGAGGGAGGGGTCCTGACCCTGCGCACCAAAAACTTGCACCTTGGCCAAGCCGGGGAGGGGGAGATCGTGGACCTGGCGCCGGGCGACTACGCGGTGCTGGAGGTGGCCGACACCGGCCACGGCATGGCCCCGGAAACCCTGGCGCATGTCTTCGAGCCCTTCTTCACCACCAAGGAGGTGGGCCGGGGCACCGGCCTGGGCCTGGCCACCGTCTACGGCATCGTGAAAAGCCACGGTGGCCACGTGACCTGCCATAGCCAGCCCGGCGGCGGGGCCCGCTTCGTGATCCACCTGCCGGCCGGGCCGGAGCCGGCCCCGCGCCCGGCCCCCCGCCCCCGCCCGGACGCGGCCGCGCCGGGCGGCAGCGAGACCATCCTGCTGGTGGACGACGAGGAGGACATCCTGGCCACCGGCCGCGAGGCCCTGGAGGGCCACGGCTACCGGGTGCTGACGGCCGGGACCGGCGAGGCGGCCCTGGCCGCCTATCAAGGGGACGGCCAGACGGCGGACCTGGTCATCCTGGATTTGAGCATGCCGGGGATGGGGGGGCTCAAGTGCCTGGCACGGCTGAAGGAAATAGACCCTAACCTCAAGGTGCTGCTGGCCACGGGCTTCGCCGACGAGGCCGTGCAGGCGCAGGCGCGCGCCCTGGGGGTGGAGGGCATCCTCAGCAAGCCCTACCGTTTCGGCGATTTGCTGGCCAGCGTGCGCGCGGCGCTGGACGCAGCGCCCGGCTGAGTCTGAGTTCCAGCGGTCTGTCGCCAAACCGGGCCGTGGGTGTGGTAAGCTGGCCTCACCAGCCCCGCGGAGCCACAAACAAGCAAGGCTCGACCATGATCGGCAGCGCTCCCGGCGCCTCCCCCGCCGCCATGTCCCCGGACATCTGCTCGCTCAACTGGAAGGGCCTGTTCGCCCATCTGCGCAAGCGCCACGGCGAGCAGGCCGTGCAACGGCTGGTCGAGGGCTTGGTCGGCAATCCCAAATACTTGATAGCCGACAAGCGCGACCCCTCCCACCTGACGCCGGTGACGCTGGAACACCTGGAGGACCAATACTACTGGGTCTCCAACGAGTTTTCCCTGCAACTATTGGCCAACGTCAACCAGGTGGCGCCCGGCCCCGACCCCCTGCGGACGGCTGGCGAGGGCGCGGTGCTGGACCGCCTGTCGCGGATCGAGCTCCTGGTCAGCCGGGTGCTGGGGCCGGAGGAGCTGGCCAAGAAAGCCCAGAGGATCAACGCCCGCTTCAACCGGACCAAGACCGTCCACCTGACGGAGCTGGGCGAGGGTCGGGGCGTGGTGGAGCTGCGTTATCTGCCGGGTTTCAGGGTGACGCGCGACGTCTGCCGCTGGAACCTGGGCATCTACGGCGGGCTGGTCAAGGCCTCCGGCAACATCCTGATCAACGCCCAGGAGACCAAGTGCGTGTTGGCCGGGGACGATTGCTGCGCCTTCAGCTTGTCCTGGGACAAGGCCGGCCTGGCCAAGCGCCTGGTGCGCATGGCGCTTTTCAACACCGTCAACGACCTGCTGGCCGAATACGACCGGGCCATCGAGGACCGCAACGAGCTGATCGCCGGGCTCACCCAGGAGATCGCCAACCGCCGCCAGGCCCAGGCGCTCCTGGAAAAAACCGAGGAGCGCTACCGCGCGCTGTTCAACAACGTCAGCGACCTGGTCCTCTCCCACGACCTGGACGGGCGGATCCTGAGCATCAACCCGGCGGTGACCAAGTCCCTGGGCTACGCGGTGGAGGAGGTGGTCGGCAAGCTGGTCACCGAGGTCATGCCCGCCGAGCTGCGGCCGCTGTTTTTCGGCGAATACCTGCCGCGGGTGCTGGAGAACGGCGCGGACGCGGGCATCGTGCACTGCCTGGACAGGGACGGCCAGGAGCGCCTGTTCGAATACCGCAACGTGCTGGTCTCCCACCCGGACCAGCCGGCCTACGTCAGCAGCATCACCCGCGACGTCACCGAGCGGGTGATGGCCCACCGCAAGCTCCGCCAGATGCAGGAGGACGTGATCCGGGCGCGCAAGATGGAGGCGGTGGGCAACCTGGCCAGCGGCATCGCCCACGACTTCAACAACCTGCTCCAGGCCATCAGCGGCTTCACCCAGGTGCTCTTGGCCCGTCAATGGCTCGACCCCGACACCGTCCACGCCCTCAACCAGATCGACCTGGCCACCCAGCGGGGCTCCGACCTGGTCAAGCGCTTAGTTTCCTTCGGATTCTCGTCATCCGACCGGATGAAGCCCCTGGACCTCAACGCCGAGGTGCGCCGGGTGCTGGAGGTGCTGGAGCGCACCATCCCCAAGATGATCTCGCTGGTCACCGACCTGGCGGCCGATCTCAGGCCGGTCAAGGCCTCGGCCTCGGCCCTGGAGCAGATACTGCTCAACCTGGCCCTGAACGCCAAGGACGCCATGCCCCAGGGAGGCCGGATAAGCTTCAGCACCCGCAATGTGGACCTGGACCCGGAGAGCGCCCAGGCCCTGGGCGGCATCGCCCCCGGCGCCTATGTCCGGTTGACGGTGGCCGACGACGGCCAGGGCATGCCGCGCGAGGTTATCGACAAGGTTTTTGATCCCTTTTTCACCACCAAGCCCCAGGGCAAGGGTTCGGGCCTGGGGCTGTTCACCGTCTACGGCATCGTGCAGGGGCACCGGGGCTACATCGCCTGCGCCAGCCAGCCCGGCCATGGCGCCAGCTTCGACATCTACCTGCCGGCCACCGACGAGCCCGTGGCCCCGCCGCCGGCCCCCAGCCGCGCCGCGGCGGGCGCGGCGGCCAGCGGCGAAAAGGTGCTCTTCGCCGACGACGAGGCGCCCATCCGCTATGTGCTCAGCCAGGTGCTGGGCAAGGCCGGCTATGCCGCCACGGCCGCGGCCAGCGGCGAGGAGGCCCTGGCGGCCTATCGCGCGGCCGAAGGGGCCTTCGATCTGGTCATTGTGGACCTGGGCATGCCGGGCATGGGCGGCCTGGCCTGCCTGGAGGGCGTCCTGGCCCTCAATCCCGGCCAGAAGGCGATCATCGCCAGCGGCTACTCCCCGGACGCCGTCACCGCCAACCTGCTGGCCAACCCGGCCATCCGCTTCATCCAGAAGCCCTACCGCTTCGCCGACCTGCTGCGCCTGGTCCGCGAGCTAACCCAGGACGCGCCCGCCGCGGCCGCCGCGCCTTAGCGCCCGCCGTCCAACGGGCTTGCAAAAGCCCGGCGGGGCGGATAAAGCTGGGTGGGTACGCACGGCAAGGAGCGAGTCTTGGCGCAAAAGCGGCGGATCGAGGACCTGGGGGCGCTGGTCATCGGGTTGGGCTCCATCGGCGCGCGCCACCTGGCCAACCTGCGCCGCCTGGGCCTTCAGCGGCTGGGGGTGCTGCGCGCCCACGGCCAGACGCCCCCGCCGCCGGAGACGGACTTGGCCGGGGTGGCCCCGCACACGGACCTGGACGCGGCCCTGGCCCAGGGCTATGACCTGGCCTTCATCGCCAACCCCACCCACCTGCACCTGGACTACGCCTTGCCCGCGGCCCGGGCCGGCTGCCACATCTACATGGAAAAGCCCCTGAGCGACCGCCTGGACGGGGTGGACGAGCTGGCCGGCGAGTTGGCCGCGCGCGGGCTCAAGCTCCAGATGGGCTGCCAGCTGCGCTTCCACCCCGGCCTGGCGGCGGTCAAGGCCTGGCTGGCCGAGGGGCGCATCGGCCGCCCCCTGCGCGCCCTGGTGGAGGTGGGCCAGCACCTGGCCGACTGGCAGCCCTGGCGCGACTACCGCGCCAGCTACGCCGCCCGGGCCGAGATGGGCGGCGGGGCGGTGCTGACCCTGATCCACGAGATCGACTACGCGCGCTGGCTTTTGGGCGAGCTGACCCCGCTGGCCGTGTTGGGGGGGCGCTCCGGGGAGCTGGAGGTGAGCGCCGAGGACCACGCCACCTGCCTGCTGCGCGCCGCCGAGGGCGCGGCGGTGGTCGTCGGCCTGGACTACCTGCAACGCCCTCCCTGCCGGCGGCTGAAGATATTGGGCGGCCGGGGCGTGATCGCGTGGGACTACTTCGCCGGCCGGGCCGAGCTGAGCGTGGAGGGCCGGGTGGAGGCCAGGCTGGACCCGCCGGCCGGCTGGCAGGCCAACGACATGTATCTGGACCTGACCCGCGATCTCTTGCGGGCGGTGGTCGAGGACCGCCCCACCGCCATCCCCCTGGCCGACGGCCTGGCCGCCTTGCGCATCGCCCTGGCCCTGCGCGCAAGGCTGTAGGGCGGCCGGCGGCTTGACGGCGTTTCGGCAAGGCAAATCCGGGCGGGGATAATCGCGGCGGCGAGGTTGCGGGGCCGCCTGGCCGCTGGCGCCGGCTCCGCGCCGCGGACCCAATCCATCTAGAAATCAATCTGTCATTGCGAGGAGCAACCCGCCGGGTTGCGACGCGGCAATCTCCCGTTGCCGCCTTACATTTCCAGGCGCGCTCAAACCGGCAAAGACCCCCTCACCCCTCCCTCTCCCCAGGGGCTGGGGGAAAGGGGGAGGGGATAGTGCGTCTGGCGGCAGGCCAGGTTCCGCGGGCTTATTCTGCGAACCCTCTCCCCCGCCCGGCGGGGGTCGCGCGCCGCGACGGCCGTATACGGATCGGACGTCGCCAACCCCTGAACCGGCCTCACCCGCTCCCGCAGTGGCCTTGGTGCAATGGAAAGATAAAGACGGGCGGGGATAAACCCCGCCCATACGAAATCCAATAAAACCGCTGGTGCGCCTATACGATTAGACCATGTAAGCGCGGCAAGGGTTGCTTGGCACGGCTGAGCCAACAGGGCATAAAAACTGTCATTGCGAGCGCAGCGAAGCAATCTCTTGCTCGCTTTCTAATATTGCAAGGCGTTATGTCGGTGGGATCAAGAGATTGCCGCGTCGCTTCGCTCCTCGCAATGACGGAATAGTCAATTGATAGGACGCGTGTATCACGGGTCGCTGATGGGTTGAGCGTATAGGCGCAACCGCTGGTTTCTTCGCAGGGGCGGGGTTCACCCCGCCCGTGTCTGGCTAGTTCACGATGCCCTTCAGGCGCACGTAGAAGATCTTGCCCTGGGATTGGATGCCGATCTTGTCCTCGAAAGGCCCTTTGGGCAGCTTGTCCTGGCGGGGGCTGACCACCAAGAGCAGCCGGCCCTCCGGCTCGGTCCAGCGCTCCTCCACCTTGAACTTGTCGGCGTCATAGATGAGCTTTTCGATGACGAGCTTGTCCACGCAGGTCTTCTGCACCTGGATGGAGCGCTGCACGTCGCCCTTGAGGCCCTGGCTGATGCCGCCGAAGTAGACCTCCTGGGGCGAGACGCTGAAGGGGCCCTTGATGTCGGCCACCACGTAGAGGCTGACCTTGGAGGCCCCCGGCACCACCAGGTAGATGGGTCCGGCGTACTCCATGGGCTCCTTGGCCTTGGAGGTGATGGTCAGGGTGTAGCGCCGGCCGTCGGCCTGGCGGCTGAGGGCCGCGTCCAGGTACTCGCTCATGGGGTTTTCCACCCCGGCGATGATCAGCGGCCTGCCTTCGGGCTCGCTCAGGTCGGTGCTGACGCTGACGTTGCCGCCCAGGCAGCCCGCCAGGTCCAGGCGCCGGCCCTTCTCCACCTTGACCCGGCTGCTGGTCTCGCCGATCATGACCAGGGTGACGAAGGGGTTGGTCGGGTCGTTGCTGGCCACCACGGCGGTCTTGCGGAAGGCCCCGGTGATGCCGCTGGTGTCCAGCTCCAGGTTGATGACGCCCTTCTGCCCAGGGGCCACCACCTTGTCGAACTTGGCCACCTGGCAGCCGCAGGAGGGGGTGACGCTGTCGACGATGACGTTCTGCGCGCCCTGGTTGGTGAAGGTGAACTGGGCGGCCAGCGTCTGCCCCTCCTTGGCGTTGGGATAGACGATCTCGGTCTGATCGAAGACGATCTTGGGACCCTTGGGGGCGGCGGCCAGGGCCGGCGCGGCCCAGACGAGGGCCGCCAGCGCGGTCAAAAGCCAAACAAGGCGACGCGGCCTGGACATACTTCCTCCGATGAGGCATGTTTGGGGCGCGGGCGCTATCATTGGGCCCGTAGGTCGAGCTTACCACCATCGCCGGTCCCGGCAAAGGGGCCGGCACGCGCGGGAACCATGCTGAGCAACAAAATCAAATATACGCGAATCTACCTCTGGCGGCACCCGGAGGTGCAGGGCGTGAGCGACGGCCGGTTTTTCGGCCACACCGACGTCGGCCTGAGCCGCCAGGGCAAGAGCCAGGCCAAGGCGGTGGTCAAGTGCATGAGCCGGGAGAAGCTGGGCGCGGTATACGCCAGCGACCTCGGCCGGGCCAGGGTGGTGGCCGAGGCGGTGGCCCGCAAGCAGTCGCCCCGGCGCAAGGTGCAGACCCTCGCCTCCCTGCGCGAGCTGAACCTCGGCGTCTGGGAGGGGCTCAACTACAAGCAGATCGCCGACCGCTACCCGGAGGAGCTCAAGGCCCGCTACGCCGACCTGGCCAATTTCCGCATCGCCGGCGGCGAGTCGCTGACCGACCTGGCCGAGCGGGTCGTGCCGGCCTTCACCCAGATCGTGGCCGACCACGTGGGCGAGACGGTCTGCGTGGTGGCCCACGCCGGGGTCAACCGGGTGATCCTGGCCAAGCTCCTGGGCGCGCCCCTGGACCGCATCTTCCGCCTGGAGCAGGAGTACGCCTGCCTGAACCTCATCGACGTCTACAGCGACGGCACCCCGGTCATCAAGCGCCTCAACGCGCCCGCGTCCGCGGCCACGGACGAGGACTGAGCCCCGGTGGGTCCCTGGCGCGTCTTGCACACCGAATGGTCCAACGGCTGGGGCGGCCAGGAGATCCGCATCCTGGCCGAGTGCCGTGGCCTCATGGAGCGCGGCCACCGCGTGGAGCTGGCCGGCTGCCCGGAGGGCAGGCTGCGGGAGCGGGCCGAGGCCGCCGGCCTCACCTTCCACCCCCTGGCCATGGCCGGCCCCTGGGACCTGCCCGCGCTGGCCCGGCTGGTGGGCCTCATCCGCCGTGGCGGCTTCCAGATCGTGCACGCCCACTCCTCGGTGGACGCCTGGCTGGCCGGCTTCGCCTGCCGCATCACCGGCGCGGCCGGGGTGCGCACCCGGCATCTCTCGGTGCCGGTGAGCAGAAACCCGCTGAACGTGGTTTACCGCCTGCCCCGCATGGTGGTCACCACCGGCCAGGGCATCCGCCGGCATCTGGTGCAGGACTACGGCTTGGCCCCCGAACGGGTGGTGAGCATCCCCACCGGCGTGGACGTGGAGCGTTTCGCCCCCGCCCCGCCGGACGAGGCCCTGCGCGCCGAGCTGGGGCTGGCCCCCAATGCCCCGGTGGTGGCCATGGTGGCGGTGTTGCGCTCCTGGAAGCGCCACGACATCTTTTGCCAGATGGCCAGGCTGGTGCTGGCCCGGCGGCCCGACGCCCGCTTCCTCATCGTGGGCCACGGTCCGGGCTGGGAGCGGGTCAACGGCTACCTGGACGACCTGGACCTGCGCCCGGCGGTGGTGATGACCGGCCACCGCGAGGACGTCGAGCGCATCCTGCCCCTGTGCGACGTCTGCGTGCTGACCAGCGACCGGGCCGAGGGCGTCAGCCAGGCCGTGCTGCAACAGCTTTGCATGGCGCGGGCGGTGGTGGCGGCGGCGGCCGGGGACAGCCCGGAGATCGTGCGCCACGAGCAGACCGGGCTGTTGGTCCCGCCCGGCCAGGCCGAGCCCCTGGCCGAGGCGGTGTTGCGGCTCATCGCCGACCCCGGCCTGCGCGCCCGCCTGGGCCGGGCCGGCCGGGAGATGGTGTTGGCCCAATATTCGCGCCAGGCCATGCTGGAGGCCACCGAGGCGGTCTACGCCCGCGCCTTGGCCGGCGCGGCGGCGGGAGCCGGCGCGTGACCGGCTGGCTGGCCGGCGCGGCGGTTTTGGCCGGCCTGGGGCTCTCGGCCCGCTACCATTGGTGGCGGCCCCGCCTGGCCGGCATCCCGGTGCTGATGTACCACCAGGTCACCGACCGCCTGGCCGGCACCCCCCTGCCCAAGCTGCGCGTGAGCCCCGCCCGTTTCGCGGCCCAACTGGACCGCCTGGCGGCGGCGGGCTACGCCAGCCTGACCCTGGGCCAGGCCTGGCGGATGGTCCAGGCCGGCGGCCAGGGGCGCTGCGTGGTCCTCACCTTCGACGACGCCTACCTGGATTTCTACCAGACCGCCTGGCCGCTGCTCCGCGCGCGCGGCATGACCGCCACCGTCTTCGTGGTCACGGGCGAGATCGGCGGGGTCAACCGCTGGGACCTGGCCAAGGGGCTGCCCCAGGAAAGGTTGATGAGCGCCGGTCAGATCAGGGAGCTGGCGGCGGCCGGGGTGGAGTTCGGCGGCCATGGCCACGGCCACGCCGCCCTGACCGGCCTGGACGACCTGGCCCTGGCCCAGGAGATGGCCGCCTGCCAGACCGGGCTGACCGCGCTGCTGGGCCAGCCGGCGGAGAGCTTCAGCTATCCCTTCGGCCTGACCGACGCCCGCGTGGCCGCGGCCGCGGCCGCGGCCGGGTTCAGGCTGGCCTGCTCCACCCGGCCGGGCATGCTGGGCCCCGCCTCCGACCCCCTGGCCCTGCCCCGCATCATGATAAAGCGCGCCGACGACGGCTGGGACTTCGGCCTGAAGCTCACCCGCGCCCGGAGCCGCTGGTAGCCAGCCCCCTCTGCGCGCCACAGCCCGCACCTGGTTTCTTGTCGCTGGCGCGACCCGGACAGCCAGCTTTCCGGCCCTCCCGGAAAAGTCATCCTGAAAATAGCTGTCATTGCGAGCGCAGCGAAGCAATCTTCCGTTGTCTCTTTATTCCCCAAAAGCACAAGAGAGTGGGGGGGGGGGGGGGGGGGGGCCCGGGGGGCGCGCCCCAGAGC
>JBMORH010000011.1:65771-86502 GCA_049322275.1 Thermodesulfobacteriota bacterium
GCACACGAGCGGGCGCCCCGGGGCGTCTGGCCCCGGGCAGCACTCTCAAATGAAGATTGCCGCGTCGCAACCCGGCTGGGTTGCTCCTCGCAACGACATGTTTTTCCCTGGATTTAGTTGGCGCTGCGGCTGTCATCGCGACGCAACGTGCGGTTGGCGCTGCGCGATTGCCGCGTCATCTGAAGGTTCATGGCAGGTCCAGGGGAAGGCGGGCTCCCGGCCTTGCCAGCCATCTTCACGACTGCCGGGCGAGGGGCGGGAGAGGGCGGCCAGGCCCATCCCCGCCCCGCGCCCAGGCGCCAATCCCCTGCATTTTTCGGTGGTGCTTGCCTGAATGGCCGCTCAGGGCTTATAGTCATGTCGAGCCGTCAAGCTATCCTCGCCAAGGAGGAGAAGCCATGCCGGGCCACCCCCGCCTTTTTCGCCCCATCGCCGTGGGCGCCCACCGCCTGCCCAACCGGGTGATGATCCCCAGCATGGGCACCAACCTGGCCGACGAGCAGGGCCGGGTCACCCCCAACATGATCGACTATTACGCCGCCCGCGCGGCCGGCGGGCCGGGGCTGTTGGTGGTGGAGGCGGCCTGCGTCCACCCCAGCGGCCGGGTGATCGAGCACCACCTTATGAACGCCGAGGCCGGAGCCCTGGACGGCCTGGCCCAACTGGCCAGGGCGGCCACCGCCGGTGGGGTCAAGGCGATCCTCCAGCTCATCCATGGCGGGCGCAACAGCCTGCCCGGCCCCACCGGCGAGACCATCGCCCCCAGCGCCCTGCGCGGCCCCACCGGCCGCAGCACCCCGCGGGCCATGACCACCCTGGAGATCGAGGCCCTGGTGGACTGCTTCGCGCGGGCCGCGGCGCGGGCGGTGGTGGCCGGGTTCGCCGGGGTGGAGGTGCACGGGGCGCACGAGTACCTGGTCCACCAGTTCCTGACGCCCTATTGCAACCGGCGCGGGGACGATTACGGCGGGGATCTCATGGGCCGCGCCCGCTTCGCCCTGGAGGTGGTGCGGGCGGTGCGCCGGGCCATCGGCCCCGAACCCATCCTGGCCTTCCGCCTCTCCGGCGACGACCACGTGCGCGGGGGGCTGACCCCGGAAGAGGCCGGCGACATCGCGGTGCTGCTGGAGGAGGCCGGGGTGGACCTCTTTTCCGTCACCGGCGGGGTGTACGAGACGCCCCACCTGGTGGTGCCGCCCCTGCCCATGCCGGCCGGCACTCACCTGGAGGCCGCGGCCGCGGTCAAGCGCCGGGTGAAGGCCCCGGTGGCGGCGGTGGGGCGCTTCAACCGGCCGGAGCAGGCCGAGGCCGCCCTGAAGCGGGTGGACATGGTGGCGGTGGGGCGGGCTTTTTTGGCCGACCCCCAGTGGCTGAACAAGGCCAGGGACGGCCGCGAGGCGGCCATCCGGCCCTGCATCGGCTGCAACCAGGGCTGCATCGACCGGGTGCTGGAGGGCCTGGCCGTCAGTTGCGTGGCCAACCCCTGGGTGGGGCGCGGCGGGGTCTTGGAGGCCCAGCCCCCGGCCCCGCCGGGGCTGAACGTGGTGGTGGTGGGCGGCGGGCTGGCCGGCATGGAGGCGGCCCTCTCCCTGGGCCGGCTGGGCTACCGGGTGGTGCTTTTCGAGGCCGAGGCCCGCCTGGGCGGCCAGGTGCCCCTGGCCGCGGCCCCCACCGGCAAGGCCGAGTTCCAGCGCCTGGTGGATTTCTACCAGCGCGAGCTGGCCGGCCTGGCCAGCGTGGAGGTGCGCCTGAACACCCGCGCCACCGTGGCCAAGGTCTGCGCCTGCCGGCCGGCGGCGGTGGTGGTGGCCTCCGGCTCGGCCCCGCTTTTGCCCCAGATCCCCGGCGCGGACGAGGCCCCCATGGTCACCGCCCGCCAGGTGCTGGCCGGCCTGGCGGCGGTGGGCAAGAAGGTTGCAGTGCTGGGCGGGGGCAACCTGGGCAGCGAGGTGGCCAGCTTTCTGGCCGAGCGCGGCCACGAGGTCTGCGTCATCGAGCTGGGGTTGACCATCGGGGCCGACCTGGGGCCGGCCCGGCGCTACCTGCGGCGCAAGGAGCTGGGCGAGCAGGGCATCCGGCGCTACGTGCGCGCCCTGGTGCGCCGGCTCTACCCCGACCGGGTGAGCTTTTTGCACATCGCCGCCGACGGCAGCCGTGAGCTGAGCGACGTGGGGCCGGTGGACACCTTCGTGGCCGCCCTGGGCGCGCGCCCGGTGGAGGACCTCTACCTGGCCCTGGAGCCCAAGGTGGAGCACCTGTTCCTGGTGGGCGACGCGCTCACTCCGGCCCGCATGGGCGAGGCCACCCGCGAGGGGGCCGACGCCGCCCTGGCCGCGCACGCCGCCCTGCTGGCCGATCCCAATCTCAAGTCCGCGGCCTGCGAGCCCGCCGCCGCCGCTGGCTAGGAGCCTGTCGGAGAAACAGCGCCGACAGGCTCCTGGGCCGCCCCCCGGCCGCCAGCCCGCGCTTTTGGGGCTATCCGTCCCGCCCTCCATCCACTACACTTGCCCGGTCGGCCGGCCCCCGCCCAGGCGCCGGGGCCGGCCCGCGCGGTTTCAACCCCCCAGCCGGCGGCGGACATGGACCAGGACAGGCAGGGCAGGATCGGCGTCTGGCTGGCGGTGGCGGCCTTCGCCTGGTGGGGCCTGGTGCCCATCTACTTCAAGGCCGTCTCCGGGGTGGGGGCCTTGGAGGTCCTGGCCCACCGGGTGCTGTGGTCGGTGCCGGTGGCCGGGCTGTTGGTCAGCCTGGACCGGGGCTGGCCCCGGCTCTTCGCCGACCTGGCCAACCGCAAGGTCCTGGCCACCCTGGCCCTGACCGCGGTGATCGTGGCCGGCAACTGGCTGTTGTTCATCCACTGCGTGGACACCGGCCAGGTGCTGCAATCCAGCCTGGGCTACTTCATCTGCCCCCTGCTCAACGTGTTGATGGGCATGGTTTTCCTTGGCGAGCGCCCCAGCCGGCTGCAACTGGCGGCCGTGGGCCTGGCCGCGCTGGGCACCCTGAACCTGGTGCTGGAGCACGGCGCGGTGCCCTGGCTCTCCCTGGGCCTGGCGCTTTCCTTCAGCACCTACGGCCTCATGCGCAAGCGGGTGGCCATCGAGTCCCTGGGCGGGCTTTTCGCCGAAACCCTGCTGCTGGCCCCCCTGGCCCTCATCTGGCTGGCCTGGTCCGGGTTCGCGGGGCGTTTGGCCTTCGGCCGGGAGGGCTGGGGAACCAGCCTGCTCCTGGCCAGCGCCGGCCTGGTCACCGCCCTGCCCCTGGTCTGGTTCACGGCCGGGGCCCGGCGCATCCCCTTCTACGTGCTGGGCCTGCTGCAATACATCGGCCCCAGCCTGCAATTCTTGCTGGCGGTGCTGGTCTACGACGAACCCCTGACCCGGGCCAAGCTCGTCACCTTCGCCCTGGTCTGGAGCGGGATCGCGCTCTTCATCCTGGCCGGGCTGCCGGCCTGGGCGCCCTGGCGCCGCCAGCCCTGACTCCGCGCGCCAGATCCAGCGCTTCTTGGCAGGCGTTCCTAACCCAAGGTCAATCCAAACCAATTGACTTGCGGTCCCAATCCGCCTAGGCTGGGGCAGCGATAGGCCCCCGGTATTGGGGCGATTGCGCCGCTGGCCCCGCGGACCAAGGCCGAGGGCGGCTCCATCATAACCCTGGGGGGCGGCGCCGGCTTGACCGAGATACTGCTCAACGCGATCCTGAACCTCTTCGCCCTCCAGGCCGCGCTCCTGGGGCCGACCGCCCACGGGCGGGCGCGCCAGGCCCTGGCCGCCTACCTGCGCCGCCACCTGCGCCTAAGCCGCATCGACGACTACCTGGAGCTGTTCGACGCCGCCCTGGACCTGCACGCCGAGGCCGAGCCCGGCATACTTCGCCAGCAGGCGGCCGGGGTGGCGGCCCGGCTCAAGACCAAGCTGCCCCGCCTGGAGCAATACGTCTTCCTGTTGCGCTGCCTGGAGCTGGCCCAGGCGGCGGGGGCCGAGGGCGATGACGGCGGCGGGCTGATCGCGGCGGTGGCGGCCGAGCTGGCGATCCCGGCCGACACCCTGGCCGAGGCCAGGCTTTTTTGCCGGGGGGCCGCGCCAGCCGAGTTGAACCAGCATTTCCTGGTCCCGGACGCGGG
Source organism: Thermodesulfobacteriota bacterium (assembly GCA_049322275.1). Taxonomy (GTDB): domain Bacteria; phylum Desulfobacterota; class Desulfarculia; order Desulfarculales; family Desulfarculaceae; genus JACRDC01. Next base: position 69,895 of record JBMORH010000011.1, read on the forward strand.
CGGCTCCCGCCCTGACCCGGCCGGCCCGGCCCGCCCGGCCGGCCCGGCCCGCCCGGCCGGCCCGGCCTGCCGGCGGCTCACCCGGCCCGATTTCGCCGGCGACTTCGTGGTCTGGCGCCTGGCCGAGGCCGGGGCCTGCTTCATCCGGCTCCCAGGCGAGGCCTCCCTGAGCCTGGATTCCATCCCCCTGCCGCCGGAGACCTGCCACCTGCTGCCGCCGGGCGGCATCCTGCGCGACGTTCGCGGCCACCAGATATACTTCGCCGAGATCGCCGCGGCCCTCACGGGGGGCGCGGCCGCGGCGGGCGGCCTGGTCTTCGCGGGCCAGCGGGTGGATTTCCGCTATCCCGGCTCCGACCAGGGCCTGCACGACTTCAGCTTTTGCCAGCGGGGCGGGCAACTGGTGGGGGTGATCGGCGGCAGCGGGGCGGGCAAGTCCACCCTGCTCAGCCTCTTGAACGGCCAGCGTCGGCCCGACTCCGGCCGGGTGCTCATCAACGGCGTGGACCTGCACCGCGAGCCCGGCCGCCTGGAGGGCGTCATCGGCTACGTGCCCCAGGACGACCTGCTTTTCGAGGACCTGACCGTCTTCGCCAACCTCGATTTCGCCGCCGGGCTCTGCCTGGCCAACCTGGAACCGGCCGCGCGCCGGGCGCGGGTGATGGCGGTCTTGGCCGAGCTGAACCAGGCCGAGATCGCCGGGCTGAAGGTGGGCAGCCCCCTGGACAAGACCATCAGCGGCGGCCAGCGCAAACGGCTCAACATCGCCCTGGAGCTGATCCGCGAGCCGGCCATCCTGTTCGTGGACGAGCCCACCAGCGGGCTGAGCTCGGCGGATTCGGACAACGTCATGGGCCTACTCAAGGCCCAGGCCGCCCAGGGCCGCCTGGTCATCGCGGTCATCCACCAACCCAGCTCCAACATCTACAAGCTCTTCGACGCCATCTGGGTGCTGGACCAGGGAGGCCGGCCGATCTTCGAAGGCAACCCACTGGACGCCCTGGTCTATTTCCGCCGGGCCGCCGACCGGGCCGGCCAGGAGGAGTACGCCTGCCCCCACTGCGGCAGCGTCAACCCGGAGCAGCTTTTCGAGATCATCGAGGAAAAGGCGGTGGACGAGGCCGGGCGCTACACCCGCGCCCGGCGCATCCCGGCCCTGGAGTGGCACCGCCGGCATCTGGCGCGCCAGGCCGCCCGGCCGGCGGCCTGCCCCGCCACCGGCGCGGCCCCTGAGCGCCGCCTGTGGCGGCCGGGGGCCTGGGGCCAGTTGGGGGTGTTTTTCCGGCGCAACCTGAAAAGCCGCCTGGCCAACCGCATGTACCTGGCCATCAACCTGCTGGAGCCGCCGCTCTTGGCGGTCTTGGCCGCGCTGTTGTGCCGGGGGGCCTGGGGGGGCGACTACAGCTTCGGCGACAACGCCAACATCGGGATATTCTTCTTCATCAGCGTCATCGTCGCCCTGTTCCTGGGGCTGTCGGTCAGCGCCGAGGAGATCAACCGCGACCGCAAGATACTGGAGCGCGAGCGCTTTTTGAACCTGTCCTGGCCGGCCTACGTGGCGGCCAAGACCCTCTACCTGGCCCTGGTCAGCGCGGTGCAGATGGCCATGTACGTGGCCGTGGCCCACCCCATCCTGGCCGTGCCGGATTTCGGCCCGTTCGCCTGGCTCACGCTGTTCACCTGCGCCCTGGTCTCCTGCCTGGTGGGACTGAACATCTCGGCCGCCCTGAAGTCGGCGGTGACGATCTACATCCTGATCCCGCTGCTGTTGGTGCCTCAGATCATGCTGGGCGGGGCGGTGGTGCCCTACGACGGGCTGACCTGGCGCGACGCCGACCACCACCGCTCCCCCCTGGTGGCCGACCTGATGCCCTCGCGCTGGGGCTACGAGGCCCTGGTCATGGCCCAGTTCACCGGCAACCGCTTCCACGGCCAGTTCTTCGCCGACGACTGCGCCTTGCGCCAGGCCGACTTCGTCACCGACCGTCTGCTCCACGAGCTGCGCGGCCTGGCCGACTATCCCTTCCTGGCCGAGGACGGCCCCGCGGCCGCGGCCCAGACCGCGCGCGGTTTGCGCATCCTGGCCAACGAGCTGCCCCGCCTGGCCGCCCGGGCCGGGCTGGCCGCCCCGGAGGGCCTGGAGCGGCTGACGCCGGAGGGCTACGACCGGGCGGCTCAGCAGGAGGTCAAGGAGCTTCTGGACCGGGTCGAGGCGGCCGTCCTGGCCGAGCGCCAGGCCGCCGCCCAGCGCCTGGAGGAGCGGGAGAACGCCTTGGTGGACGCGCTGGGCCGCGAGGGCTTCGAGCGCCTGCGCCGAGAGAACCACAACCGCGAGCTGGCCAAGCTGGCCCTGAACCAGCAGACCCTGGAGGACCTGCGCCTGGGCCACAGCCGGGTGGTGCAGGTGGCCCTGCCCGCCTGCCAGGAGCCGGAACCCGGCCTGGGCGACGCCCATTTCCTGGCCGCGTTCAAGCGCCTGGGGCCTTGGCGGGTCCCCACTCCGGCCTTTGACCTGGGGGTGCTGGGCCTGATGGCCCTGGTCCTCTACGCGGCGTTGTATTTCGCCTGGCTGCCGCGGGCCCTGGCCGGCCTGGCGGGCCTGGCCGAAGGCCTGCGCCGCCGCCGGGCGCGGGAGAGTTGAGAGGGGAGACCGCATTGGGCGGCCAAGAGCTTGTCGAGCCAACCACGACCGACGGACACTAATGAGGAGGAGAGGATCATGAGGAATTTGAAAGCGCTGACGGCCCTGCTGGCCGCGTTGATCCTGGCCCTGGCCGCCGGCGCGGCCCTGGCCGCCGACAAGGCCCAGGTGCTCAAGGAGGGGGCCGAGAAGATGGAGGCCCTGATCTGCGAGGCCGAGGGCTATGCCATGGCCAAGAAGGTGGGCCTGTTCAAGGAGGCCGGCCTGGCCTACCAGCCCAGCCTGACGGTGCCGGTCACCGGCGTGATCGCCTGCAAGAACAAGGAGCAACTGCGCATCCTGTTCGGCATGTACACCTTCGACTCCAACTACGCCCTGCTCTTCGGCAAGAAGAAGGAGTTCGCCGCCGCCCAGGCCCTGTTGCGCAAGGACATCCCCGAAAAGCTGAAGCTGGCCGACAAGCTCAAGGTGAAGGGCATGACCGCCGACGAGCTGAAGAAGGTGGCCGAGGCCCCCGACGACCCGGCCAACCGCGAGCTGTTCCTGAAGTACGCCATGGCCAACATCCACGACCTGATCGCCAAGTCCGCCAAGGACCCGGCCGTCATGGACCTGATGGTGGACTCCTTCTACGGCGCGGCCATCCAGGGGCTTTACGTCTCCTGCAAGCTGGCCCTGGGCGCGGGCGTGGGCGAGAAGCTGGTGGCGCTCTTTAACGAGCAGGCCAGCCGCCTGGACAAGGCCAACCAGTTGGTGGAGGCCTATGCCGGCGACAAGGAGCTGGCGGCCCTGGTGGAGAAGGATGAGCGCCAGCCGGTGCTGAAGCCGATCCTGGCCCTGCTCAAGGAGAAGAAGGGCAACCTGGCCGAGGCGGACGTGAAGAAGATCCTGGCCCTGATCGAGCCGGAGCGCAAGGCCCTGGTCAAGGCCTGCAAGTAATGCGAATAGGTTTCGATCATACTGTTTTGGGTTGATGAAAGACGCGGGCGGGGATAAACCCCGCCCCTGCGAAAAAATCCGATTTTGCCTTTGATTTCGTAGGGGCGGGGTTTATCCCCGCCCGTCTTTTGTCTCTTGCCGAACACTTCAGGCAATGAAAGACCCCCTCACCCCGCCCTCTCCCCCAGAAGCTGGGGGAGAGGGGGCGGGAGATAACGCCGGGCGGTCAGCCGCCGGTCCTCATTCTCCTGGCCCTCGCCCCCGCTTGGCGGGGGAGAGGGGAGGGTGAGGGGGCTCATGATCCAATCTTCGACCGCAACTTGCTGCCAGCCTTATTAATCAGCCGGCGCGCCGGCCAAACCGGCAAAGAGCGCCCCGGCCTGGTGGCTGGAGCGCACCAGCGGCGCGCTGGCCACCCCGGCGAAGCCGCGCCGCCGGGCCTCGCGCCCCAGCGCTTCGAACTCCTCCGGCGGCAGGTAGCGCGCCACCGGGTGGTGGGCCGGGCTGGGGGCCAGGTATTGGCCCAGGGTCAGGATGCCCACCCCGGCGGCCAACAGGTCGTCCATCACCGCGATGACCTCGGCCGTCTCCTCGCCCAGGCCCAGCATCAGGCCGCTCTTGGTGGGCAGATGCGGGGCCAGGCGGCGGGCGCGGGCCAGCAGCGTCAGCGAGCGGTCGTAGTCGGCCTGGGGGCGCACGGCGGCGTAGAGCCGGGGCGCCGTCTCCAGGTTGTGGTTCAAGACCGCCGGCCCGGCGGCCAGCACCGTGGCCAGGGCGGCGGCGTCGCCGCCCAGGTCCGAGACCAGCGCCTCCACCTGGATTCCGGGATTCTCCCGCCGCACCGCCCGGATGGCCGCGGCCATGGCCCCCGCCCCGCCATCGGCCAGGTCGTCGCGGCTGACCATGGTCAGCACGCAGTAGCCCAGGCCCAAATCCCGGACGGCCGCCGCCACCCGGTCGGCCTCGCCGGGGTCGGGCGGGGCCGGGGCGGATTTGTCCACCGCGCAGAAGGCGCAGGCGCGGGTGCAGGCCGGACCCAAAAGCAGAAAGGCGGCCTCGCCCCGTGCGTGGCACTCGGCCCGGTTGGGGCAATGGGCCTCCTGGCAGACGGTGTGCAGCCCCTTCAGGCTCGCCCGCAGCCGGCCGGCGGCCGGGGCCAGGGGGCGGCGCAGCCAGGCGGGCTTGGGGCTGGGCCGGGGGCGGGGTTGGTCGGGCATGGCCGGCTCCGTTGGCTGGGTCCGACTGCATGATACCTGGCCGGCGGGGCGGAGGGTAGGCCGGAGGGGCGGGGGCGGGCCTCCAAACAGCCCCGCCCCCGGCCGGGGCCGAGGGCGGGGGGAGCGGATGACCGGGCGGCTCAGGCCTTGCGGCGGCGGCGCAGCCAGGCCACGGCTCCGGCCGCCGAGCCGAAGAGCAGCAGGCTGCCGGGCTCCGGCACCGCGGGGGTGCTGATGTCCACGCCCCGCACCAGGTAGTCGCTGCTCCAGTTGGTGTTGGCCAACTGTTCGCTGGCGAAGAAGCTGATGGAGGAGACCAGCACCGGGGTGGGCAGGGTCACCACGTAGGTGCCGGCGTAGGAGCCGCTGCCGCCGTCGCTGACGAACTGGCCCACCGGGGCGGTGAAGTTGAGCGGCACGGCGTAGTTGCCGTCGAAGACCACCCAGCCGGTCTCGCTGGGCTGGTTCAGGTTGTTGGTGTCGTTAAAGAAATTCCCCAGGGTGAACGAGCTGAGGTAGACCGGGGCGTTGAAGCTGACCACCAGGCCCTCGCGGGAGTCCAGCTCGTTCACGCCGGTGCTGGGCAGGTTGTCCAGCGGCGGGGCGTTGGGCTTCACGCCCACCGCCAGGCCGTAGTCGTTGCGATAGGCGGTCATGTACAAGCCGGCGGCGTTGCCTGCGCCGGGGTTGGCCCCGGCGGCCCAACTGCCGGCCGAGTACCAGGAAAAGCCATAAAAATCGGCGCTGAGCCCGCTGAGGCCGAAGCCGGCCAGGGAATGGCCCGTGCTCACTCCGTCGTTGTCGGAGAAGTTGGTGCCCAAGAGGCTGGCGAACTCGACATAGGCGGCTTGGGCCGGAGGCCCCATCAGGACCACGGCCAGCGCCACCGCCAGGGCTATGCGTGCTATCCGGGCCATGGCCAATCTCCTTCCCATCGAGGCGTTGGTGAAACCAAAATTCAGGAACGACTCTCCGTTTCGTCTCTTACCCAAAGAGTAGCAACCGGGCCTAAGCCAGGCAAGGCAGTTCACATCAAGTGAAATACTTTTTTTGTCCCGGCCGGCAAAGCCCCATCGCCGGGTTGGGTTTGACCGCCGAGGTCCAACCGTGCGAAATTGGTGGCGGCCGGCGGCTTGCGTCCGGCCGGGGAGGCAAGATGTTCTCGCGCCGCTTGGGCAAACCGGCCCTGGCCGTGGCGGCCTGGCTGGCCGGCCTGGCGTTAATGACCGCCCTCCATCTCTGGGCCTGGCCCCTGATCTGGCACCTGGTGCTGGCCCCTGGTCTGGCCGGGGAGCGCCAGGGCCTGGAGGTGCTGGAGTTCGCCAACGAGCAGGGCCGGGGCAAGGAGCGCGCGAGCCGCCTGGAGCCCGGCGCGGCCCTGGGCCTGGCCGAGCCCGACACGGCGGCCGTGGCCTATGGGGCCTGGCGGCCGCCCAGGGCCGGACGCTGGGAGCTCAGCCTGGAGTGCGACGACTACGGCAACCTGGTCCTGGATCGCCGCCGGGTCATCGACCTGCACGGGATCACCGACCACAACCAGGGCCAGGCCGTGCTGGAGCTGGATTCCGGCCCCCACCTGCTTATCATCCGCCTGCACAACCGCCTGGGCCAGGGCTGGCTGCGCCTTTTGGCCAAGGGGCCGGGGCAGGACGACTTCGCCCCCATCCCGGCCGATCAACTCCGGGCCTTCGCCCTGGGCAACTACCGGACCTGGCTCACGGCGGCGGCGTGGATCGAGCGCGCGGCCCTGGCCGGGCTGGCGGCGCTGCTGGCCGGAGGGCTGGTGCTCTGGGCCTATTTGGCCACCCGCGCGCCCGGCCCCCTGGGCTGGCGCCGCCGCCTGGCCGGGGCCGGCTTCGCCGCCGCCTGCCTGGTCCTGGCCCTGGTCACGGCCTGGTACACGGTGGGGCTGCACGTGGAATGGCTGAACGTGCTCAGCGGCCACGAATACCTGGCGTTCCAGGAGTGGGATTGGCACCGGGCCATCGTGGAGAGCCGCCACACCGACCACCGCAACCACCGGATATTGCCGGAATACCTGCTGGCCGGGGTGTATGGGCTCCTGCGCGGCCACGAAGGCGACCCCGACAGGGTCCAGTTGCTGTTCTGGAACCGCTACGCCATCGACGCCGCCCTGCTCCTGGCCGCGGCGCTCTATTTCCGTCGCCTGGGCCTCTCGCGGCCCTCGGTGCTCTTGGGCATGGCCATCCTGGCCTGGGCCCTCTATCCCACCCGCATTCGCAACAGCCTGAATCCAGCCACCTTCCTGGACGTGGTCTTCTATCTGGCGGCCGGGGCGTTCACCGCGGCCGGGCGCATCCGCCACCTGATCCCGCTGACGGTGCTGGCGGCGTTGAACAAGGAGACCTCCATCCTCATCCCGCTGTTGCCCCTGGCCGGGGCCGTGAGCTTCAAAAGGCCCTGGCGCTTGCCCCGGCCAGAGCTCCAGGTGGCGGCCTGGGGGCTGGGCCTGTGGCTCCTGGTCTTCATCGGCATCCGCCTGGCCACCGGCTGGGAATGGTTCGCCAAGGAGACCGACCGGCCGGGCTGGGGTTTCGTCGTCTTCAACCTCCAGGAGGACCCGGAGGCCTGGCGGCAGCTCTACACCACCTTCGGGGTGCTGCCCTTCATCTGCCTGGCCTACCTGCGCCGGCTGCCGCGGCTGTTGCAGGGCTTCTTCTGGCTGGTGGCCCCGGTCTGGTTCCTGGTCCACCTGGCGATGTCCATCTGGGCCGAGACCCGCCAACTGCTGGCGCCCATGGCCCTGGTCTTCGTGCCGGGCTGCCTCTGGCTGGCGCGCATCGGCGGGCCGTCCGCGCCGGCCGGGCCGGCCGGGCCGCGGGTGTGGGGCGGCGGGGAGGCGGCCGGAGCCGGCCGGGGCTAGTTGCCGGACGGGCGGGGGGCGAACTGCACCTTGGGCGCCTCCTGGGCCTGGGGCGCGGCCTGCCAGACCGGCCGGGGCTGATAGCCGACCAGCCGGGCCAGGATCAAGGTGGGGAAGCTGCGCACGCTCTGGTTGTATTCCTGCACCGCGGCGTTGTAGCGGGTGCGGGCCACGCCGATGCGGTTCTCGGTGCCCTCAAGCTGGTCCTGCAGGGCGCGGAAGTTCTGGCTGGCCTTGAGGTCGGGATAGCGCTCCACCACCACCAACAGCCGGCCCAGGGCGCTGGTCAGCGCCTGGTCGGCGGCGAGCTTCTCGGCCAGGCCGGGGGCGGCCGCCACCTGCTGGCGGGCCTTGGTCACCGCCTCCAGGGTCTCGCGCTCGTGGGCGGCATAGCCGCGCACCGTCTCCACCAGGTTGGGGATCAAATCCAGCCGGCGTTGCAGGGTCACCTCCACGTCGGCCTGGGCCTTGTTCACCGATTCGTCCAGGCCCACCAGGCGGTTGTAGGGAGTGGCCAGCAGGAAATAGAGGATCAGCACCGCCACTCCCAGGCCGATGGCGTATTTGGCGGAACGGCTCATGCGTCGTCTCCTCGTTGCGCCTTGAATTCATCCACATGCTGGCACAAGGCGGCCAGCTCGGCAAGGGCCTGCTCCCACAGGGCCATCAACAGGCCGGCTTTCTGCGCCTTGGGGGCCTGCTGGCGCAGGTCCATGAGGTCGGCGAAGGCCTCCAGCTTGATCCCCTGGGCGGCCAGTTGCAGCAAGGCCTGGCTGGGGTCGGGCGGGTAGCGGCCGGCGAGCAGGCGGGCCAGGGCCTGGAACAGGGCCCCGAAGGCGGGCAGGGCCTCGCCGGTGAGCTGGCGCAGGGCGGCCTCGTCGCCGGCGGCGGCGATGAGCCGGGTGCGCAGGGTGACCAGCTTGGCCTTGAGCTCCCGCTCCAGTTGCAGGCGCAGGTGACTGGGCTCGACCTCCAGGCCGGCCAGGGGGTCGGGGCCGGCCAGCACCCGGTGGGCGTGGGCCATGGCCAGCATCTCCACCGGGAAGGTGTCGCGGCTCTGGGCCAGGTGGTCCGGCGTGAGCACCAGGGGCGGGGCCACCCGGGCCGGGGCCCATTTGCGGGCGAAAGGCCCCAGCAGTCCGGGGCGGTTGGCCGCCGCCTGGCCGGCCACCACCAGCAGGTTGATGTCGCTGAAGCCGGGCCGGTAGCGCCCGCTGGCGGCCGAGCCGAACAGGCAGACGCTGATCAGCTCGTCGCCCAGGGCGGCCTGGAGGTCGGCCGCCAGGGCCGGGGTGATGTCCTCCGGCCGTTCGGGGGGCTTGATCCGCATGCAACCTCCCGTACCACAAGATGAGGGAGGGGATGAACCCCGCCCGTACATTTAGATTTGGTGATGTAGGGGCCGGGGTTATCCCCGCCCTTTTTGCTGGCCGCCGCCGTTGGCGCGGATCCCAAGTTGAGAGTGCTGCACGGGGCGTCCTGCCCCGTGAAAAGCTGGCCAATGACCTAGAACCCGCCGGACGCCCCGCCGCCGCCGCTCATGCCGCCGCCGAAGCCTCCGAACCCGCCGCCGCCGAAGGAGCCGAACCCGCCCCCGCCGCCCCCGCCGCGGCGGACGCCGCCCCGGCCCAGGAGCGCGCCCATTAGCAGGGCGGTCAGCAGATCGCCGTCGCGCCGGCCGAGGCCCCCGCCCCGGCGGGCCAGGCGCAGGGCAAACCAGAAAATCACAAGCCCCGCGAAGACCAAGCCCAGGCCCCAGCCGCCGGAGCGCTGGGAGGGCCGGGAGGGCTGGGGCCGGGGCGCGCCGGCCAGCTCCACCCCGGCCTCGGCCGCGATGAGCCGGGCGATGGCCTGGGCACCGGCCCAAAGGCCGGGGCCGTACTGGTTCTGCCTGAGATGGGGCGTCAGGTCCTGGTCGCGCACCCGGCCGGCGGCGGCGTCGGTGACCACGCCCTCCAGGCCGTAGCCCACCTCGATGCGCAGCCGGCGCTCGGCCACCGCCACCAGGATCAGCACCCCCCGGTCCTGGCCCTTCTTGCCGATGCCCCAGGCCTGGTACAGGTTGACCGCCGCCTCCTCCACGCTCTGGTCGCCCAGGCTGGGCAGGGTGGCCACCACCAGGGCGGCCCCGGTTCTGGCCAGTAGTTCGCGGGAAAGCGCCTCGATGCGCCGGGCGTGGTCAGGGTCCACCACCTGGGCGTAATCGGCCACCGGGCCGGCGGGGCGCGGCCAGGCCGCCGGGGCGGCGGCCCAGGCCAGCGCCGGCGGCAGCACCAGGATGGCCAGCAGCAGGCCGGCGGCGAATCGCTTTCTGGCGGCGGGCTGGCCGATGGTTCTCTCCAGGCCGGGGGTTCCGGGGCCGGGGCTCCGGGACGGCGGGGGTTTACAGGCCCTCCTGGGCCAGCTCCTCCAGAAGCTCCTTCTGGCGCTTGGTCAGGCGTTCGGGCACGTTGATGTTCACCTTCACGTAGAGGTCGCCGCGCCCCTCGCCGTGGAACTGGGGCAGGCCCTGGCCCCGGAGCCGCAGCCGGGCCCCGTTCTGGGTGCCCTTGGGCAGGCGCACGGTGAGGGTCTTGCCCTCCAGGGTGGTCACCTCCAGGCTGGCGCCCAGGGCGGCCTGGGTGAAGCTCACGTCCCGGCTCAGCTCCAGGTCGTCGCCGTCGCGGCGCAGGTGGGGATGGTCCAGCACCCGCACCCGGATGAACAGGTCGCCGTCGGGCGCGCCGGCCGCGCCCGGCTCGCCCTTGCCGGCCAGGCGCAGCTTCTTGCCGGTGGCGATGCCCGGCGGCACCTTGACGCTCACCCGCTCCACTTGGTTGCCCCGGCGGTAGGAGACCATCTTGGTGGCCCCGTGGAAGACCTCCTCCAGGGTCACCGGCAGCTCGTAGACCAGGTCGGTGCCCCGTGCCGGGCCGCCCATGCCGGGCTCGCCATAGGCCTGGCCGAAATCGAAGCCCATGCCGCCCGCGTCCGGCCGGGGTCCGCCGCTGCTGAAGGTGTAGGTGCGGAAGCCCGGCCCGCCCGCTCCGCCGGGGCCGCCGGCCCGGCCGCCGCCGAAGATGCGGCTGAAGAAATCGCCGCCCAGGCCCATCTCGCGCAGGATGTCGCCCAGGTCGCTGCCCTTGTAGATGTCCTCCTGGCTGTAGCGCTGGCGGAAGCCCTGGCTGCCGAAGGTGTCGTATTCCTTGCGCTTGGCGGGGTCGCTCAAGACGGCGTAGGCCTCGCCCACCTCCTTGAACTTCTCCTCGGCGCTCTTGTCTTCTTTGTTGCGGTCGGGGTGGTACTTCAGGGCCAGCTTGCGGTAGGCCTTCTTGATCTCCTCCTGGCTGGCCTTCTTGTCCACCCCCAGGACCTGGTAGTAGTCCTTGGCCATGCGGCTCACATTCCTGGCGGGTAACCGCCTGATATAGCAGGATGAATCAACGTCCGGCCCCTGGGCCGCCGCCCACATTTCAATATAAGCCGACCCTGGAGGGCTGTCAAGCCGGGCCGGAGCGGATTTGCCCGTGGTCTAGAGATGTTGCGCGGGCGAGGCCCGGCGGTCGCCCTGCGGCGGGGGCGGCGCCGGGCGGGGAGGCGGGGTCCGCCCCCGGACGGAAGGCCAAAAAGCAAGGGGCCGGGCGTTTCCGCCTGGCCCCTGATTTTTTCACTTGGTGGAGCTGATCGGGATCGAACCGACGACCTCATGACTGCCAGTCATGCGCTCTCCCAGCTGAGCTACAGCCCCGCGCGCATGTTTATTATCAGAGCCCCGGCGGGCTGTCAACCGGAGCCCGAAGATAAAAGGTGGCTTTTTTTGCGCGGTTGACCGGTTTGGTCGGCCGTGGTACAAGCATTTCAAGCCCTTAGGCTCATCGCCTGCCCCTGGTGGGGGTTTGGTGCATCCAAACCCTGTTAATTCAGCTAGTTATTGGGCCGCATCCCTGGGGAGCCCCAGCGCATGGCCGAGCGCCGGCGACATTTTTGCGAGGTCCAGGTCGAGGACCTGGCGCTTTGGGATCTCTGCAACGTCCCCCCGCCCGAATCCAGTCTGGCCGACCTGATGCGGGTGCTGGATTTCCTGCACATCGAGGCCGGTTTGTTGCAGGCCTACGGCCCCGACTATCCCCTGGTGGAGCCCCGCGAGCTCATCCCGGCCTTCGACGCCCCCCTGATCGAATACAAGCAGCTTCCGGCCTTTTCCATGGTGGCCCTGGACCGGGCGCTGTCCTATCAGGACGAAGGCTTCCAGTTCGACCTGCTGTTTCCGGAGGGGCAGCCGCCGGAGCCCGGCCGGGCCGCGGCCAACCGCACCGTCATCCGCGAGCGCCTGCCGCGCAACCTGCTGGGCGAGTTCGAGCAGACCATGGGGCGCAAGGCGCTCACCACCTTCAGCCGCTACAGCCAGCTCCTGCCGCTGTTGATCGAGATGGACCGCGGCCACGTCATGGCCCGCGACGAACAGGGCGTTTTCCACCTGGCCGGGGTCTACGCCAGCTTCCCCTCCGACCTGGACGGCGAGCTCAAGCGCCTGGGCCGCGCCATCGGCAAGTTCAGTCAGGGCGACAACCGGCGCTACGCCAACAACCGCCAGTTCGTCTACCGCTTCCTCATGGAGCAGTCGGGGTTTCCCATCTGCGGCGAGCGCCACACCTCGGCCGCGCTCTTCGCTCGCCGGCTCATGCGCCGGCGCGAGCGTTTCGCGGTCAAGGTGCTGGGCACCAGCGACCGCGCCATCACCACCCTGACCAGCCTGGGGGCGCGCGCCGGCCTGCCGCGGGTGGAGAAGGTGGCCCTGGTGGCGGCCCACTGCGACCGGCGGGAGAACGAGCAGGCCCTTTTCGACGGCGGCTTCTTCGTGGATTCGCGCCGGCAGGTGGTGGTGCTGCGGGTGCACTACATCCAGCACGCCTACCACCCGGACAACGTGCTGGAGGACCGCGCGCTCAGCGTCATCCGCCAGGAGGTAATCCATCCCTACACCGGCCAGACCGTGGAAGTGGACATCCTGGGGCTCAACCAGGACCGCCTGCTCTTGTTGCAGGACATCGTGCGCGGCGAGCATCTGGGCACCATCGTCTACCGCGGCCGCGAGCGGGTGGACAGCACCGGCGACACCAAGAACCGGCTCAAGTTCCTGGCCGCCTGGCTGGGCAAGCACCGTCTGCTCCTGGCCGACTACACCCCGGAGAACTTCGAGCGGGTGCTCAGGGTGCTGGCCAGCTTCCTGGACGACCCGGACCTGGACGAGGATTTCGCGAAAAACGCCGAGCTGCACCAGGAGGTGGTCAAGGCCATCGCCGAGCTAAAGCTCAGCCACCGCCTGCGGCTATTGGAAAAGCTGGTGGCCAACCGGGCCGACGCCAGCGGCCGCAAGCTCAAGCACGCCCACATCCTCATCATCCTGGTGCACGTGCTCAGCCAGGAGGGCGAGGACATGGCCCGCGAGCACCCCCGCTCCCTGCGCAAGCTGCTGCGCATCTGCCGCAAGCAGCTTTCCGACCGCGACCTGAAGCGCCGGCTCCTGGGCCGCGCCCCGCGCTCGTCCTACGAGCGCGAGGTGCTGGGCGAGTTCCGGCTGCTGGAGCGGCTGGTGGAGAAGTTCGAGGCGGCCCTGGCCGGCCAGGCCCAGGCCGCCGCGCCCCCGGCCCCGCCCGCCCGCTCCGCCGCCCCCGCCGCCCCGGAAGAACCGGCCCCGGCGCTTTCGGCCGCGGCCCAGGATTGACGGTTGGGTCCCAGGGCTCTAGACTTCTTTCCCAACATGGCCAATCCCGACCAAACCAGCCCGGCCTCCCGGCCGCCGGCCCAGCTCATCGACCCCTTCGGCCGCCGCCTGCACTACCTGCGCCTGTCGGTCACCGACCGCTGCAACCTGCGCTGCGGCTACTGCATGCCCAAGGAGGGCGTCACCAAGCTGCCCCACGCCGAGATCCTGAGCCTGGAGGAGCTGGCCAGGGTGGGGCGGGTGGCGGTGGGCCTGGGGGTGGACAAGATAAGGCTCACCGGCGGCGAGCCGCTCATCCGCCGCGACCTGCCGGTGCTCCTTGAATCCCTGGCCGCCCTGCGCCCCCGGCCGGATCTGCGCCTGACCAGCAACGGCATCCTGCTGGCCGAGCAGTTGGACCGGCTGGCGGCCGCCGGGCTGGGCGCGGTGAACATCAGCCTGGACACGCTCAGGCCCGGACGCTACGGGGCCATCACCGGCCTGGGGCCGGAGGAGGGGCGCCAGGCCTTCGCCCAGGTCTGGCGCGGCATCGCGGCCGCCCTGGCCCGGCCGGGATTCACGGTCAAGCTAAACGTGGTGCTCCTGGGCGGGGTGAACCAGGACGAGCTGGCCGATTTCGCCGCCCTGACCCTGACCCGCCGCCTGGCGGTGCGCTTCATCGAATACATGCCGGTGGGCCGGGGCAAGCGCTTCGCGCGCGAGCGCTTCCTGCCCGCCGACCAGGCCCTGGCCGCCGCCGCCGGCCTGGGCGAGCTGACCGAACTGCCCCGCCGCCCCGGCGACGGCCCGGCCCGGCGTTTCGCCATCGCCGGGGCGGCCGGCGAGCTGGGCGTGATCCACGCCCTGTCCAACCACTTCTGCGCCTCCTGCAACCGCCTGCGCCTCAGCGCCGAGGGACGGGTGGTGCCCTGCCTGTTCAGCGAGGGCGGGGTGGACATCAAGGCCCTTTTGCGCGGCGGGGCCGACGACGCCGGCCTGGCCCAGGCCCTGATAACCGCCGCGGCCCTGAAGCCCCAGCGCCACCAACAGAGCAGCCAGAGCCAATCCCCCGGCGGTTGCGCCATGAGCCGCCTGGGCGGCTGAGCCGCCCGCCCGGGCCGCGCGCGGCAATGAGCCGGATTCATTGACGCTCTAAGCTGCAACGTAGCTGAATTGAGTTGAACCGCCCGCTTGGGTTGGGCTAACATCATTCCACCAGCACCCCCCCCAGGAGCCGAACCGACGTGAGTCTCTACATCTTTCAGAAAATCGCCGAGGACCGCATCCGGGAGGCGGTGGAGCGGGGCGAGCTGGACAACCTGCCCGGAGCTGGGCAGCCGCAGAACCTGGAGGACGACAGCAACCTGCCCGCAGAGTTGCGCATCGCCTACAAGGTGCTCAAGAACGCCGGCTTCACCCCGCCAGAGCTGGATTTGCGCAAGCAGATCTACCAGGTGGAGGAGCTGTTGGACAACGCGCCCGACGAGCGGAGCCGCTACCAGGCCATGAAGCGGCTCAATTTCCTGTCGCTGAAGCTCGCGGCCCTGCGTCCCCAGTCGGCGCTGCTCGACGAGCACCACTACGCCAGCCGGGTGCTGGATCGGCTGGACAAGCACAAGGGCGAGCCCCCGCAAAAATAGCAGGACGGCCCGCCGCCCGCGGCGAGGCCCACATCCCGCTTCGGCAGTCAAACTTCGCCTGGCCCGCGACGCGCACGCGCGAACGTCGAGAAAGGGGATTGTTGCGGCCATGGACATGAAGCGCGACTACTATGAGGACGTGCGCTTGATCGACAGTCCGGCGCAGGCCTTCTGGTTGCTGCTCCTGTTGGCGGCTCTCGGCGCCCTGCCATTTTTCGCCAGCAATTATCTGCTCTACACGGTCAACCTCATGGCCATCCACGTCATCGTGGCCCTGGGGCTGAACCTGCTCATCGGCTACACCGGCCAGATCAGCCTGGGCCACGCCGGCTTCTTCGCCATCGGGGCCTACGCCACCCTGGCCCTGATGACCAAGCTGGGCCTGCCCTTTCTTCTGGCCCTGCCCCTGGCCGGGCTCATCAGCGCCGGCTTCGGGTTCCTGTTGGGCCTGCCGGCCCTGCGCCTGGAAGGCCCTTATCTGGCCATCGCCACCCTGGGCTTCGGCCTGACCATCACCCAGATCCTGGGGCGCATCGAGGCCTTCGGCGGCCACATGGGCCTGCAGGCGCCGGAACTCAGCATCTTCGGCCTGCCCATCGCCAGCGACACCGCCCGCTACGCGGTCATCATGCCGGTCTGCGTCATCCTGGCCTGGGGCCTGCGCAACCTGGTCCACACCCGCGTGGGTCGGGCCTTCGTGGCCATCCGCGACAGCGACATCGCCGCATCCTGCAACGGCGTCAACCTCACCTACTACAAGACCCTGGCCTTCGCCGTCAGCGCCTTCTACACCGGCGTCGGCGGCGGGCTCATGGCCTTCGTGCTGGGCTTCATCGCCCCCCACACCTTCAACATCATGGTCAGCATCCTGTTCCTGGCCATGGTGGTGGTGGGCGGCCTGGGCTCGGTGCTGGGCTCGGTGATGGGGGCCATCCTCATCACCTACCTCCAGATCGAGCTGGGCAGCATCGGCAGCCTGCCGGTGGTGGGCCCGCTGCTCACCGAGATCAGCACCCGGTTCTTCACCGAGAGCGGCCTGCCCAACGTCCAGTACGTGGTCTTCGGGCTCATCATGGTTCTCATCATCATCTTCGAGCCCCTGGGGCTCTACGGCATCTGGATTAGGACCAAGATATATTGGCGCACCTGGCCGTTCTAGGGCCTGCGCCGGGCCGCTCCTGGGGTCCGGCCAGGCAGGTCCGCCGCGGGGAGTTGGGAACATCCAGGCAATAGCCGTCATTGCCAGGAGCGTAAGCGACGAAGCAATCTTCCATTGTTTATTAAGAGCATGGAAGGGAATAAAGGTTAATCGTCGCGTTTGAGGGGCGGCCGGCGTCGAGCTCATGATTGAGCGCCAATTCTACGTCTGTATTTTGTCCAACAAGGGCAATTCGGTCCTCTACAACGGGGTGACCAACGACCTGAAACGACGGGTGTACGAGCACCGGACCAAGGCGGTGCCGGGCTTCACCGCCCGCTTGTATGTTAGTAGTTATGTGTCTGAGTGCGTGTCAGACCGTCCGCCCCTTGGGTTCGAGCCCGTTTTGTAGCGTGAGTCGTCACGCACTTCCCATCATAACCCGAACGGTTGCCAGGGCCATGGA
>JBMORH010000012.1:0-13066 GCA_049322275.1 Thermodesulfobacteriota bacterium
CCAGGGCCACCCGGCGGTGGCCGAAGATCCAGCCCAGGGAGCAGGCCAGGACCAGCACCGCCAGGCCCAGGCGGCGCTGGTCCCGCGGCCCCCGCCAGACCCGCGCCAAGAGATACAGCGGAGCCAGCATGATGACGGGGAAGGCGAAATCGCCCATGAGCACGTGGCCCCAGAAGACCAGGGTGTTGCCCAGGCTGCCGCGGGAGCCGTCCTCGGTGTGGGCCTCCAATATCCACTGCGAGGCGAAGCCGTAGAAGTTCAGCACCGCGTAGGGGTTGGTGAGGACGAAGACGATGAGCGCCGCCAGGCCGGCCCGGAGGCACTGGCCCAGCCAGGCCCAGGGCCGCCGGCGCTCGAAAAGAAAGATGGGATAGGCCAGGGCGATGAGCCCGCTGGTGATGGTGCTGCCCATGGCCAGGCCCAGGGCCGCCCCGCTGGCCCAGGTGCGCCAGGGCCGGGGCTGGCCGGCCTGGAGCTGGAGCAGGTACAGCGCGATGATGCCCCAGCCGGCGGCCCAGGTGTGGGGCTTGGTGACCAGGGCCATCCACAGGGGCAGGCTGGAGAGCGCCCAGGCGGCCATGGCCAGCCCGGCCGCCGCCGGCCCGGCCAGGCGCATGGCCCACAACCCCAGCACGACCATCACCGCCAGATAGCCGGCCAGGCTGAGCCAGCGGCCGGCCAGGTACATCCGGGCGATGTGCTCCGGGTGCTGGAAGTAGCGCCCCAGGTCGCTGCTGAGCTGGATCAGGCCCAGGAGCTTGCCCAGGTAGAGCGCCGCCCCCACCGGGTAGACATAGGCCCCGCCGTAGACGTAGAAGTGGGGGTCGAAGTCCAGTTGGGACGGCTGCATCCGGGACAGGGCGTGGTAGATGTGGCGCTCGTCGATGGCCTCGCTGCCCAAGAGGTAGGCCCGGAGCGCCAGGCGGTTGCCCTCCGGCCCCAGCGCGGCGTCCGGGCGGCGGCGGGGCAGGCCCTCCTTGATCGGCTCGCCGGAGGCCAGGCGGCGGGCCGCCTCCGAGCCATGGGCGGCCGCCCATTCCAGGTAGCGCTGGCGCGACTGGTTGAGATCGTCTATCTCGGCGGCCGCGAGCGCCCGGCCGCCGGTGATGATCTCCACCCGCTCGGCGTCGGGCAGGCCCCAGAAGGAGGCGGCCAGCATCAGGGCCGCCGCCAGGCCCACCAACAGCCAGTGCCAGCCGGCCAGGCCGGCCCGGACGGCGAGGAGAAAATGGGGTGCGGCGGACGGAGCGCTCTGCATGGTCCTGGCCGGCTGAAGGTGTGCGCGCCTGTGAATCCTTGGCGGCGCTAATGGTAGCCCAGGCCGGGGCCGGCGGCCAGCCCAAAACCGGCGGGATAAAGGCCCCGTTTCTTCCAATATGCGGAAGCGGGGGCGTGGCCGGCGTTGACAGCGCCGCCGGCCCATGTGATATTTACGATCTATTTTTTGTCAAAAAGGACCGTCACATGGACCAGCTACGCCAGTCGGACCCGGAGATCGCCGCGCTGATCGGCCGCGAGGCCGCCCGCCAGGCCTCGGTGCTGCGCATGATCCCTTCGGAGAACTACGTCTCCTGCGCGGTGCTCGCGGCCAGCGGCTCCTGCCTGACCAACAAATACTCCGAGGGCTACCCCCACCGGCGCTACTATCAGGGTCAGGAATATATCGACCAGGTGGAGGACCTGGCCGTGGCGCGGGCCAAGGCGCTTTTCGGGGCCGAGCACGCCAACCTCCAGCCCTATTCCGGCAGCCCGGCCAACATGGCGGTCTACTTCGGCCTGCTTAAGCCCGGCGACCGGGTGATGGGCATGGACCTCTCGGCCGGCGGCCACCTGACCCACGGGGCCAAGGTGAGTTTTTCCGGCCGGTTCTACCAGGTGCGCCAGTACGGCCTGGAGCCGGACAGCCTGCGCATCGACTACGAGGCCGCCCGCCGCCTGGCCAGGGAGTGGCAGCCCCGGCTGATCTTCACCGGGGCCAGCTCCTACCCGCGCCGGATCGACTTCGCCGCCTTCCGCGCCATCGCCGACGAGGTGGGGGCCTACCTGGTGGCCGACATCAGCCATATCTCCGGGCTGTGCCTCAGCGGCGACCATCCCCACCCCCTGCCCCACGTGGACGTGGTGACCACCACCACCCACAAGCTGTTGCGCGGGCCGCGCGGGGGCATGATCCTGTGCCGAGCCGAGCTGGCGGCCAAGATCGACAAGGCCGTCTTCCCCGGCCTGCAGGGCGGCCCCCACAACCACGTCACCGCCGCCATCGCCGTGGCCTTGGGCGAGGCCGCCCGGCCCGACTACGCCCGGTACTGCCACCAGGTGGTGAAAAACGCCCGCGCCCTGGCCGCCGCCCTGGTCGAGCGCGGCTTCAAGCTCATCACCGGCGGCACCGACAACCACCTGGTGCTCATCGACGCCACCGCCCTGGGGCTGACCGGCAAGATCCTGGCCGAGGCCCTGGAGCGCGCCGGGGTGGTGGCCAACGCCAACAAGATACCCTTCGACCCGCGCTCGGCCGAGGACCCCAGCGGCCTGCGCCTGGGCACCCCGGCCCTGACCACCCGCGGCCTCTCCGAGGCGCACATGGTGCAGGTGGCCGATTACATTGCTCAAGTTGCCAGCAACCCCCACGACGGCGGCCGGCTGGCGGCCATCAAGGGCCAGGTGGCCGAATTCTGCGCCCAGTTCCCGGCCCCCGGCCTGGAGTGCTAGGGACAAGATTTTGAACCCCGGCGGGGCAACGGGGGTATCAGATTTTGAACCGCCATAAATAACGCCATTACAGTTAGTTATCCCATAAGTTCCGAGCCGCCCCCGCCGGGGCGGTTCAAATTTTTGAACCCACGCGCCTGGGAGCCGGCGCGATCCGCAGGGGAGCGGTAAGCGTAATGGCTTGAATTATTTTATTAATTGACGTGATGGCCGCGGCGGGCACGTCGTTTGCAAGCCGAACATAGCGCCAGCTTCATTCAACCCTTTTCTCCTTTTTAGCTAACGCCGGGCAGCCGCCCGGCGTTAGCTTTTGGATGCCTCGACAAGCTCCAGAAGATAAGCATTTGTAACAACTGATAATATTTGCAGCGCCCGCGGGGAGCCCCGCCAGGGGGCCGGCCGCTCCGGAGCGGCCGGTCAGGATTGGCACCAGACTTGCTTGGTCAAAGAGCACCAGCTTCTCAAAAACCCTTTCTCCTTTTCTAGTAGGCACCGGGTCCCCAGCCCGGTGCTTGCTTTTTGGGCCAGGGGCGCTGGCGGCCCCAGCCGGCGGCCTGCCCGGTTTGGGGCGGGGAGGGCGTCTCCCTGGCTCCCCCCGGCGCGGGCCTAGCCCAGCTTCCTGAGCCCCTCCACCGCGCGGGCCAGCGTCTCCTCCTTTTTGCAGAAACAGAAGCGCAACTGGTCGATGCCCAGGGCCGGGTCGCGGTAGAAGCTGCCGCCGGGCACCGTGGCCACGCCGGTCAGCTCGATGAGCCTGACGGCCAGGGCCATGTCGTCGGCGCAGCCCAGGCGCCGGCGCAGGTGGGCCACCTCGGTCATGATGTAGTAGGCGCCCTTGGGCAGGTAGGGGTTGAAGCCGGCCTTTTCCAGGGCGTCGTGGAGCAGCCGGCGCGCGCCCGCGTAGCGGCCGGCCAGGCCGGCGTAATAGTCGGCGGGCAGGGCCAGGGCCGCGGCGGCGGCCTCCTGCAGGGGCGCGGCCGCGCCCACGGTGAGGAAGTCGTGCACCTTGCGCACGGCCAGGGTGACCGGCTCCGGGGCGATGACCCAGCCCACCCGCCAACCGGTGGCGGAATAGGTCTTGGAAAGGCTGTTGATGGTGACGCCGCGGCCTTCCATGCCCGGCAGCGAGGCCGGGGAGACGTGGGCGGCCCCGTCGTAGAGGATGTGCTCGTAGATCTCGTCGCTGATGCAGTAGGCGTCCCAGCGCTGGCAGAGCTCCACGATCAGCGCCAGCTCCTCAAGGCTGAAGACCCGGCCGGTGGGGTTGTTGGGGGTGTTGATGATGATGGCCTTGGTGTTGGCGTTGAAGGCCGCCCTGAGCTCGTCGGGGTCGTAGGTCCAGTGGGGTGGGCGCAGGGTGACATAGCGCGGCGTGGCCCCGGAGAGAAGGGTGTCCGGGCCGAAGTTCTCGTAGAAGGGCTCGAAGATCACCACCTCGTCGCCGGGGTTGATGATGGCCTTCAGGGTGGCGATCATGGCCTCGGTGGCCCCGCAGGTCACGGTGACGTTGGCGTCCGGATCGCAGGCCAGGCGGTTGTAGGACCGCGCGCGGGCCGCGATGTTGGCCCGCAGGCCGGCCGCGCCCCAGGTGACGGCGTACTGGTTCACCCCGTCCTTTATGGCCTTGATCGCGGCCTCCTTCACGGGCTCCGGCGTGTCCCAGTCCGGAAAGCCCTGGGCCAGGTTGATGCCGCCGTATTGGTTGCAGATGCGGCTCATCATGCGGATGACCGACTCGCCGAAGCGTTCGGTCAGGTGGTTCAAGGGCTTCAAGACTGCGCCTCCTGGTCTGGGAAAGCTGTGCGCTTTTGTGCGGTTTCCTGGGTAATGCGCTGTAATAAAAAGATAATAAAAAAATCGTTTTCGCCGGGCGAATTCACAAGTTGTCATCCACCCCGGTTGGCATTAGTATTATCGGCAAGACAGCCTGCCATACAATAAAAACATTCACTCGTGGGCGGGCGGCCTTGCGTCCGGGGGGGGACGCGTAATGGCAACAACTTCCGAGGAGCCCCCGGTTACCGCGGAGCGCCTTTTGGACCGCCCGCTGGGCGACCAGCGCCGCAACGTCAACTTCGATCCAGCCCAGTTCGGCATGGCCGCCGTCTCGCTGGAGCTGTTGCACCCCGGCGAGGAGAGCCCAGCCGACTTCTATCTGCCCCTGTACAATCTTGAGCAAAAAAAGGTCGAGATGTCGCCGGCCTGCCTGCGGGGCGAGGTCTTCAAATCCGCCTGGCGCGATCGCCTGTTGCAGGCCAATCAGGTTACGGTCTACGTGCCCCTGGACCAGGCCCCGGACGTCACCGGCTTTTTCGCCCGCATGGCCACCGCGGTCCTGGGCGACCCCAACCGGCCCCTGCGCGAAAAGCGCCAGGTGGTGCGCGAGGTGGCCTGCCTCAACCTGCAAACCATCTTCAGCGCCGACGTCTCCTCCCAGGCCCTCAAGCAGTCCCTGCGCCAGACCCAGGACCTGGTGGGGGTGCTGGGCGGCGATCCCCAATTGCTCAAGAACATGGGCGACCTGTTGCGCAGCGATTCCGACCTGTTCAACCACTGCGTCAACGTCTGCATGATCGCCATGGCCTTCGGCCGCTTCATCAAGCTGCCCGAACAGAGCCTGCAGGCCATCGGCGTGGCCGGCATGCTGCACGACATGGGCTATGGCCAGCTCAACCTGAAGGTGCTGAAAAAGCACGGCGACCTGACCGAGGCCGAGTGGCAGTTGGTGCGCCAGCACCCCCGCAAGGGCTACCAGACCCTGATGCAGATCTCCACGGTGAGCTACGACGTGCTGGCCGCGGTCACCTGCCATCACGAGAACTGGGACGGCAGCGGCTATCCCGGCGGCCTGGCCGCCGAGCGCATCCCCCAGATGGCCCGCGTCCTTCGGGTGGTGGACGCCTTCGACGCCATGACCAGCGACCGCCCCCACCGGCCGGCGCTGAAGGCCTTCGAGGCGGCCCAGCAGATACTGGAAGGGGCCGGCAGCAAATACGAGCCCCGCCTGGCCGCCGCCTTCCTGCGCTTTTTGGCCGAGCACTTCGTCTCCAGCGACTAGCCGCCGGCCCGCCCGCCTTCCGTCATTGCGAGGAGCCGCGGGCCGACGCGGCAATCTCTTTGGTTTGTTTTTCAAGAGATTGCCACGTCGCTTCGCTCCTCGCAATGACAGATCAGGGTGTTGGGCGCAGCCTGATGCCAATTCCTGTGACGGCTTGATGGTATAGGCGCAATGCGCGATATTCGCGCCAGGCCTCGCCCCCGGCTGCCTTTTTCCGGCCCCTCTCCCCCCCACCGGGGGGGAGAGGCAGGGTGAGGGGGGCTCAAACGAC
The DNA here is from genome assembly GCA_049322275.1 of Thermodesulfobacteriota bacterium. GTDB lineage: Bacteria > Desulfobacterota > Desulfarculia > Desulfarculales > Desulfarculaceae > JACRDC01. The sequence goes on from JBMORH010000012.1 coordinate 6,039, forward strand.
CGCCCCGCCCCCGGCCGAAACCGGGGGCGGGGCGGGTTTCCTCTGATCCGTGGGGCGCGGGCCTAGAGCTTGCGGGCGTCGAACACCCGCTTGGCCTTGCCCTCGCTGCGCTCGATGCTCTTGGGCGGCACGCAGCGCACCTTGACGCCGATGCCGATGATGCCGCGGATGCGGCCCTCGATCTTGCCCTCCACCTCGCGCAGCTTCTCCTCGCCCATGTCGTAGACTTCGGGCTTGGCCTCCACGTCCACGCTCAGCGCGTCCAGGTAGCCCTTCTTGCGGATGATGAGCACGTACTGCGGCTCGACTTCGGGCATCTCCAGCAGGATGGACTCGATCTGGCTGGGGAAGACGTTGACGCCGCTGATGATGAGCATGTCGTCGCTGCGGCCGTAGACCTTCTTCATCTTGATGAGCGTGCGGCCGCAGGCGCACTTCTCGCGCTTGAGCTGGGTGATGTCGCGGGTGCGGTAGCGCAGGAGCGGCATGGCCCGGCGCTGGATGGCGGTGAAGACCAGCTCGCCCTTCTCGCCCAGGGGCAGGACCTCCTCGGTCACCGGGTCGATGATCTCCGGCACGATGTGGTCCTCGTTGACGTGCAGCCAGCCGTCCTGGGCGTCGCAGTCGAAGGCCACGCCGGGGCCCATCATCTCGGTCAGCCCGTAGGCCTCCCGCGCGCTGATGCCCATGCGCTCCTCGATCTCCTTGCGCATCTCGATGGTCCAGGGCTCGGCCCCAAAGACGCCCACCCGGATGGGCAACTGGCGCAGGTCCACGCCCAGGTCGCGGGCCTTCTCGGCGATGGTCAGGGCGTAGGAGGGGGTGGAGCCGATGGCGGTGGTGCCGAAGTCGCGCATCAGGGTGATCTGGCGCTCGGTCATGCCGCTGCTGGCCGGGATTATGGTGCAGCCGACCTTCTCGGCCGCGCCGTGGAAGCCCAGGCCGCCGGTGAACAGGCCCATGCCGTAGGAGTTCTGGAAGATGTCGTTCTTGGTGATGCCGGCGCTGGTCAGGGTGCGGGCCATGCACTCGGCCCACTGCTCGCGGTCGGCCGCCGTGTAGGGGCCGGTGATGGGCTTGCCGGTGGTGCCGCTGCTGGCGTGCACCCGCACCACCTCGCTCATGGGCACCGCGCACAGGCCGAAGGGGTAGTTGTCGCGCAGGTCGGTCTTGACCGTGAAGGGCAGCCGCCCCAGGTCCTCGATGGCCTTGACGTCGCCGGGCTTGAGGCCGATCTCGTCGAATTTCTTCTTGTAGAAGGGAACCCGCTCGTAGACCCAGGCCACCGTCTCCTTCAGCTTTCCAAGCTGAAAGGCCTGCATCTCGTCGGCCGACATTGCCTCAAACTTCTCGTCCCACATGGCCATGCGTACGCCCTCCCTAGGAGTCTGTTTCTGGTGCCCCGGACCGCGCGCTACCCCGAAAACCCTTCGGCCGGGAGCGGCCGATATTCCCCGTTCAGGCAAGACCAATGCAATGCGTTTGCCCAACTTTGTAGCACAAGTTCAAATGGATATGCAAGCTAGTTTATAGCTAAAATGTAACTTCTAAACCCGGCGGACCGCGGGGAATCGCGCCCGTAACCGCTTGTGATGTCGCGGCATTGCTTGTAAGGCCCCGGCCGGCGGGTTACAATGACCGCCAGGAGGCTCACTTGACCGCAAGCGCCATGCCCATCTGCGCCCGCTGCCACGGCCTGGGCCGGGGCTGCTGCCTCGCCCCCGCCGGCCCGGACCACATGTTCGGGCTCACCCAGGGCGAGATCGCGGCCATCAGTGCGGCCAGCGGGCTAAAGCCGGCCGATTTCTGCCTGGCCGACCGGGTGGCCCCCGACTTCCTGGAGTTCCTGGCGGCCATCAACCCGGTTTTCGTGCAGACCATGCCTGGTGGCCGCCGGCTGCGCCTCAGGCTAGACGACACCGGGGCCTGCGGTTTTTTGGGCGCCGAGGGCTGCCGCCTGCCGGTCCTTGCCCGGCCGCTCTATTGCCGGCTCTATCCCTTCGCCATCAACCCCCACGGCCGGCTGATGGTGCTCATCAGCGGGTCCTGCCTGGCCCAGGAGGGCGCGCGCTCCTGGCGCGAGGTGCTGAAAAGGCTGGACATGGACGAGGCGGCGGTGCGGGCGCTGTGGGCGCGGCTGGAGGAGTTGGCGGCGGCGCACGCGGCCGGCCCGCCCCCGCTTGCGCCGCCCCCGGCCGGGGCATAGACTTGCCCCGGTCATGAGCAGGCAAACCGGAGAGATGTTTCCAGCGTGAACCCCTGGCCGGCGATAAAGCGCGAAATGAAGCCCTGCGGCCTGATCCTGGCCGCCGCCGTCGTCTTGGGCGGGCTGTTCAACCTGGTCATGCCCCAGGGCGTCGGCTGGCTGCCGCCGGAGGTGGCCAGCCCCTTGTGGCAGCGCCTGCCGGCGGCCGAGGCCCTGGCCCTGGTCAAAGACGGCGCGCTCTTGCTGGACGCCCGCCAGGCCGGCGACTACGCCCAGGCCAGGGCGCGCGGGGCGCTGAAGCTGCCGGCCGACGAGATAGCCAAGCTCTATCCCCTGATGCGCCCCATCATCGCCAAGGCCCCGGCGGTGGTGGTCTATGGCCAGAGCACCAGCCGCTTCCCGGCCGCCGCCGTGGCCCAGCACCTGCGCCGCGAGGGCTATCTGCGGGTGTACGTGGCCGAGGGCTGCCTGGACACCCTGGAAAAGGCCGGTTTCGCCATCCAGCGTCCGCGCCGGGGAGGCGGGGCGTGAGCGCGCCGATGGAGCTCCTCTCCCTGGCCGCCCGCCTGTTCACGGCCGGGGTCTTCCTCTACGCCGCCTACGACAAGGTCTGGGACCCGGCCAACTTCGCCGCCTCGGTGGCGGCCTACGACCTCATCCCGCTGTGGTCGGTCAACGCGGTCAGCGTGGTCATGGCCTGGCTGGAGATCATCATCGGCGGGCTCTTGCTGGTGGGGGCGCTGACCCGGGCCGCCGCCCTGTGGGCCTCGGCGCTGTTGGTCTTCTTCACCGGTCTGATGGTCTATTCCGGCCTCACCGGCGCGGGCTTCGACTGCGGCTGTTTTCCCGGCGGCGGCGAGGCGGCGGCCCACGAGGCGGGCTTCTCCGGGGCCTGGCGCGACCTGGGCTTCCTGGCCGCCTCGGCCTGGACGGCCTGGCGGCCGGGGCGCTGGCTCAGCCTGACCGGCGGGCGCATCTAGACCCCCCGCCCCTGGTCTTCATGCCGGCGACGGGCCTGATCCCGATCTTAACCGCCTCGCGCCAAGACCGCTTGTCGCTAAAGCGACCCGGACAATGAATTGTCCGGGCCACCCGGAAAAGGCGAAAAAGCGGGGCGGGGGCGGGGTCAGGCCTCGAACTGGCCGTCCACGCCCACCAGCCGCTCGCAGACGGCGTCCACGATGTTCTCCAGTTGGCGTCCGTCCAGGCCCAGGCGCTGCACGGCGGCCCGGCTCAGCTCCGGCACCCAGTCGTCGGCCCCGTCGCCCAGGCCGTAGGCGCGGGCCAGGTGGTCGGCCAGGTGCACCACCGCCGTGGCCAGGGGGGCGACGCGGGCGCTTTCGGGCTGGTGGTGCCAGCGGATGGGGTCGATCAGGTTCTCCGGCAGCTTCCAGCTTTCGGCCAGCCACTGGCCGATGTGGCTGTGGTCGAAGCCCAGCACCGCCTGCTCGGCCTCGCGCACGCGATAGCCCTCGGCCTCCACCAGGCGGGTGATCTCCTCGTTGTCCTCCGGCATGTGGGCGCGCAGCACCACCTTGCCCAGGTCGTGCAACAGCCCGGCGATGGAGGCCTCCTCGGCGTCGGCCATCTCAAGCTCGGCCGCGATGGCGCTGCTGACCGTGGCCACGGCCATGGAGTGGACCCAGAGCGCCTCGGTCCGGTGCTTCATCAGGTCGAAGACGCTGCTGGTCAGGATGAGGCCCTTGACCACGTCGAAGCCCAGCAGGACCAGGGCCTGGGTGAGCGAGCCCACCTTGCGCGAGAAGCCGAAGAAGGCGCTGTTGGCCAGTTTCAGCACCTTGGCCGAGAGCACCTGGTCGCGGCTGATGAGCCGGCCGATGTCGGCCACCGAGAAGCGCTTGGATTCCACCGCCCGGCTGATCTGCTCGATCATGCCCGGCAAGGTGGGCAGGTTTTTTAGCAGTTGGACCTTCTTGCGGGCCTCGGTCCGGGCGTCGGCCATGGCTTATTCCCCGTCGCGCCCGGCGGCCGCGCGCGGATGGCAGCCGCCGGCGATGCGCCGCCGGAAAAGCTCGCGGATGGCCCGTTGCAGGGGGTCGGCCTCCACGCGGGAAAACCGGCGCACGAGCGCGGCCTCCTGCCCGGCCAGGAAGGCGGCCCGCTCCTCGTCGGAGGCGAACAGGTCGCCCTCCACCACCACCGCCTCTATCTCCAGCCTTCTCAGCAGGCTGAGCACCTCCGGGGTGATGGCCTTGCCCTTGCCCATCAGCACCACCCCGTCGGAGCGGGTGACGTCCTGGGCCAGCACCTGGCCTTCGGCGAGTTGTTCCACCGGCACCCGGATCATGGCTTCTCCCTGGGCCAAGGGCGCGGGCGGGGTGTCGTCCGCGCCGCGCCGGTCGCCAAGACGCGCGCCAACCGCCCCGCGCGCCTGTGCCCATGCTAGCACCAGGCCCCCCGGCCCCACAAGCGCCCGGCCTTGGGGGGGGCGTCCGGCTGTGCTAGAATTGCGCCTGGTTTTTAAGGCCATCAACCCTCACGGGGCGCGGGGCATGCGGGGCGCGAAGGCGGCGGTCTGGGGGGTGGCGGCGCTGGCGGCGGTTCTGGCGCTGGCCGCGCCGGCCCAGCCGGCCGCGCCGGCCACGGACGTCCTGGGCCTGGCCGAGCTGACCGCCCTGGCGCTATCGCGGCATCCGGCCGTGCAGCAGGCGGCGGCCAACCGCGAGGCCGCCCGCGCCCGGCTGGTGCAACAGCGGTCATACTTCTGGCCCCAGGCCGACGCCGAGGCCAGTTGGCGCAAAAGCCGCAACGAGCGCAGCACCATCGGCGAACCCGGCGACCGCCAGGTCCTGGCCGGGCTCAACCTGAGCCAGGCGCTGTTCGACTATCCCCTCTGGGGCCGGTCCGAGGCCGCCTCCTGGGAGGCCGACGCCTATGACCAGCAATATCTGGCCGTGGTCAACGCGGTGCGCGCCGAGGTGCGCTTCGCCTACCTGGACCTCCTGGCCGCCCGGCGGCTTTTGGAGGTGGCGGTGGCCAAGGAGGAGGACACCAGGGCCTTCCGCGACCGCACCGAGCGCCTGTTGGCCCAGGGCCTGGCCGCCCGGCCGGAGCTGGCCCGGGCCGATCTGGACCTGGCCGAGGCCCGCCGGGCGGTGATCGAGGCCAGGACCGGCCTGCGCCGCCTGGCCGCCCGCCTGGCCCAGGCCGCCGGCGCGCCCCAGGTCTACGACCTGGCGGTGGGGGGCGAGGTGACGGTGGAGCCCGCCGCCGCCCGTCTGGCCGAGCCCGACCTGGAGGAGCTGGGCCTGGCCCGGCGGCCGGAGCTGCGCCAGTTGGACTACCTGGGCCGCGCGGCGGCGGCGGCGGTGGAGGCCGCGCGGGGCGGCCACCTGCCCACCCTGGATTTGCGCGCCGATTTCGGCCAGACCGGCAAGGACGGGCTGGCCGACGAGTACCACGACTACGGCCTGTTCCTGGATCTGCCGCTGTTCACGGGCTGGCGCATCACCGGCGCGCTGAACGAGCGCCGGGCGCTCAAGCGCGCCGCCGACCAGGCCTGGGAGCAGAAGCGCCAGGAGGTGCGCCGCGAGGTGCGCCAGGGCTGGCAGGGGCTCGTAGAGGCCAGGGCCAAGGTGGAGGTGGGCGACGCCCAGCAGAAGGCGGCCGAGGAGAACTGGCGGCTGGTCAAGGGCCGCTATGACAACGGCCTGGCCACCCCCCTGGAGCTGAGCGAGGCGCGCACCCAGCTCTACAACGCCAGGGCCGAGGTGGAGCGCGCCCGCTATGGGGTGCAGAGCGCCCTGGCCGAGCTGGACCGGGCGGTGGGCGGGGCCATCATGCCCTTCGGCCCCGAACCGGACCAGGACGCCGCGCCGGCCGGGAGCGGGGGGCGATGAGGGCCGAGTTCATCAACCTGAGGCAGGCCGGGCTCGCCCCGGAGCGGGCCGCGGCGCTCATCGCCGCCCGCCATCACGCCCAGGGCCGGCGGGTGCTGGTGCTGGCCGCCGACCCCGCCCAGGCCGCCCAGGTGGACCGCCTGCTCTGGACCCTGGACCCCGCCTCCTTCGTGCCCCACGCCATCGCCGGCGGTCCGGACCAGGACCAGGAGCCGGTGCTCATCGCCCACGCCGAGGGCGGGGCGGCCGGCAACCCCAACGCGGCCACGGTGCTGGTGCTGATGCAGCCGCCCCAGAACCTGCCGGCCGGAGGCTGGGCGGAGCTGGCGCTTTTGCTGCCGGCCGAGGAGGGCCCGGAGCTGGCCCGTTGCCGCGAACACTACCGGGTCTTGCAGCAAAAGCCGGGGGTGGAGCTGGTCCACACCACCCGCCTGGGCTAGGGGGCGGCCTTTTCCCCTTGCCGATCCGCGCCCGATCGGGTATATAGGCAGCTTCGCACCCTTTGCAGCCAATAATTCGCAAGACGAGCCGAGGACCCAGATGGGCAGCGTCATCAAACAGCGCCGCAAGAAGATCCGCAAGCACAAGCACCGCAAACTGCTCAAGCGGACCCGTCACCAGCGCCGCAAGTAGTGCGGTCGGCCGGCGGATTGGCCGCCGGTCCCGCGCCGCTTGCATCGAACCCGCTTCCCCCCGCGGACCAGGGGCGGGCCGGGCGCGCCAGCGCCGCCGGGCTCGCCGGACGTCCGGGAGGGGCGCGGGTTTTTCATGCCCTGGCACCGGCCCAGAGCTGGGCCGGCGTGCGCGACTGGGTAGATGGAAACGCGGGCAAGCGCGGGCGGGGATAAACCCCGCCCCTTGTATGTTAGTAGTTATGTGTCTGAGTGCGTGTCAGACCGTCCGCCCCTTGGGTTCGAGCCCGTTTTGTAGCGTGAGTCGTCACGCACTTCCCATCATAACCC